>DAIUKO010000038.1:0-35160 GCA_036848175.1 Vicinamibacterales bacterium | reverse complement strand
GTTTTCTTGATGTTCTCAACGGGGCGCGGTCACTGTCCCGGCGATGGCTTCCTCGACCGACAGCGTCCAGTCGACGTGATCCGACTCGATCATCAGGTAGAAGACGTGCGGATCCTGATTGACGAAGCCAATGCCGTCGCCAGCGCCGCGATGATCGACCACCTGATCGAGCAGCCGTCCGCTGATGGCGCTATGGGCGGTGACGCGGAATCGTCCGGTTGACGCGGATTCCGCATCGCCGAGCGTCGTCTTCCAGTGGATTCGGAGCGCGCCGGAGTCGCTGGTGAACGATTCGGTTTGCTTGTTGCCGCGGCCGGACCACGTTCCCACGGCTTTCCAGGCGACCGCCTGCTGCGGCGGCGCCGCGGCGGCACGGCCCTTCTCACCGCCGCACGCCGCGGCCATCAGCGCGACGGCCAGTGTCAGGAGCACGCACGACTTCACACGGTGACTCCGGGCGGCAGCTGAATCAACGTCGTAATCAACCGCTCATGGTGAGCGTGTCGAACCATGAGCGCAGCGCTCGTCCTTCGACGGGCCTGTCCTGAGTGAAACGCTCATCCTTCGACAAGCTCAGGATGAGCGTTGAGTCGAAGGGCCTGTCCTGAGCGTTGAGTCGAAGGGCCTGTCCTGAGCGTTGAGTCGAAGGGCCTGTCCTGAGCGTTGAGTCGAAGAGCCTGTCCTGAGCGTTGAGTCGAAGGCCTGTCCTGAGCGTTGAGTCGAAGAGCCTGTCCTGAGCGTTGAGTCGAAGGGCTGAGGACGCGCGATGGTGGGAGGCGCCAACAACTGCTCACCGGGATTACGTCGCTCGTTTATCGCGGCACGATTGGCGAGGTCTCTCCGGAGGCGTCGACGGCAACGCCCATGGCCTGGATCGGCTCGTCCGACCAGACACGCACGGCGAAGTCCGGGCCGTAGGTGATGCCGAACAGCTCCGAAATCTCCTTCATGCGGAATTGATTCGGACGAATCGTCGTCCATGTCCAGGCGAGCGGCCGGCCGTTCGGCGACACGAGCTCGAGGATCGCCACCGCCGTGATGCTGCCGATGTTCTGGAGCGCCACGCCCGTCAACACGCCCGGGACGTCGATCTCGGCATGAGTCGCGAGCCGCATCGGAAACAACGGCATCGTGTTCTGCAGCGCGGCGACGCCCGATGTCCCATGACGTGTTGTCCGTTGATACGAGAAGTATGTCGTCTTCGTGCCGTCGATGTTCTCCGCACGAATCCGTTGCCCGTGCATGCGCGTCGGCGATCCGAGGACGACGAGCATCCGCGTCGAATCGACGTATCGGACCGCCTGCAGCTTCGCGGCCTCAAACCTCACGCGCGTCGTCGGACGGAAGCCGTGGCCCGAAATCGTCACGACACTGCCTGCCGGCAAGTCGGCGCTTCCCGGCGTCACGTCGTCAATCGAAAGTACCGGCGCCACGGTCAGCGATCCGTTCTTGAGCTCCGTCGTATATGCGCTGCCAGTCGGGCTCACGAACTGAAGGCCGTCGCCGCCCATCGAGATCGGGGCGACTGTGGCGAGTGATGTCGTCGCAGGCACTCGAAGAGCCACGGTGAAAATCGGATAGTCGCTGGCGGTGCCGAACGTGCCGCTCGGCGACTGAACGGCAAACCGCAGTTGCGTTCCAGCGATTTGTGCGACGCCGTACGTGTCGTTGGCCGGGCTCATGACGGCGATGCCGGCGAAATCGAAATCGGCGAAGAAGGACATCCCGCCGGTCGAAATCGGCCGCGGTTCGGTGACCGCGACCTTCATTTGTGCGATGCCGCCAGGCGGAGCGACTTCGTTGCTCAGCCTGAGCGAGACGCTATTCGGGAGCGTCGCACGTACGGCAGTCGGAATCAGAAACAGCGAGAGCACCGCCGCGGCGGCAAAGCGGCCGGCCTTCAAGCTCGTCCTCATGGCTCATCCCTTCGGCGAGCTCCCGGCAATGGCGACCCGAAATCGTTGAGTACCCGATTCCGCGATGACCCGGTTCGCCGCGTTCCGAGCTCGGACCTCCCAAAGGATGGCCTTGCCTGGAACGAACTGGCGGACGACGGAGGCTGGAAGCTCGACGCGCGAAATATTCGAGGTCGTCCGCCAGAGCGGCGTGAGATCGACCTCGAAAACGCCTACATCGTAGCTGACGGCGTCGCTTGGCGCCACCCATTCGATCGCGGTTGGCGCGGCCGTGAGATCGCCAACTGGGCCGCGGACCAACAGCCGGACCGTTCGATAGGTCTGCGATGGATTGACGATCTCGCGGACCGCAGGCTCGCGATCCCGCAGCAAATAGACGCCGGTTGTGATGAGCGCGACCGCCGCGATTGCCGTTGTCCATCGCCAAACCGGCCCTGTAAGACTTGTCAGGCTTGTCAGGCCCGATAGTGCCCTCCGGGCCGGCACCAGCCGATTGCGGCGCCCGAGCTCGGCGACGATCCAGGAGACGGCCGCGCCTTCATCCGCGGCGGGATGGGACTCCTCGAACTCGCGCCACAACGCGAGCTCGCTCTGGCATCGCGCGCAGTTGTCCACGTGCCGCTGTTCGTGTTCGCTGAGACGTTCCGCAAACCGCCCGACCGGTACGCAATCGGACGTCGCGCCGAGTACGGATTCGAGCTCGGTCCCGTGTCGCTCGCTCACAGGCCTTCTCCTCGCGCTTTCAGACGGTTGGCCGCTCTCGCGATCTTCCGTCGAGCACTGACGATGTACGCCTTTGCGCCGCTCGTGTTGTCGAGGCGCAGTAATCGAGTGATCGCCTCCAGCGGCATCCCGTCACCGTAATGGAGCACGAAGACTCTCCGTTCGACGAGATCGAGCGTCGTCGCGAGAAAACGGTTCAGCCGCTCGCCGCGCTCGGATCGACGCGCCAGCTCGTCGGGTGTGGGGTCGATGGCGGCGACATCCGCCAGCACGTCCTCCGAGTCGGCCACTGGACGCTGGCGATCCAGTCGGCGTAGCGACTCGTTCCGGACGATCGTGTACAGCCACGTCGAGAACCGCGATTCGGACTTGAACGAGGCGAGATGACGATGAGCTTTGAGGAAGACGTCCTGCGCAAGGTCCGCGGCGCTTTCGCGATCGCCCGTGAACCGCAGACACCAACGGGCGACCCGCTCGTAATGGCGCGCGAACAGCTCGTTGACGAGCACCGCGCGATCCGCGCCTGCCCGCCGCGACGCGGCGAGCAGTTCCTCGTCGGAGAGATCCGCGTAGGCCACCCGCTCGATTATATCGACCGCTCATTTTCATCGCCCGTGTGGGGGATTCGGAATTCGTGTGCGTCGGTTCGGGTATTGGTAGGAGATCAAACCCCGAATCCCGAATCCCGAACCCCTTCACGACCCAGTAAGACCGCGGAGCTGGCCCGTACAGAACAACAAAAGGGTCCCGCCCGTGTAGTAGGCTTCGACCGTGCGCAGCCGGCTACCCGTGACGCTCGTCCTGGTGCTGGCCGGCTGCGGACTGCTGGCGCCGATCGCGGCGCAAACGCGCGACCCTCGTGGGTCCCCGTCCGAGGCGAAGAAACTCGAGAGCGACGGAAACCCGGCCGGCGCGCTCGAGGCGTACAAGCGAGCCGCGGACGCCGCGCCGCCGCGGTCGCTCGAACACGCGCGTGCGCTCCTCGGCGCCGCGACGATCGAAACCGGACTCGGCCGTTACGACGACTCTCGACGCCACGCCGCTGCTGCGGCGCACGTCTTCGAGAGCCTCGGCAACGGCGCTGACGCCTCTCTCTCCTGGAATCGCGAGGGTCTTGCGGCGCTGGCCGCCGGCGATTACGGGGACGCCGAACGGCTCTTCACCGGCGCCATCGAGCGATCGACACGCGCCGGATTCCTGGAGGGAAGGACCGAGCAGATCGGCAACCTGGCCAACGTTCATTTTTACGTCGGCCGGTATGCGGACGCCGGCCGACTCTATCAGGACGCGCTCGCGCTCACCGCGACGGCCGCATCCGAGCCCTGGGTCCCGCGCCGCCGCCGCCTGCTGCTCGCCAATCAGGCCGCCTTGTATCAACGGCTCGGCCGGGATCAGGAGGCGCTCGCCATCTACGAGGACCTCGATTCGAGCGCCGAGTTGCGGCCGCGTGAGCATGCGCTGCTGCTCGTCAATCTCGGTGTGCTGTACCGCCGCCTCGGCGATCCCGTGAAGGCGCTGGCGACCTACGATCAGGCGAGAGCGGAATTCGTCCGCGACCACGACGTCGACGGCGAATTGAACAACCTCAAGAATCGCGGCATCGTGCTCGCGCTCGATCTCTCCAGGCTCGATGAAGCCGAGCAGAGTTTTACGGCAGCGATCGACGTGGCGACGCGGATCGGCAACCGCCGCGAGATGCTGCACAGCCGGCTGTATCGCGGCGAGGCTCGCCTGCGCGGCGGTCATCGCGAAGGCGCGCGCGACGATTTCAACGCCGGGCTGGCGCTGGCGCGCGAGCTGAAAACGCCCGAGGAAGAGTGGAAGGCGCTCTACGGACTCGGCCGGCTCGAATCCGATCGCGCGCAAGCCGTTGCGGATCTGCAGGAAGCGGTCGCGACCATCGAGCAGGTCCGCGAGGCCATCCGCGTGCCGTCGCTGCGGACGGAATTTCTGAACGACAAACGTGAGGTCTACGACGCGCTGATTGCCGCAAGCCTGCCAACCGCGACGACCGATGCGCTGTTCGCCATGATGGAGCGGAGCCACTCGCGCGTCTGGCGCGAGCGCCTCCAGCTCGACAAGCCGATCGACCTGGCATCGGTGCGAAAAGCGCTTCCGGCGCGGACGCTGCTGCTCGATTATTGGCATTCGCCTCAGGCTGCCACGGTCGTCGCCGCGACGCCCGGGCGGGCAGCGACGTTTCCGATTCAGGTCGACGAACCGCGCCTTCGGAGCCTCGTCGACGCGCTCTCGGCCGGACCGTCGGGATCCTGGCGACCAGAGGCAGGCACGATCGCGGCGAAGATTCTTCCGCCGGCGGATTGGTTCGAGAACGTGGATCGGATCATCGTCGTGCCAGACGGCCCGATCGCCCTCGTGCCGTTCGACGTGCTCCCCGTCGGGTCGCAGTTGCTCGTGGAGCGTGCGGCGGTGACGTACTCGCCAACAGCCTCAACACTGCTGCGTCCCGCGGCGCTGACACGCTGGCTGCCGCCGTGGAAGCTGCAGTTGGTCGCCTTCGCCGATCCGGTTGTGACCTCCAGCGAGTTCGATTCCGAATCCGCACCCGGCCGTCTGACCTCGTCGTCGGAGGAAGTCCGGCACGCTGCGGGCGAGCTCAGCGGCCGCGCGCTGCTCCATATCGGCGCCGACAACCGCAAGGCGCACCTGCTCAATGCGGTGGAGCGGCCGCCGATCCTGCACCTGGCGACGCATGCGCTCGCTGACACGAGCGCGTTGGAGCGGTCGCGCATCGTGTTCTCGCCGGCCGATGATGCCGGATCGAATCCCGATTATCTCTTCCTGAAGGAAACGTACGCGCTCAAGCTGGACGGCATCGACCTTGCCGTGTTGAGTGCGTGCGACACCGAGCGTGGGCGGCTGGTGCGCGGCGAAGGTGTGCAGAGTTTCAGCCGCGCCTTTCTCGCAGCCGGGGCCCGTGCGACGGTGACGACGATGTGGCGGGTGGCCGATGAGCCGACGTCCGATCTCATGCAGGTTTTTTATCACCACCTGAATCGCGGCGAGCCGCGCGACGAAGCGCTGCGGCGCGCCAAACTGAAGTTCCTGAGCGGCGGTTCCACCCTCGCCGATCCGCACTACTGGGCGTCGTTCGTGTTGACCGGTGACGGCTTTCACGCCGTTCCGCGCGCGATCGCGTGGAGCAGCATCATCGGTGCCGCGATCGCCGCCACGATTGTCGGCGTGGCCTCAGCCGCCTGGTGGCGGCGAAAAAAATCTGTTCCGGTTTGATGAGCCGCCGGGTCCAAGCGCACCGAGGACCCGTGGGCATTCCTCGCCGCCGTCCGCCGCTGCTCTTCTACTGCCATCACTCGATTGGCATGGGCCATCTCGTACGATCGGTCGCGCTCGTGCGCGCGCTGAGCGCGCGCTTCGACGTGACGTTCGTCTCGGGGGGCGCGCTGCCGCCGTTCGCCTCCGCCGGACGTGCGCCGATCGTGCCGCTGCCGGCCGTCGCCCTCGACGAAACGGGCTCGCTCGTCAGCCATGACGGTCGCCGGCGCCTCGACCGCGCCCTCACGCTGCGCCGTCAAATCGTGCTCGACACCTACCGTTCGACGCAGCCCCGCGTCGTCATCGTCGACCTCTTTCCGTTCGGACGGCGACTGTTCGCGTCGGAGCTCCTGCCCATGCTGCAGGAGGCGCGCGCCGACGCCGTCAGACCGCTCGTGTGCTGCAGCCTGCGCGACATCCTGATTGGACACGCGAGATCGCCGGATCACGATGCCCGCGCCGTGCGTCTGCTTGCGTGGTACTTCGATGCGGTGCTGGTCCACAGCGATCCGACGTTTGCGACGCTCGAGGAATCGCTCGCGCCCGGCGTTCGCGTGCCGGTGCCTGTCCACTACACCGGCTTCGTCCACCGCGATGCCGCGCCGAACCTCGCGCGCCGGCGCACGCCGAAGTCGTCGACGCTCGTGTCTGCCGGCAGCGGCCTCGCCGGCGAGCACTTGCTGCACACCGCGCTCGAGGCGCAGGCGCTCATGCCGCCCGCAGCGCGGCGTCGCCTGACCCTCGTCGCCGGGCCGTTTCTGCCCGACGATGCGTGGCGGCGGCTGCGGCGCCGCGCTGCCGATACCCCGTCCGCGACGATCCGGCGAATGGTCCCGGACCTTGGCGAGGTACTGCGGCAGGCCTCGGGATCGGTGAGTCAGTGCGGCTACAACACCGCGATGGATCTCGTCGAAAGCCGCGTGCCGGCGCTGGTCGTTCCGTTCGGCGCCGCGGACGACACCGAGCAACTGAACCGCGCGCGTCGTCTGGAAGCGCTTGGCGCGGTGCGCGTCCTGCCGGCAGCCGAGATGGACGCGCCGCGCCTGGCCGTGGAGATGGCGTCGCTTTCGTCGTTCACACCGAAGGCGTCGTCTCTGAGTCTGCGCGGCGCCGAGCGGACGGTTCACATCATCGACACGCTGCTCGACAAACCCGACACGGTGGGCGCTGCGGCGGCGGCGTCGCGGATGGTGAGAACGGCATGATCGACTGGACCGCCGGGCTGGTTCGCGCGCTCGATTCGCGCGAGACCGCCTTCGAAATGTTTTTCAGAGACGACAACGTCGGCTGGGCGGACGATCGGCTGTTCACCTTGCTCGACATCTTTGCCGCACATGAATGCCCGATCGATCTCGCGGCGATTCCCGCGGCCATCAGCGACAAGCTCGCAGCGCTGCTCATCGGTCGCAAGAAGAGTGGGGACGACATCGGCATCCATCAGCACGGCTTCATGCACCGCAACAACGAGCCCGCGGGCTGTGCGTGCGAGTTCGGGCCGGCGCGGCCTGCGGCCGCTCAAGGACGTGACATCGGCGAGGGACGTCGCGCGCTCCTGGGAATGTTCGGCCACTACCTCGATCCGATCTTCACGCCGCCGTGGAATCGCTGCACCCAGGTCACGGGTCGCGTTCTCGTCGACCTTGGCATCGCGACGCTGTCTCGCGACCTGACCGCCGGATTGCTGAACATCGACGGGCTGGCCGAGCGTCCCATCCACATCGACTGGCTGGCGAAGGCCAAAGGACGTCGAATCCCGTTCGCCGACGTCTCATCGGTGATCGCCCGGCGCATCACGGACGGCGCAGGGCCGGTCGGGATCATGCTGCACCACGCCGAGATGTGTGACGACGACTTCGAGGCCTGCGCGGCGCTCGTGCGAACCGTGGCGGGCCACCCCAACGTCCGCCTCGTCCCGATGCGAAGTGCGGTGCCGCGTCATGAAGCCGATCGAGACTGGCGCGAATTGGTGAATTGGTCAGCCTGATTCCGTCGCGATGACCTCCCCTCTAGCGTGATTTGACGGCGCGCCCCGGATACGTTTGAAAGAGCCGCGCCACGACCGGCCCGATCGCCTGGCTCAGCGTGGCTGTTTCGACGCGCTCCTGTGTCTTCGCCGCCCAGAGCTGCTTGCGCGAGGGATCGAGCATCTCGACGACGAGCGTCCCGAGTTGCGACGTCTTGTCGCTCCCGTCCTTCGCCTTCTCGGGCGCTTTCTGCAGCGACTTGAAGTCGACGACCGTCGCCACCAGCGAGTGATACCGGATCATCACGTCGGCCGCCTTGCCTTCGGCGCGCGTGAAGCCGAGGCCGGCCATCTCCTTGTCGATGGCGGCGACGATCAGCTTGTGCGCCTCGGGGTCGTAGGCTTCGTGGCCTTTGTCCCACGTGTAGGTGTGAAACGCCGCGAAGTTCTTGCCTTTGGCGGATGTGCTCTCGACGGCGCGCTCTTTCGCACCGCTCTGGGGAACGAGAAGCGTCAACGCGAGCACGAACACCAGACTCACCATCGTCATCTCTCCAGAATATGAAGCCGCGCGTTCGAAGAGTCGTTCACTTCGCCGCTTTGACCGACAGCTTGATGGGCGCGCCGCCGTAGTCGTCGACGGTGACGCCGCCGTCAGGCGCCCGGCGCACCCGCGCCGCGGGCGCGATGGTCCCCTGCCCGTTGCCCTGCGCGTCGAGGTCGAGCTCGATCACGCCCATTTCGTAGCCGGCCCTCGGCTTCGCATCGGGCGCGCCGGCGCCGACGAAGAAGATCGGATGGTCGGTGCCGAGCACGAGCCGCGGTGTGTCCGTACGCTCGCGCGCGTACTTCAGATCGGTTTTCGTGTCGCCGAGCTGGACGTATCCGATCGGCGGCAGCGTTCGGAGCGCCACAAAGAACTTCTGGTAGCCCCCGGCCTGCAGCGCATCGGTGAGCCGCTTGAAGTACAAGTCGTCCATGAGCCGCTCGATGCGGATTGTCAGCACGGCGGTCGATCGGCCGGCGGCGCCGGATGTCTCGGCGCTGCCAGTCAGCGTCTTCGGGTAGGACTGGGCGAGCGCGCTCACTGGAAGCGCCGCCGTGATCAGGGCCGCCAGCGCGTATCGAGTCGTCAGCGTCGTCTTCACGTCACCCTCATGTCCGAATGTTGCGGCCGTTTCTGCCAAACCACGGCTCTCATAACACGATGCGAACGAGTCCCTTGATTACGTCGATGGGCGAGAAGACGATGAACGCCAGCGGGACGAGCGGCAGCGCCGTCCACACGAGAATCGCGACGATTGTCCTGAGTTCGAACGGGACGATCCGCATGTCGTGGATCACCTCGAAGCTGTTCGCCAGATCGGCGAGCGACTGTACGTCGGCGCTGCCGAGCAGCGTTTCGTCGGCCGGAGCGGTGCGGCCGATCCACTTGCGGTGGAACGCGCGCGTGTAGTCGCCGGCCAGCACGCCGTACTCGATGAGGCCGCGCTTGCGGGCGTCCATCAATCGCGGCATGAAGGCGAGCAGCGGGACGAGCAGCCCGATCAGGACCATGACGACGAACGTGCCCAACTGGAGTCGAAACGCGGGCATCGACCAGCCGCCCTTGACCAGCTCGAGCCCGATATGGGCCGAGACGATCGACGACAGCGCGCACACCACCATTCCGTGGTACTGATGCACGGTGCCGACGATTGTCAGGCCGGCCGATCGATCGGGGTGAGTCGGCACGAGTGCCAGGTCCAGACGCGAGATGCGGAACAGAAACCAGCACCAGACGAGGTAGCGCCAGAGACCGAGCCCGAACAGAAAATGAAATGTCGGAATGCTGACGAAGAGGTACCACCAGCCCGCGGCCGATCGCGTCGCGCCGTCCGCGCCGGCCACGAATTGCCAGGTGGACACGTCGCCTGCGAACTCCAGCCTGAGGAACGCGGCGCTCAGCACGGCGGCGGCGCCCGTTGCCACGCGGGCGAGGTTCGAATCACGGAGCCAGGAGAACCGTTCGGCGAGCTGCTCGAACGCCGGCGCGTCGGCATCCGTGACGATGCCCGATTGGCGAAGATACTGGCACAGATCCACGGCTCTCTTCCGGATCAACGCATCCGCGTAGACGAGAAGCGGGACGGCGATCAGGAACCGGGCGAGCACGGCGTAATCGGAGAGCAGCGGTACGCCGAGGCTGACACCCTTGCCCATCGCGAGACCGTCCACCGCGGTGAGGACCGCGAGCGGAGGCCACGTCAGCAGAAACAGCGCGACGATGCGCCAGCGCACGGAGGAAGGGTCAATGCCCATGACACGCATCTGGATTGATCTGTCGACCGATCGACGTCGGGTGTCGATTGGGACGTCCGGCAGCGTGAGGTGGCGGGGGTACACGGGTCCCCCCTACCTTATAAAACGACGACGTCGTCCCGCTATGCAGATTCGGAAGAGAACGGCTGATCGTGCCGGCGCTGAGTCTTGACGTGTTGGCGCGAGAACCACGATGTTGCGGCGGGCCGGACGGCTGTGGCAGATTCGGAAAGCGGTCTATGGTACCTTCACTGATCGGTTCGAGAGGCGGCTCCGGTTCAAACGTCAGTCGGAAGGTTGGTCATCCGTGAGCGCTTTTGGAGTGTTGACGCGGTTCGCGATGGTCGTGTTGGCGGTCACATCGACAAATGTTGCGGCCGCACAGCCGCCGCCGGCTGAAGAGTCTCCGCAGCAGACCGCTCAACCGACGTCGCGTCAGGCAGAAATCGAACAGCAGCAGGCGGCGAAGGTGCCGACGGAGCACCCCTACGTCCCCAACACAGCCGAGCGGCTCTTTCGCCACGTTGACACCATTCTTGAAGGCGGCACGCTGGCGTGGCATCCGTTCTTCGAGAACGCCTACTCGGGCGGCGGCTTTACGCTTGGCGTCGGCCACGTCAACTACGTCGGGGCGTACAACTACATCGACGTGCGCGGCAGCTACACAGTCACCGGCTACAAGCGCGTCGAGGCCGAGTTCATCGCGCCGCGGCTCTTTAATCGGCGGGGCCACTTGTCGGTGCTCGGCGGCTGGCGCGAGGCGACGCAAGTCGGCTTCTACGGTCTCGGGACGAATACGGCCAAGGAAGACCGGACCAACTACCTCTTCAACCAGCCGTACGCGTCAGCGCTCTTGACGATGTTCCCGACACGGCGGGTCCTGATGCTGCGCGGCGGCGCCGAGTTCAGCCGGTGGTCGCAGGAGCCCGGTGAAGGATCGTTCCCGTCCGTCGAAACCAAGTACACGCCTGCGACCCTGCCCGGGTTGGGAGCGCAAGTCACCTACCTGCACACGCAAGGCACCGTCGGAGTCGACTGGCGCACGTCGCCCGGCTACACGCGCCGGGGCGGCTTCCTCGGCGCGACGCTCCACGACTACCACGATCGCGACGCGGCCTTCGGTTTTCAGATGATGGAATACACCGCGATTGAGCACGTTCCCATCCTGAGAGAGGCATGGGTGCTCGCGTTCCACGGCCGCGTCCAGACGGCGTTCGAGAAGGACGGTCAGCAGATCCCGTTCTTCATGCTGCCCGCGGTCGGCGGCGGATCCTCGCTGCGCGGCTACAGCAGCTGGCGCTTCCGCGATCGGAACAGCATTCTCGTGCAGGCCGAATGGCGCATCATGGTCAACCGCTATCTCGAAACGGCTTTTTTCTACGATGCCGGGAAGGTTACCGCGCGCACCAGCGATCTCGACCTCAGCGGACTGAAAAGCGACTTCGGTTTCGGCGTCCGCTTCCACGGACCGTTCGCCACGCCGCTCCGCGTTGAGCTGGCCAAGAGCCCCGAAGGCTTGTCCCTCGTGTTCGCATCGTCAGCTTCCTTTTAGCTCCTATGCCCATATCCACAGCTTCGTCACGTGCACGCCGCGCCGCTCTCCTGGCACTGTCGCTCGGTGCCGGAGCCCTCTTGGTTGTCGGAGCATCGACGCAGAGTCCACGCTTCTATCCCGACGACCCGATCGCGCGCGAACCCGAGTCGCAGGACGCCTCAAAAGCGGCGCCCTACGATCAGTCGCAGATCTACGATCTGACGTACAACTTGTTCGTCAACTCCGGCCACAAGGCCAGCGGTCTGCGCGCGAAAAACATCAACACGATCGACGAAGTGCCGGACTCGAGCTGGTTCACCAACCGCGTCGGCACGCGCCCGATCACTAGTGAAGAGCTCGTTCGCGGCGCGAACGTCGGTGCGCCGCCGGACCCGTCGAAGTGGGTGCTGATCCGCGAGAAGACCACCGGCGCGCATCCCGGCTTCACGGCGACCGACGCCGGAGGCGAAACCTGGTTCCTCGAGTTCGACCCCCCGTACTTCGCGCAGGGAGCAACTGGCGCCGTCGCGATCGCCACCAAGATTTTCTGGGCGCTTGGTTACAACCAGGTGGAATCGTTCCTGACCACCTTCGATCCGAAGAAGTCTTCGATCGATCCGAAGGCCACGGTTCGTCGCCCGAGCGGCAAGCGAACCAGGTTCAGCCAGGACGACATGAACGCCATCCTCGAGACCGTGGCACGCAACCCCGACGGGACCTATCGGGTCATCGCCGGTCGGCAACTGCCCGGCAAGATTCTCGGCGGCTTCCAGTACATCGGCACACGGCCCGACGATCCGAACGATCTCGTCCCCCACGAGCACCGGCGCGAGCTGCGGGCGCTGCGTGTCTTCGGCGCGTGGACGAACCTCACCGATATGAAGGCCGCGAACACGATCGACTCGCTGATCACCGAGAACGGCAAGTCGATCGTGAAGCACTATCTGCAGGACGTCGGCTCCACCTTCGGCATGTGCAACGACCTCCACGAGTGGGATCTGAGCTGGGAATACTTCTACGAGGGTCCGCCGTCGTGGAAGCGTCTCTTCACCTTCGGATTCGCGCTGAGCCCGTGGCAGACCGTGGATTACGTCGAATACCCGTCGGTCGGCAAGTTCGAAGGCAAGGTCTGGGATCCACGCACGTGGCGGCCGCAGACGCCGACGACCGCCTACATGGAGCTGCGCGATGACGACGCGTTCTGGGCTGCGCGTCGCGTCGGCGCGTTCACCGACGACATGATTCGGGCAGCCGTCCACGTTGGCGAGTTCAGCGATCCGGCAGCCGAGAAGTATCTCGCCGACGTCCTCATCCAGCGCCGCGAGAAGATCAAGAGCATCTACCTGACGGCAGTGAATCCAATCGTCAACCCGCGCCTCGATACGGCCGGATTGACGTTCGAGAACGCGGCCGTCGCCGGCGGCGTCGCGGAAGGGCCGGTGACCTACCGCGCGTCGTGGATGCGTTTCGACAACGCGACCAACACGACCACGCCCCTGTCGGAGACGACGAGCGCGACGACTACGCTCGCGGCGCCCGGCGGTTTGCCATCGAGCGGCTTCGTGGCGGTGGACATCTCCGCAACCAGCGACAAGTACCCGACATGGAAGAAGCCGGTGCGTGCGTTCTTCCGCCGGGATGGCGGCGGCTGGAAACTCGTCGGGTTCGAGCGCCTGCCCGAAGGCGGCTCGCCCTCCGCGGAGGCGAGACCGTCGAAACCGTTATAGTGTCCCGATCGCGAATACGTGAAAGGAGAGCCGCCGTGAAGGAGTTGAAGCTTGTCCTCGGGTTTGCCGCGCTCCTCGTCGCAGTGTCCGTTGGCGCCGTCGCGCAACAGCGCGCGGGCGGCGCGCCGCCGCCGCAGCCTCTGACGACGAGCAAGTTTCTCGGCCACGACACGGTCGGCGGCTGCGCGAAAGCCGGCACGTTCGTCAACACGCCGGAGTACATCGTTCAATGCAGCCACCGCACCGGTCCCGGCGTGGTCGAAGTCCACACGAAAGAGACCGATGTGCTCTACGTGATTGACGGAACCGCGACGTTCGTCACCGGCGGCAAGGCGCAGAATCTGACCGCGGCCGACACGCCGCAGCCTCGCGGCACCGACATCTCGGGCGGAGAGACTCATCATCTCACCAAGGGCGACATCGTCGTGGTACCGGCAGGACAACCGCACTGGTTCAAGGAAGTGTCAGGTTCGGTCAGCTACTACGTCGTCAAAGTGCTCAAACCCTGAGCGTCTCGATCGACGCGAGTGAGTGATGCGCGCGAGAATTCACGCTGCCGCCCTCCTCGTCGCGACGGCCGTGTTCACGGGGCATGGCGAGCCGAGCCAGCCGAGCTCGCCATCCCAATCCAGTTGGCCGCCGCCGGTGCAGGAAGTCTCGAGTGAATCGCCGCCGTTGTCTCCCGCCGATGCGCTGAAAACGTTCTACCTGCCGCCCGGTTATTCCATCGAGCTCGTCGCGAGCGAGCCGCTCGTTCAGGATCCGGTGGCGATCGACTGGGATCCCGACGGACGACTCTGGGTCGTCGAGATGTCCGGCTACATGCGAAACGTCAGCGGCGCGAACGAGCGCGATCCCGTCGGCCGCGTCGTCGTGCTGCAGGACGAGAACGGCGATGGCAGGATGGACAAGCGGACCGTCTTCGCCGACGGCCTGGTGCTCGCGCGATCGGTCAAGGTTCTCGATCGCGGCGTGCTGGTCGGCGAGCCGCCCAACGCCTGGCTGATGCGCGACACGAACGGCGATCTGCGCATGGACACCAAGGAGGTCGTCACCGATCAATACGGCCGGTTGGAGGCGGATCCGCAGAACAACGCGAACGGATTCGATTGGTCGCTCGACAACTGGATGTACGCGGCGGCATCCGAGATCATGCTGCGGCTGAAGAACGGCGCCTTCGAAGTCCGCCGCACGCTGCGCCGCGGCCAGTGGGGTGTGACGGAGGACGATGCGGGCCGCATCTACCGCAACACGAACGAGTCGGCGCTGCACGTGGATCTCGTGCCGACGGCGTATTTCGCGCGCAACCCGAATCTGCTCCGCACGCGCGGGAGCTACGAACGGTTCGCGGACGACAATCCCGACTTGAACATCGTCTGGCCGGTCCGCCCGACGCCGGCAACCAACCGCGCGTATCAGTTCGGCATCCTGCGCGCCGATGGATCTCTCGCCCGGTTCACGGCCGTCTGCGCGCCGCTCGTGTATCGCGGCGATCGACTCCCGGCGGATCTCTACGGAAATGTTTTCGTGGTCGAGCCCGCCGCCAATCTGGTCAGCCGCATCATCCTCAGCGACGACGGCACGACGCTGCAGGCGCGCAAGGCGTACGACCGAGGTGAGTTCATCGCCTCGACCGACGAGCGGTTCCGGCCCGTCTACCTCTCCAATGCGCCAGACGGCACGCTCTACGTGGTCGACATGTACCGCGGGATCCTCGAGGACCGTCTCTCGATGACGGAGTACCTCCGCAATCAGATCATCGCGCGCAAGCTGGAGCAGCCGATCGGGTTGGGCCGGATCTATCGGGTCGTGCACGAGACGACGCGGCGCGATACGGCGCACGTCCTCGGGACCTCGTCGAACGCGTCGCCTGCGCAGCTGGTCGCGGCGCTCGCCCATCCGAATGGCTGGTGGCGTGAGAACGCACAGCGTCTGCTCGTCGAACGTCGGCCGGCGTCGGTCGCGCCGTCGCTGGTGAAGCTGGCGCAGAGCGCGACGGATTGGCGCGTGCGCCTCCGCGCGCTGTGGACGCTCGACGGAATCGATGCGATCGATCCGGCGACGGTGACTCGCGCGCTGGACGATTCGTCGCGCGACGTACGCGCCGCGGCGGTGCGTCTCGCGGAGCGGTGGCTCGGCCGGCCGAATCATCCGATTCACGCCGCTGTATTGAAGCGGCTGCAGGACAGCGACTGGGCCGTGCGACGGCAGCTGGCGGCATCGCTCGGCGCGCTGCCGGCGAGCGAGCGCAATGGCGCGATCGTGTCGCTGCTCGAGGCGCATGCCGACGACGCGGTGACGTTGGATGCCGCGCTCAGCGGCCTGCGCGGCGGCGAAGCGGCCGTGCTCGAGCGGCTGATGCGCGGCGGCGGCCAGACGCCTCAGCGTCAGGCATCGATCACGATGCTCGCTGCCACGATCGTCCGGAGCGCGCAGGAAACCGCGATCCAGGAACTGTTCGCATCGATCGCCGACGGCAGCCGCGTCGAGTGGCAGCGGTCGGCACTGCTGCGGGGAACGGAAGTCGCGCTGCTCGGTGCTGCGATGCCAGGGACGCTCGCGCCGCGAGCCGTCCCAGAGACGACGATTGGCGCACCGTGTCCGACCTGCCCCGGCGGACGTGCAGGCCCCGGCGGCGCGTATGCGTACCAGCGGCCGGAACCTCCTCCCGCGGACGCCGCAGCGAGCGGCGGCGGCCGGGCGGGAAGCCGGCTGCAGATGAATCGCGAACCGGTCGCGCTGACGAGACTCTCCGCGAGCGATCAACTATCGCCGCGCGTGAGCACGGTGCTCGCGCGCATCTCGTGGCCGGGCAAACCCGGCGATTCGTCGCCGCTCCCGCCTCTCACCGCCGACGAGCAGCGGCGATTCGACGGCGGGCGTGAAATCTACAGAAACATCTGCCAGGGCTGTCACCAGCCCGACGGCCGCGGACAGGACAAGGTCGCGCCGTCGCTGATCGGTGGCACGTTCACACTCGGCGCGGCGGAGATTCCAACCCGCATTCTGTTGAACGGGAAGGAAGGCACGTTCGGCCTGATGCCGCCGATCGGATCGAAGCTCACCGACGAGCAGATCGCCAACGTGCTGACCTACGTGCGCCGCGAGTGGGGGCAGACGGCCGCGCCCGTCGATGCCGACACCGTGAAGACAGTGCGGGCCCTGTCGATCGGTCGCAGCCGTCCGTGGACTGATGACGAGCTGATGAAGCTGCCGGCAGCGCCCAAACCCTGAGCTATTGCGTCTTGGGCAGAATCGTCGTGTCGCTCTTCGGCGCCCCGGGCGGCGCCGACAGGAACGTGTCGGGCGACAAGACGAGCTGGTCGATCGACAAGCCGTCTTCGCGCTGCTGAATGCGCATCGTCTGCGGACCGGCTGTGAAGTACAGCTCCGGTCCGAGCACGCCGACGCCGTAGCCGTTGTCCTGCCAGCCCCAGTCTTTGACGCCGCAGTTCGTGCAGTCTTCCAGGACCATCGAAACGCCCTGGCTCGTGCCGATTCCATAGATCGGCGCGCCGGTCCGCGTGACGCTGCCTGAGAACTGCACCCACACCGAATCGTTGTTGTACGAATCGGCTTGCGCTTTGCCGCGCATCCACAACCGGTACGGCTTGTTCGCCTCGGCGATGAAGGTCAACTCGATATAGTTCACGGGATCGACGAGCGGCGGCGCGATTTTCGGCACGCCGGCGTCCGGCAGCTCGATCCGTTTGCCATCTGCCGCGGTCGTGTCTGCGACGACGCGCCACGTGCCATGAGCGGTTGCCTCCAACGCGGGATACATGACGATGGTTCCGGTCGTTGGCGGCGGCAGCGGCAGGATGGTCGTGTCGTCCTTCGTCACGCCGGGCGACTTGTTCATGTAGGCCGCGGGCGACAGCACGATCTGATCGATCGAGATTCCATCTTCGCGCGTCTGAATGCGCATCGTTTGCTGGCCGGCGGTGAAGTACAACGGCGGTCCCAACACGTCGACGCCGTAGCCGTTGTCCTGCCATCCCCATCCGTGAACGCCGCATCCGGTGCAGTCCTCGAGCACCACCGCCACCGCCTCGGTCGTGCCGATGCGATTGACCGGCGTTCCCGTGTTCGTCACGCTGCCCGAGAACTGGATGTACACCGAATCATTGTTGTAGGAGTTGTTCTGCGCGCGGCCGCGCAGCCAGAGCCGATACGGAACGTTCGCTTTGGCTGAGAACGCCACCTCGAAGTAGTCGGCCGGGCTGGCGAGCGGCTGGGGGAGCCTCGGCGCACCGAGGTCAGGATTCTCCATGCGCGCGCCGCCCGCGGCGCTGGCGTCGGCGACTTTGCGCCAGTTGCCGACGATCGCCTGCGCGTCCTTGGCGTAGAGGACGATCTCGTCGCGGATCGCGATCGGGGTCACTGCGACCATCGCGGTATGCATCGATCCGCCGCTGACACCGGCGACCGTCAGGACGTAGCTGGCGCTGGCCGCACCAGACGGAATCGTGATGGTCATTGTCGAAACGCCTGCGCCGGCGATCGACGGCGGATTGAAGGTGACCGTCGTTCCGGTGGGCGCCCCACTCGCGCTCAGATTCACCGGCGCGGCAAAGCCGTTGAAGGCCGCGACAGCCACCGATACCGTTGCGCTGCTGCCGGCCGGGATCGACACGGTCGGCGTGCTCACACTGACGTTGAAGTCCTGCGGGAGAAGGCCGTACACGGCGACGCCTTTGTCCTGCGTGGCCATGTAGACCTTGCCGTTGGCGACCACCGGTGGCACGAACTTGATGAACGTGCCCACCCGATCGCGCGCCGCGCTCTGCTCGCTCGTCCAGATCTCCTGGAGCGTCTCCGCGTTGAACGCGCGCAGGATGCCTCCCGCGAGGACGAGCTTCGCGTCCTTGGTGGGAATAGAGGCCCACACGATGCCGCTGTTCGCGGCCGACCCGTTGGCGGAGATCGTCAGCGATCCACCTGGATGGCCCGGCGACCGCACCACGCCTTGCCTGTACGGCGCGGTCAGTTTTCCATCGATCAGCTGATACGCCACGAGCACGTCATCTTCGCTCCAGTTGTAGACGAGCGACCCGTCGTTGGGAGATTCCCAGAACACCGGACCGCCCATCACGTGGCCGCCGTTGACCGGGATCTTTTGAGCCTGCACGTCGTCGGTCTGCTGGTGTCCGAGATTGTTGGCATCGAGCAGATAGAGCACGCCCTCCTTGCCCCCGCCAAGAAGCAAATTCGTTCCCGGCAGGAGCGTGAACCCTGATCCGCTCAAGTCGTCGTCGTTGACATTGAGAATCGATTCGTTGGCCGGCGTGAAGTAGTTGTCCAGAGTCATTCCGCTGGCGCTCACACCGAACCGCAGGAGCGAGTCGCCGAAGTTACGCGTGCCGTTCCATTTGCCATTGCCTGTCGCGAAGTAGGCGTTGCCGTCCTTGTCGATCGTCGGAGCGCGACCGCCCTGCCAGATGCCGCCGCCGTACGCATCGGGAACGACGGCGAAGACGCCGACGGTCGCGAGAGTCGTCGCGTTGAATCCCATGATCCAGCCGTGGTACGGCGGTTTGTCCTCGTGTCCCGCCCACGCGACGAGCACCACACCGTTGGTCAGCGCGAGCGCGGCACGTTGTTGCTGCATCAACGGATTGAAGGTGATGACCTTGTTGCCGCTGGCGTCGAGCGTCGCATCCAACGCCGATCCCGGCACCGACGCGGTGATCGTCTTTGGACTTCCAGAGACAGGTTGGCCGGTGGTGATGTCCAGCGCGTGAAGCCGCTGCACGTAGGTTCCGTTTTCTTTGGTGCGGGCGACCAGATACAGCTTGTTATGACCTCGATCGATGACCGGGGTACTCTCGATCCCCACGTTGCCGTAAATGTTCCGACTGATCGCCACGATGTCGGTCGCCGGTACCGCGGTGATCCACGGCGGGTTCGTGAAGTCGGTCATCCAGAGCGGCGTCGGCGACGCGCTGTCGGCGTCGAACGCGTAGATCTTGTCGTTCATCGTCGCGACGTACAGAACGTTGCGCAGCTTGCCCTGGATCGACACGCCACTCAGATACAGCGGCTGCGCGTAAACCGCACCGTCCACGGGATACGAGAACAGTTTGCCGAACTGCTTCACGTTGACGTTCGCCGCGGTCAGCGTCGTCTCCTTGAGATTCGCGCCGGTCCTCGCGTTGTCGTATCGGTTCATCGGGACGTCGATTTGTGCGTGCGCCGCCGCCGGCACGAAGGTGAGTCCCGCGACGGTCAGGAAGGCGACAAGGCAGCGAACGAGCGAATGTTCAAGGCTCTTCATGACAGACTCCAGGAGATGCGTCCGCGGACACACGTCGACCCGACTCGATGAAGGACATCGAGAAACCCGCGGTTGAACTGTTAGTTGTTATTCAGCGGAAACGCGTTGAAGGGCAGGTCCCGCGCTTCCTCCGATGCGAGCCACGGGCTGCATCAGAAGTGCCAACCTTGGAATATGCACGTCGACTGCCTGATTCGTTCACCGACCGATGGTGCGAACTATCCGATCGGATAGCCGCGCTCACCATCCGGTTAGCTTGTAAAACGAATGGCTTCCCGTGACGCAACAGACCGGCACGCCACGGGCTTGCTCACGATCTCCGCGCACCTGATCGATCTGCCGTGAGCGAATGCGGGCACATCAATTCGACAGACGCGCCTGCGGCGTCCAGTGCACGACCATGTTGAGCGGCAGCGTCCGGACGGTCCCGGCAGGCACGCGGATCAGGAACCGGTTGCCTGTCGGGTCGACGTCGTACCACCGGTTCAGGTACGGTCGGGTGATCGAGATATCGGAAAGCGAGAAGAGCGGCCGCGGCGTTCCGGGATCGAGACGGGGGCCGGCCGCGACTTCGACCGACATCAGGCGGTTGTCAGGCGCCAGATAGAACAGCTCGCGGCTGTCGGCGCCCCATCGCGGAGTGGATCCGCCCTCGACCGAGATCTGCCACTTGCGGCCATCGTCCACCGTGGGCTGGACGTACACCTCCAGACGCGACGAGATGTTCGAGGTGTAGGCGAGCCACTTGTTGTTCGGCGAGATCTGACCTTGCATCTCGTCCCACTTCGTTCGCACGAGCGGATGCGGCCGATCGGGATGATCCACCGGCGCCGCCCAGATATCGAACCGTGTCACATCGTCGAACGTGTGATAGACGACGAACGTTCCATCGGGAGACCAGTCCGTCGGATATTTTGCGGCTTGCGTTTTGAGGAACGGGTGGTCGTCGCCGCCAGTGGCCGATTGAACGTAGAGGTCGTGCTCGATCTCGCGATTGGATCGGAAGACGATGCGCGCGCCGTCGGGCGACCACACCGGCGACGCGTCCGTGAACGTGGAGGTGGTCAACTTCAGATTCGTGCCGCGTTTCAAATCGACGATTCGTACATCGGCAAACTCGACACGCGGATCGATCTGCGCGACCGCCACGTTCCGTCCGTCCGGTGCGATCCTGAAGTCGACGTAATTCCCGACCGGCAGGGCGGTGCCGAGTTGACGGCCGTCGCGGCTCATCCACACCAGCGTGGCGAAGCCGCTGCGCGTCGCATAGGCGAGCACATCGCCGTCGGACAGCGAGAAGGCGCTGTAGTAGCTGCTCGCGGTGGCGATGTGATCCACGATCGGCCGCGGATCGCCCGTCACTCGCCCGTGGGCGACATCGAAGGGCGCCGCCATGAGCGCTTCATCGGCGACGTAGAGCAGATACCCGGTCGGGGAATAGCGCGCGCCGAAGCCGGTGCCGACGACGAACGCGACGTCGGGCGCGTCGAGCGACCCGAGAAAAATGCCCGACTTCGCCTCGTCGCGGCTGCGCGAGAGATAGATGAAATGCCGCCCGTCAGGCAGAAACTGCGGCCATCGCTGCGATGTCTCGTGGCGTTCCAAGGCCAGCGCCGTCTGCGGAACCGCCGTGCCATTCGCCGCGACGCGGTAGAGCGACGCCGAGGTTCCAGGGCAGAAGAGGATCACGTCGTTGGCGTTCCACGTTCCTCCGCGGCCGTTTGGCGCCGGTGCCAGCGTCCGCGACGGCCCGCCGTCGAGATCGACGCGCTTCAAATAGCCGTCGGCGAAGAACCCCAGCGATCGGCTCGACGGAGACCAGAACGGGAAGGTCGCCCGTACCGTGTCGGGAATGACGTGCGCGTCGGTCGCGTCGATCGGCCGCACCCACAGCGCCGACACGCCGTCGCTGCCGGACGCGACGAACGCCAGGAAGCGGCCGTCCGGCGACACGGCGAGTTGCGACGACTGGAGTGAGCTCTCGGTGGGCGTGAATCCTCCGCCGTCCGGCGGCGAAATGGTCAGCGCGATCGGGTGCGGCATCGACGCGGCGTCGTGCGAGAGCCGTGCGACCGTGGCCAGCGCGCCGATCGCGGCGAGGACGACGGCGGCCGCGGCGATCGCGCGCACGCGCGGGCTCGCGGCTCGACGGCTGTCCGACGTGTGCGGACGCATCTCCGTCGATGCGATCCGTTTGAGCACCGCCTCGACATCGGCCATCGACTGCCATCGCTCGTCCGGGTTTTTCTTGAGGCACCGCCGCACGACCCACTCGAGATCCTCGGCGGGACTCCGCTCGTCGAACATCGGCGCCGGTTCGGAGGTCAGGATCGCGGCAATCAGCGCCGCCGGCGTCGATGCCTCGAACGGACGCCGGCCGGTCGCCATTTCGTAGACGATGGCGCCGAACGCAAAGATGTCGGATCGATGATCCGCCTCGACGCCCTGCAAACGCTCGGGAGGCATGTACTGCACCGTGCCGGGCACGGCGCCCGGTTCGGTCGTCGGCAGCGGCACCGTCTCCAGCGCCGCGATCTCGGCCGACGGCCGCGGTTGTGGCTCGCGGATCTTGCCGAGGCCGAAATCGATGATCTTGACGCCGGTCCGGGTGAGCAGGATGTTGCCCGGCTTGAGATCGCGATGCACCACCCCGCGCTGGTGAGCGTAGGCGAGCGCCGCGGCAATTTCGATCGCGTAGCCAACGAGCTCGGGAAAGGGCACCGGTCCCTCCGCGATCCGTGTCGCGAGCGACTTGCCCTCGAGGAATTCCATGACCAGGAAGTCGACGCCGGCGTCGTGCCCGACGTCGTAGACGGCGCCAATCCGCGGATGATCGAGCTGCGCGACGAAGCGTCCTTCCTCCTCGAAACGCCGCCGCATCTCTTCGTGATCGCCGAATCGCGATCCGATGACTTTGATCGCCACCGTCCGTCCCAGCCTGCTGTCGCGCGCGCGGTACACCTCGCCCATACCGCCGACGCCAACGAGCGTCAGGACTTCGTAGGGGCCGAGCCGCGTTCCCGTCCGCAGCGTCATCTAGCGGACCGTCTCTTGCTCGAGAACCGTCTTCAAATCGAGATTGCGGATCAGCCGGTGGAGATAGTTCGGGTGCAGTCCGAGCAGCCGCGCGGCTTCCACATAGCTTCGCCGCGCTTCGCGGAACGCGTCGACGATGACGCGAACCTTCGCATCGCGGACCCACTCGTGGTAGCGCGGCAGCTGCGAGGTGCGCGGGCCCGCATGCTCGAGCAGCGCTTCGGGCAGATCCTCGGCCAGAACGTGATCCGATGACCCGAGCACGATCGCGCGTTCGATCGTGTTCTCGAGCTCGCGCACGTTCCCGGGCCAGGGGTATGCGGTCATGTGCTTCATCGCCGCGGGCGAGATGCCGCGAACCGGACGTCTCGCCTTGCGTGCGAAGCGGCCGACGAAGTGGGTGGCGAGCCGCGGAATGTCCTCGCGCCGTTCGCGGAGCGGCGGCACATCGATCTGGACGACATTCAGCCGATGGTAGAGATCGCTGCGAAAACGTCCGGCGGCGACCTCGTCTGCGAGGTTGCGGTTCGTCGCCGAGATCACCCTGACATCGACGGACACCGGGCGCGTGCCGCCGACCCGTTCGAACTCGCGCTGCTGGATCGCGCGGAGCAGTTTGCTCTGAAGTGCCGGCGGCAGTTCGCCCACTTCGTCGAGGAACACCGTGCCGCCGTCGGCAACTTCGAGCTTGCCTTTCTTTTGCGCGACCGCGCCAGTGAACGCGCCGCGCTCGTGGCCGAAGAGCTCCGTTTCGAGCAGTGTCTCGGTCAGTGCCGCGCAGTTGATCGCCACGAACGGCCGGCCGGCTCTGTCGCTGTTCAAATGAACCGCCCGCGCGACCAGTTCCTTGCCCGTGCCCGTCTCTCCCGTGATCAACACGGTCGTCGCTGCGGAGCGCGCAACTTTCGCGACGAGCTCGTAGATCCGCTGCATCGCCGGACTTCGGCCGACGAGGCTCTGGTCTCGCTCGAGCGCGGTCCGGAGCCGTTCCTTTTCGCCCTCGAGCCACGCCACCTGACGGACATTGTCGAGCGTGACCGCGGTGACGTTGGCCACCGCGGTCAGGAGCTCGAGATGCTGATCATCGAACGCAGCCTTCTTCGTCGTCGTCAGGTACAGCGCGCCGAGCGCCCGGTTGCGAACGACGAGCGGCACACAGAGGATCGATTGCCAGACCATCGACGCGACATCGCGCAAGGCCTGTGAGTCCTCGGCGTCGCGCGCCAGGAGACTGACGCGTTCGTGCAGCGCCTGACGCACCACCGCGTCGCTGATCGCCGCTCTCGGCGATCCCTCGACGTGGCGCGTGCGGCCGATCCGGCTCTCGCCGTCCGGTCCGACCGTGATGATGGCGAGATGCTCGGCCGGAACGACGTCGGCGAGCAGCTCCAGCAAGTGTTCCTGCAGCTCGTCTTCGGTTCTGACGCAATTGATGTCGGTGGCGATCCTGAGCAGCGCTCGGAGATCGCTCTCAGCTCGGCTTCCGCGCGACCCCGATTCATGCTGCCAATTAATCGTCTCATCGAGGCGAAGGCGCTTGAGGAGCTGACTCGGCCGCTCTTCGACAGAGACGTCGGACTTTGCAGCCTCGTCGATAAACAGGAACACCGATTCGCCGAGCTCGATCCGATCGCGGTGTTTCAATGCATAGTCGGTGACCTGCGCGCCGTTCACGAACGTGCCATTGAAGCTGTGCCGGTCGCGGATCCGCCAGACGCCGTTGTCCAGCAGGAGGCTGCAGTGAGACCGTGAGAGCGCCAGATCAGCCAGACAGATCGTGTTGGACGGATCACGGCCGACGAAGATCTCGGGACCGTAGAGCGGGAGCACTTCGCCGCTGAGCGGACCCGAAATCGCCACGAGCCGCGCCACGCAATGTGATTGGGAATCAGGAGATGCTGAAACGTTGGGTATGTTCGCACCGAAAGCCATACCACCGCGTCCTGTACGCAACGTGCGTTCCCACGCGCTCCGCGATGTATCTCAGCGATCGGGTCGACTGCCGCGAACGCGAGCCGATTCGAACGATCGACGAGGGTCTTGTCGAGCCAGTCGAACGGCTCATCTTGCTGCTGTGCTCGGCGTCTTCAATCGGAGCAACGGCTTCCGCGTCTCCGCCTGCTGCCGAGACAACGCCAGGGCGTAACCGAGGTTTGCGATCTCTTTTGCGGAAGTGACCCGGGCTCGAATCGATGCGGGCTCTCACGATTCGCATTCGCTTGTCGACGTGAAGTAATGGGCCCGGCGCATTGCGCGCCATGCCGCGCTCGCCGAATGCCAACGAGCTTCTGAGACCGACAGGGTGGCGAGCTACGTATCGCGAGGGAAGACACAAGGTTCACGTCAGGCAGACTTTTTCGGGCGAGTCAGGCGCGATCCTCCAGACGTCGTCTCACTTGCCCGATTCTGCGCACGGTCTGCGCCTTGCAGTTGGGGTGGCGCGCTTCGCGGCGCTCGTGGGCGCGCGGCTTCCGGCGCGTGGAGTGTCATGCCTCGCAGACTTTTCAGTATCGTCGTCACATTGATCCTGGCGTTGTCGCCGGCTCTCGCCATCGCGCAGACCGGCACAGGCAGCATCGATGGACACGTGAAGGATTCCTCCGGCGGCGCCATACCCGGTGCGACCGTCCGCATCATCAATGAAGGAACCAGTACGGCGGTGGAGGCTGTTACCGATGGCGAGGGAACGTACCACGCCACAGCGCTTCTCTCCGGTCCGTACGCGGTGGAGGTCACGCTCGATGGATTCGAAGCCGTCAGCCGGAAGATTGTCCTCGCCGACGGTCAGACGAGCGCGGTCGACGTTGTCCTGAGCCCGTCGCGCCTCACCGAATCGGTGGTTGTCACGGCGCGGCGCGTCGAGGAAGTCGCGCAGGAGGTGCCGATCCCGTTGTCGGTCGTCGACGGCAACCTCGCCGCGGACTCGGGCGCGTTCAACGTGAACCGCCTCAAGGAAATGATTCCGACCGTCCAGTTCTACTCGACCAATCCGCGCAACTCCGCGATCAACATCCGCGGGCTCGGTACGCCGTTCGGTCTCACCAACGACGGGCTCGAGCCGGGCGTCGGTCTCTACATCGACGGCGTCTTCTACGCGCGCCCCGCATCCGCGACGCTCGACTTCCTCGACGTCGATCGGATCGAGGTCCTGCGCGGCCCGCAGGGCACACTCTTCGGAAAGAACACGACCGCGGGCGCCATCAACGTGACGACGCGCAAGCCGGCATTCGTGTCGTCGACCGATTTCGAACTCAATTACGGCGACCTCGGGTTCATGCAGGCGAAGGCGTCCACCACCGGTCCGCTCGGCGAGCGAGTGGCGGGACGCGTCTCTTTCTCGGGCACGCGCCGCGAGGGCACGGTCCACAACGTCAGGACACGCGAACTGGTCAACGATCTCAACAACATCGGCATGAGAGCCCAGCTGATGTTCGCGCCGTCCGACAAACTGGCGATCACCGCGGCCATCGACCACACGCGCCAGCGGCCCGACGGGTACACACAGGTCGTCGCGGGAGTCGCGCCGACCGAGCGTCCGGCCAACCGGCAATACGCGCAAATCGCCGCGGATCTCGGCTACACGGCGCCGAGCTTCAATGCCTTCGACCGTGCCACCGACGTCGACACGGCGCTGCGCTCGTACCAGGATATCGGCGGCACGTCGCTGAACATCGATCGGAAACTCCGTGACGGTCAGCTGACGTCGACGAGCAGCTGGCGATACTGGAACTGGAACCCGTCGAGCGACCGCGACTTCATCGGACTTCCCGTCACCACGGTGTCGGCGGCGCCGTCGATTCAGCAGCAATGGACGCAGGAGGTTCGCTACAGCGGCGACGTCTCCCCGCGTATGAACGTCGTCGTCGGCGCCTTCGCGTTTCACCAGACGATCGATTCCAATCCGTCGTTCACGCAGGAACAAGGGTCGGCGGCAGCGCGTTTCCTGCTCGAGCCGACTGCGAACGCGGCGACGCCAGGCCTGCTCGACGGCTACGGCTACGAGCAGAGCGTTCAATACGGCAACACGAGCGCGGCCGTGTTCGGCCAGCTCGCGTGGTCGATCTCCGATCGGTTGCGCGTGATGCCCGGCATCCGCTTCAACTACGACCGCAAGAACGTGGATTTCGATCAGCAGGTGTACGGCGGTCTGCAGACGACGGATCCCGCGCTCGTCGCGCTGAAGTTGTCGGTCCTCGCGCCGCAGGCGTACAAGGCGAACGTCGCCGACACGAACCAGTCGGGTCAGATGACGATCGGCTACAAGGTGGCGCCGCGCGTCAACGCCTACGCGACCTACGCGACCGGCTTCAAGTCGGTCGGCCTCAACCTGAACGGTGTCCCGACCGACGCGGCCAACCGGCCGGTTCTCGCCAACGCCGTCGTGAAACCGGAAGACGTCCACAACATCGAAGTGGGCGTGAAAACGGAGCCGTTCTCCGGCGTCACGGCCAACGTCACCGTGTTCGACACCGATATCAAGAACTTCCAGGCCCAGGTGACAAACGGCAGCGTAGGCGTGATTCGCGGGTACCTGGCGAACGCCGAGAAGGTGCGCGTACGAGGCGCCGAGTTCGATGGCAATGCGAGAGTGTCGCCCAGGCTGTCGGTCTACGGTGCGCTCGCCTATACCGACGGCCGCTATGTGAAGTTCACCGACGCGCCGCCGGCACTCGAGGACACCGGCGGACCGCAGTTCGTGGACATCTCCGGCAGCATGCTGCCCGGCATCTCCAGGTGGGCGGTCTCGTACGGCGGCGAGTACAACCATCGCACGACGCTGCTGGCGCACGCCGGTCAACTGTTCACGGCGGTCGATGGCAGTTACCGGTCGTGGTTCTCCTCGAGTGCGACGTTCTCGCGCTATCTGGTGGTCGACGGCTACTCGCTGCTGAACGCGCGGATCGGCTTTCGGGCCGAGAATGGGTGGACGGTCACGCTCTGGTCCCGCAATCTGCTCGACAAGAATTATTTCGAGCTGCTGACCGCTGCGCCGGCCAACACCGGTCTCTTCGTCGGGCAGCCCGGCGATCCGCGAACATTCGGCGTGACGCTCCGCATCGGCTTGCGATCACATCCGTAGCCTGAGTGGCCTGTCCACTCAAAAGCCGAGTGGCTCGAGCAGGTCGATCACGTGCGGCGTCGACTTGCCGACGATGCGTAGATCCTGACCTGACGTGAGACGGCCCGGCGCGAAGAAAGAGGCGAGGCTCTGCTTCGCCGGCAACCAGTCGGCCCGCGGCTCTTTCTTTCCGCCCGCGGCTTTCCTGGCCTTCTCCTTGGTCTGCTCCTTTTCCCAGTCGGCTTTGCGCAGCGCGTCGATGTGGTCGATGTCGTAGGTGAGATGGATGGCGAACCTGGCCGTGCCGCGCGCCTTGAACAGCATCTCGAACGACTCGCGCTCGGGGTTGCCGTGCTCCCCGTCTCCGGAAAAGACGTAGTGATCGGCGGTGATGCGCTCGAAGAAATTGCGGGTGAGATTGTTGCTGCTGCCGTGATGCGGGACTTTCAGCACGTCGACGTGCATCGTCTGACCCGCCGGGAGCGCGCCGATGGTTTCGAGGCCCTGGAGGATCTTGTCTCCGCGCGCGTCGCCTGTCAGCAGGATGCTCTTGCCATTCGATCGCGCGAGGACGACCAGGCTCGACAGATTCGGCACTGACTTGTCGACGTAGGCGGCGAGGGCGGCGCCCGGAGGCTTCGGCGTCTTCTGCTGCTGCTTCAGCCACTCGTCGTGCTTCTTCTGCAGGTCCAGGAGCTCCGGCTTCATCGGACCGGCGATCGTCAACGTCAGGCCGCCGCCCATCGTCAACGCCTCGTTGTCGGCGAGAATGAGATTCCCGTTGAACTCGGTGTTGAGATCGATCTCGAGCGCGGCGGCGTCGTCGCGGAGCCGATGACCCTGCTCGATGCTGGCCAGCACCTTCAAGCTCGACGCGACGACTTCGTCGTCCTCGTGGTCCGCATCGACGGTCGCATCGCCGGGCAGCTCGCCGGCGAGCGATGCCGCGCCGAACTGCGCGGTGAGCGCGGCGGTCAGCTCCGTGGGCGTGTTCCCGATCACATCGTCGAACGTGTTGTGCCACAGCGTCGCGACGCGGAAGGCGCGGGCCCCTTTCGGCTTCGCGAGCAACTCGCGCGTCAGGTCGAGGATCCCCTTGATGTGATCGTCGTCCACGTGGCTGACCATCAGCACGTCGATCGGCAGCGGCTGGCCCTCGCCCAGCCCGCGCGCGTCCTTGATCTCGATCAGCCGCGGACGGAGCTGAGGTGCGAAGACGTCCGACGGCCCGCCGTCGATGAGCACCAGCCCTGGCTCGTTCTTCGATCCGAAGTGGAGGAGCAGGCAATCGCCCTTGCGCGCGCGGCGCACATCGAGGCTGAGGCGCATAGAAACTCCTTCAAATGCTTTGGAAGGCGCGCAACACGTCGAGCATTCCTTGTCCCTGGAACGTCTTCTCGCGGCCGAGATCGGTCGCGCTCCGGCAGAGGATATCCTTGATCTTGCGCGGCTGGCCGATGAGCTCGCTGTAGCGCGCCATGAGCATCGCCGCCGCTCCACTCACGTGCGGCGCGGCCATGCTCGTGCCGTCGAGATCTCCCCACTGCTGCTCGGGGAGCGGCGCGCGGATCCGCTCGCCGGGCGCCACGAGATCGGGTTTGACGCGTCCGTCCCCGGTCGGTCCACGGCTCGAGAAGAAGCTGACGCCGTAGGTGTGCGGCCAGAACCGATGCGTCGCGCCGACGGTGATCACGCCGTCCGCATTGCCGGGATCGGTCACGCTGAACGCGGCGTAGCCCTCGTAGGTCCCTTCCTTGGTCTCGAAATTCTGATAGCCGCGGTTCCCGGCCGCCGCCACGACGACGACGCCGCTGTTGACGAGGCGCTCGCATTCGTTGCAGACGGGCGTCCGCCCGCACGCGTAGTTGCGGACGTCGTGTGGAATCGACAGGCTCAGATTCGCGCCGTGAATCGTGATGTAGCTGTTGCGTTCGTTGATGTAGCGAATGTACTGGCACGCGGCGATGATCGCGAATTCCGTGTCGCGGATCGATCCGGCGAGCACGCGGAAGTCGTACAACCGGATCTCGGGACACATGCCGTCGGCCCAGTCGCTGTGATCGGGATCGGCGAGGTCCTCATCAGTGGCGCCGTGCCGCGTCGCCCCGATGATGCCCGCGACATGGGTGCCGTGATGGGTGCGCGGCGCGGTGGCCGAGGGGTCGATCTCGACGAACGGTTCGACGAGCTCCCAGTTGATCGATCGTCCGTCCCTGGCCCCTTGCGCCAGCTTGCTCAGACGTTCGGTCGCCTCGGCGACATCGATCCGCTCCTTGAGTCCGGCATCGATCAGCGCTTTGACGCGCGCGTCGCGCCTCGGGCTCGGCCGAAGGTTGTCGAGGCTGACGATGTCGCGGATCCTCGTGAAGTCGAACCCTTTCTTGACGCGGGTCGACGTGCCGGTCTTGTCCGCCTTGTCGCGAAAGGCCCGATGTCCGGCGTCGATGCCGGAGTCGATCACCGCCCAGACGATCTCGCTGGCGTCTACGGTGAAAAGCGTGCGGGCCGCATCGGCCTTGACCGCCGGGACCGACTTCGCGATCGCCGGCTGGGCGCGCCGGTTGAGCGACACGGTCCAGACCAGCGGATCGATCGGCTTGGGGCCGAGACGATCGAACATCGCCTTCAACCCGGCCGCCACGTCGTCAGCCGTGACCATCGCGAGCAGCTGCCGAATTCGCTCGGCCGCCGAGTCTCCCCGCGTCGACGGCGCCGATCGCGGACCCTCGGCCCACAGGATCAGGCCGGCGAGCGTGATGTAGCGCTTCCGCGCCTCGAGGTTCTGCATCGTCAATTCGGTTCGGCTCGTTTCCTGGTCCTCGCCGAACCATTTCGTCGCGGCGTCGAGAATCGCGCCGATTTCTGTGACGATCTCCTGCGGCGCGTCGAGGTAATGTTGAATCCCCGCGGCGATCCGCTTGTCACTCCACCACGACGTCATCGGCACGACGTAGCGCAGCACTTCGTCGAACGTCAGGCGTGCGGCGACGACGCCCTGAAGGAAGGCGATGTTCGCGTCACCGGCGATGCCGGGGGGTGCGGCTTCCGTCGCGCGATCCGGCGCGTCCACGATCTTTCCGGCCACGATCTGGCGATCGCCCGACAGCACGGAGGCCACCGTGCCGGCGGCCTGTTCCTTGTACGGCGTGATCAGGAGCTCGAGGCGTTCGCCCGGCTTCCTCGCGAACTCGATCCAGACGTCGCCGAGAATCGGCGAGTCCTGCAACTGTCTGCGATCGTCTTCGGGGCCGAGCAGGATGAACTCCACGAGCGCGCGTGGAACCTCGATCGGTTTGCCCGCCGGTGGACGTGCGGAATCGTCGCGTTCTGCCATTCGCTCCTCGGCGTGAAAGATTACCTCACGCGGTCGAGCTTTGCGCGCGCTAATGGTCTCTTAATTGACCGCCGGTCAATTACGATGGAATACTCGGACGATGGCGCACGCACCCGCACTCCACAGCGACGATCGGCGCTGGGAGCGGCGCCCCGACGATCGTCCGCGCGTCCTCATGACCTCGGCGCTCAAGCTCCTCAAACGCCACGGCTATCGCCGCGTCCGGCTCGAAGACATCGCGAGGGACGCCGGCGTCAGCAAGGCGATCGTGTATCACTACTTCGCCAACAAGGACGATCTGTTGACCCGCAGCGTCGCCAGCCGCATGGCCGAGCGTCGAGAAGAGATCGAACGTCGCGTCGCCGGCGCCGGCGGCAGCGCGTCGGATCGCCTTCGGCTCTTCCTCGAGGACTTCTGGACCCACTCGCTCACCGCGCAGTCTGGGTTGTGGCAGCGCATGGTCGTCGGCGAGATGGCGAAGGAGGCGCCCGACGTCTTCGCCGCCTGGGCCAGGGGCCTGGTGCAGCGATGGAAGTTCGTCGAGGCGTTGATCGAGGAAGGGCAGCAGAGCGGCGAGTTCCGCGCCGGCGCCGATGCCTCGGTGGCCGCCCGGTTGATCGTCTCCGCGCTTGCGCATCAGGCGCTCTTTCACGTCCATCTTGGCGTCCGCCGCTTCGCGCCGTGCGCCACCGACCGCCTCTTCGACTCGAGCATGAGTCTTCTCCTGGACGGCATCCGACAACCCGCCCATCAGGACTGACGACGGTACCTTCATGACATTCGTCCGCACGTCGATTCGCATCGCTGCCGTTTTTCTGCTCCCTGTGCTGCTGCAGGCGTGCCGCGAGAGCAAGGCGTCGCCGGCGCCGCCGCCGCCGCCGAGCGTCCGCGTGATCGCCATCCAACCCGAGCGCGTCTCGCTGACGAGCGAATGGATCGCCACGCTCGACGGCTACGTCAACGCGCAGATCCGGCCGCAAGTCGGCGGCTACCTGATCAAGCGGAGCTACGAGGAAGGGGCGGCGGTGCGCAAAGGCCAGGTGCTCTTCGAGATCGATCGCCGCCCGTTCGAGGCGGCACTGGCGCAGGCGAACGCGCAGCTCGCCGAAGCGAAGGCACAGCTCGGGAAGACCGAGCGGGACATGCAGCGCGATCGGCCGCTCGCCGAGCAGCGTGCGATCGCACAGAGCCAGTACGACAACGACGTGCAGGCGAATCTCGCGGCGCAAGGTGCGGTCGAATCGGCGACGGCGGCAGTGCAGACGGCGCAGCTCAACGTCGGGTTCACGAGCGTCACGTCGCTCATCGACGGCGTCGCCGCCATCGCGACCGCGCAGATTGGCGATCTCGTCGGACCGACGACGCTGCTGACGACGGTGTCGCAGGTCAACCCGATCAAGGCCTACTTCCCGCTCAGCGAGCAGGAGTATCTCGAGATGGCCGACCGCATCAACGGCCGTGCGGCGAAGGCGTCCCGGGGCTCGATGTCCGGCGGCGACGCGCTGACGCTCGTCCTCGCTGACGGCAGCATCTACCCGCGCACCGGGACGTTCCTCGCGGCCGATCGCGAGATCGACGTGAAGACCGGTACGATCCGCATCAGCGCGACATTCCCGAACCCCGATCGCGTGTTACGGCCCGGGCAGTACGGCCGCGTCCGCGCCGAGACTCGTGTGCGCCGCGGCGCGCTCCTGGTGCCGCAGCGGGCGGTCAGCGAGCTCCAGGGATCGTTTCAGGTGCGCGTCGTCGGCGGAGACAACCGGGTCGCGACCAAAACGGTGAAGGTCGGCGAGCGCGTCGGCAGCCGCTGGATCATCGAAGACGGGCTGGAGCCGGGCGCGCACGTCGTCGTCGAAGGCGCGCCGACACGCGACGGCACCATCGTGCAGGCCACGCCGTTCACGCCGCCTTCGAACCCGGCCGAGGATCGCTGAGCCGTGTCGCGCTTCTTCATCGGCCGTCCGATCGTCGCCATCGTCATCGCGATCGTCACCGTGCTTGCCGGCCTCGTGTCGATGCAGGCGCTGCCGATCGCGCAGTTTCCGGAGATCATTCCGCCGCAGATCACCGTGTCGGCCAACTATACCGGCGCCGACGCGCTGACCATCGAGTCGTCGGTCGCCACGCCGCTCGAGCAGCAGATGAACGGCGTCGACAACATGCTCTACATGCAGTCGACGAACTCGAACGACGGCACCATGCAGCTCATCGTCACCTTCGACGTCGCGACCGATCCGAACATCGATCAGGTGAACGTCCAGAACCGCACGGCGCAGGCGCAGCCCAACCTGCCGCCCGACGTGAACACATTCGGCCTGTCGATGCGCAAGGCGACCGGCTTCCCGATGTTGATCATGTCGCTGATGTCGCCCAACGACACCTACGACGCGCTGTTCCTCGCCAACTACGCGAACATCAACATCATCGACGCGCTCTACCGCGTGCCCGGCGTCGGCGACGTCCGCATCTTCGGCGCCGGCGACTACGCGATGCGAATCTGGGTGAAGCCGGATCGGCTGGCCAAGCTCGGCCTGACGGTGCCGGATCTCGTGCGCGCCGTGCAGCAGCAGAGCACCGTCAACCCGTCCGGCCAGATTGGCGCGCAGCCGGCGCCGCGCGGACAGGAGATGACCTACACCGTGCGCGCGCAAGGCCGCCTGCAGACGGCGGAGGAGTTCGGTGCGGTTGCGCTGCGATCGGATCCGAGCGGGTCGGTCGTCCGCCTCCGCGACGTCGCCCGCATCGAGCTCGGCGCCCTCAACTACCAGCAGATCGGCCGCGTCAACGGCCGTCCCGGCTGCGCGGTGGCGATCTTCCAGACGCCCGGGTCGAACGCGTTGGCCGTGGCGGACGGCGTGAAGCGCGTGATGGCCGATCTGAAGACGAGATTCCCGCCCGATCTCGACTACCGGTATTCGATCGACACGACGCTGCCGGTGTCCGAGGGCATGAAGGAAATCCTGATCACGCTCGCCATCGCCGTCGTGCTCGTCATCTTCGTCGTCTACGTCTTTCTGCAGAACTGGCGCGCGACGCTGATTCCGATGGTCGCCGTTCCGGTGTCCCTCATCGGCACCTTCGCGGTGTTTCCACTCCTCGGCTTCTCGATCAACACGCTGTCGCTCTTCGGCCTCGTGCTCGCGATCGGTCTCGTCGTCGACGACGCGATTGTCGTCGTCGAGGCGGTCGAGCATCACATCGAAGAGGGCATGGCGCCGAAGGACGCGACGCTGAAGGCGATGGAAGAAGTGTCGGGTCCGGTGGTCAGCATCGCGCTGATTCTGTCGTCGGTGTTCATTCCCGTCGGCTTTCTCAGCGGCATTCAGGGACGGCTCAACAAGCAGTTCGCGATCACGATCGCGATCTCGGTGATGATCTCGGCCTTCAACGCGCTCACCCTGTCGCCCGCGCTGTCGGCGATGCTGCTCAGGCCGCGCGAGCAGGCGCGCGGATGGCTCAGCCGCGCCTTCGCGATCTTCAATCGCGGCTTCGCCAGGGCGACTCGCGGCTACGTCCGGGTGAGCCACGGCCTCGTGCGCAAGGCGTTGGTCGGCGTCGCGCTGCTCGTCGCGGTGACCGCCGCGGCCGCGATGATCGGCCGCCGGCTGCCGACCGGCTTCGTGCCGGAGGAGGATTACGGCTACTTCCTGCTGAACGTGCAGCTGCCCGCCGCCGCGTCGCTCGAACGGACCGACGCCTCCTGCCGCAAGATCGACGAGCTCCTCGCGCGCACCGAGGGCATCGCCAACTACAACACGATTGCCGGCTTCAGTCTGGTGTCGCGCGTGACCGCCAGCAACTACGGCTTCTACTTCGTCGGGTTGAAGCCGTGGCGCGATCGGCCGGGCCTCGACGCTCGCACGATCGTCAATCGCGTCAACAGTCAGCTGCGCCAGGTCGCTCCTGAAGCGACCGCGTTCGCGCTGATGCCGCCGTCGATCCCCGGCCTCGGCACGCAGGGCGGATTCTCGTTCTGGCTCCAGGATCGCAGCGGCG
>DAIUKO010000037.1:30550-35162 GCA_036848175.1 Vicinamibacterales bacterium | reverse complement strand
TGCGGCGCGTGCGCCGTGCTGCTCGACGATCAGCCGGTGCTCTCCTGCCTCGTACTCGGCGTCGAATGTGACGGCCGGCGCGTGACGACGGTGGAAGGGCTGGTTTCGGATGGACGGCTGCATCCGCTGCAGGAGACGTTCGCGGATCTCGGCGCGGCGCAGTGCGGCTACTGCACCCCCGGCATCCTCGTGACCGCGAAGGCGCTGCTCGACGAGTATCCACATCCGACGCGCGCGCAGATCCGCGACGCGCTCTCCGGCAATCTGTGTCGGTGCACCGGCTATCAGCAGATCTTCGAGGCCGTCGAAGCGGCCATCGCGCCGCTCCCGGCGGAGGCGCAGCCATGAACGTGATCGGGAAGCCCAGGCGACGGGTCGACGGGCGCGCGAAGGTCACCGGTCAGACGAAATTCGCCGACGACCTGATGCTGCCGCGCATGCTGCACTGCAAGCTGCTGCGATCGTCCGTGCCGCACGCACGCGTGGTCCGCATCGACACGTCGCGGGCGCTCGCGCATCCAGGCGTCCACCTCGTCCTGACCGGCCGCGACTTCCCGATTCCGTACGGAATCCTGCCGGTCAGCGAGGACGAGCATGCGCTCGCTGTCGATCGGGTGCGCTTCGTCGGCGATCCGGTCGCCGCCGTGATCGCCCGCGACGAGCTGACCGCGTTCGAGGCGCTCGATTTGATCGACGTCGAATACGACCCGCTGCGGACCTTCGCCGACCCCGAAGAGAGCCTCGAGCACAGCACGCCGCGGATCCACGAGTACGGCGACGCGGGAAACATTCACAAAATCGTCTCGCTCGGTTTCGGCGACGTCGAGCGGGCGTTCGCGGACGCCGATCACGTCTTCGAGGACACCTTCTTCTATCAAGGCAGCACGCATCTTCCCATCGAACAGCACGCCGCCGCGGCGGCCAAGGATCCGGACGGCAAGCTCGTGCTGTGGTCGAGCACGCAGACGCCGCATTACGTCCACCGCGCGCTCGCCAAGGCGCTGGCGATGCCGGCCGCGCACGTTCGCGTCATCGCGACGCCGAACGGCGGCGGTTTCGGCGGCAAGAGCGATCCGTTCAACCACGAAGTGGTGATCGCGAAGGCGGCGATGATCCTGGACCGCCCGGTGAAGATCTGCCTCACGCGCGAAGAGGTCTTCTACTGCCACCGCGGCCGCCATCCGGTGTTGATGCACTTCAAGACCGGCGTGAAGCGCGACGGCACGATCACCGGCCTCCACGTGAAAACGCTGCTCGACGGCGGCGCGTACGGATCGTACGGCGTCGCGAGCACCTTCTACACCGGCGCGCTGCAGACCGTGACCTACCACATCCCGGCGTATCACTTTCAGGGATGCCGCGTGTTCACGAACAAGCCGCCATGCGGGCCGAAGCGCGGCCATGGCACGCCGCAGAGCCGATTCGGTCAGGAGATTCAGCTCGACAAGATCGCGGAGCGGCTCTCACTCGATCCCGCCGAGCTTCGTCTGCGAATCGTGGAGCGGCCCGACACGCTGACGGCGAACTACCTCCGCGTCGGCACCATCGGCCTCGCCGAGTGCATTCGACGCGTGACGCGCGCCGCCGACTGGGATTCGAAATATCGCAAGCTGCCGCACGGCCGCGGCGTCGGCATCGCCTGCTCGTCATATTTGTCGGGGGCGGGTCTGCCGATTTACTGGAACGACATGCCGCACTCCGGCGTGCAACTCAAGCTGGATCGCAGCGGCGGCGTGACCGCGTTCTGCGGCGCGACCGAGATCGGTCAGGGATCCGACGACGTCCTCGTCGCATGCGTCGCGGAAATTCTCGGCATCGATCCGACTGATATTCGGGCCGTCACCGGCGATACCGATTTGACGCCGGTCGACCTCGGGTCGTACTCCAGCCGGGTCACGCTGATGATGGGCAACGCGGCGGTTCAGGCGGCGGAACGTGCGCGCGAGATGCTCGCCGACGCTGTGGCCGGCAAGATCAACGTCCCGAAGGATCGCCTCGTCTTTGCCGAGCGCCGCGTCTTCGACGCCGAGAACCCTGCGACGGGCGTCTCGTTCAGCGAGGCCGTGTGCCTCGCCGAAACCAGGTTCGGGACCGTCGGCACGACCGGCTCGTATACGCCGCCTCAATCCGCCGCGAAGTTCAAGGGCGGCGGCGTGGGACCCTCCCCGACCTATTCCTATTCCGCCGCCATCGTCGAGGTGGCGGTCGATCCGTCGACGGGCTGGATTGACGTGCCGCGCGTGTGGATCGCGCACGACATCGGCCGTGCGCTCAACCCGACGCTCGTTCGGGGTCAGGTGGAGGGCAGCGTCTACATGGCGCTCGGCGAAGCCTTGATGGAAGAGCAAACCTTCCGGCGGCTGCCGCCGCGCCTTTCACACGCGCTCGTCCACAAGTTTCCATCGATGCTCGAATACAAGAGTCCAACGACGATGGACATGCCGGAGGTGATCACCGAGCTGGTCGAGGCGCCGGATCCGCGCGGCCCGTTCGGCGCGAAGGAAGTCGGACAGGGACCGCTGCTGCCGGTGATGCCGGCGGTCGCCAATGCGGTGTACGACGCCGTCGGTGTTCGCATCGACGAGGTGCCGATCACGCCGGAAAAGATCCTCAAGGCGCTCGACGCGAAAACCGCCGGCAAGGCGCCTCGCTTCGGACCGGCACGATTCCCCGACATCGCATGGCCGGAAACCCTTCAGGTTCCGCCGCCGTGGGAGGGTGGAGATGGAAAAGCCCTCCCCCGGAAAGAGACGGTGACGGCATGATGAGGCTTCCTTACTTCCAGTATCACGCGCCGCGAACGGTGCAGCACGCAGCCGATCTGTTGTCCATGGGCGACGCGATGATCGTGGCCGGCGGCACCGACATCCTTCCGAACATGAAGCGCCGTCAGCAGGTCCCTGCCACGCTGATCGGCGTGCGAGGCATCGCCGAGCTGCAACGTATCGAGAATGGAACTGGTCTGACGATCGGTGCCGGCGTCACGCTCGCGGCCATGCTTCGCGACGAGGGCGTACGCCGTGCCTATTCAGGGCTCTGGCAGGCCGCGAAGCAAATCGCGACGCCGCACCTGCGTAACATGGGGACGATTGGCGGCAACCTCTGTCTGGATACGCGCTGTAACTACTACGACCAGAACTACGAGTGGCGGAAGGCTATCGATTTCTGCATGAAGAAGGATGGCAAGACGTGCTGGGTCGCGACGTCGAGCCCCAAATGTCTGGCTGTCTCTTCGACCGACACCGCACCGGCGCTGATGTCGCTCGACGCCACCGTGACGCTGACCAGCGCGACGGGCACCCGCAGGGTGCCGGTGGCAGACCTCTATCGTAATGACGGCATTCACTACCTGACCAGGCGTCCGGACGAGATCCTCACCGCGGTTCACCTGCCGCGCCTCGACGGCTGGCGGAGCACGTACTGGAAACTTCGACGCCGCGGCGCTTTCGATTTTCCTGTGCTGGGTGTTGCCTGCGCGCTCAAGCTTGGCCGTGATGGCACCGTCGAAGCGGCGCGGCTCGTCCTCGGCGCCGTGGCGTCGTGCCCGCTCGAGTCGTCAAACGCTGCGGCCGCGCTGGTCGGCCGGCCGCTCAGCGATGACGTGATCGCCGACGTTGCCGCGATCGCAGCGCAGCCGGCGCGCCCGATGGATAACACGGATTACACACTTCATTGGCGCAAACGGGTCACGCGGGACTTCGTCGGCTATGCGCTGCGCGAGCTTCGCGGCGACGATACGCGTGAGATGCGCATGCGAGTGGCACGGCAGGAATTGTTGGTAGGGTGAATGAGAGGAACAACGCCGTAGCCGGCGGCTACGGCGTCACCGGTGAATTGCCATCGTGACGGACGAACGCGCCGTCGCGAGTCCGCGCCAGAAAATGCGCGTCTACGAGTGCGCCGAGCACGGCATCGCAGGCGGTCTCGTCGAGCCGCCACAGTCGCTGTGCCTGTCGCGGCGTCAACCGCAAGCCAGGCATTTCGAGAAACTCCCCTTTGATGCGTCGAACGACCTCTTGAATTCCCCGGTGGTTTCCCATCGATCCTCCCGAGTACGGCGTGTGACAGTAGCCACAATCACACCCGATGCCACGTGATGGATCGAAGGAATCGGCCAGAACTCGTCCATTGAGCTGCCCGTGATGCGAACCACCGTCGCATGAGTTTGCAGCAGCTGCAGCGTTTCTGACCAGCTGCGTCAAGCGGACCGTTCGAATTTCAAATTTCGCGTTCGGATTGCCGTCCTCTTCTCCGATTACTTCTTACCTTTGGCTCTACGCCGTTCCGCCCAGTACTTCTTCATCCGTTCAGAGACGGCCTTGCGCGCCGCCGGGGACATGCCGCGGCGCCGGCGAGGCCTGCCTGCCGCAGCCGCTCCGTCGCCGCCCGCTTTGCGAGCGCGGCCGCGGCCGCGGAACAGGTCAGGAAATGCGCGGCGGATTGCCGCCGCTTCTCGTTCCAACTCGTCGAGAACGGCCTGCGCTCCGCGTCGGGCGAGTCGTTGAAGCTGCTGAGGACTGAGGTCGGCCACGAATTACCTCCAAAAGAAGACAGGTCGTGATTAGCCACGCCGGTCAAAAAATCAGCCTTGAATCCTAGACTTACTGGTGAA
>DAIUKO010000037.1:0-30450 GCA_036848175.1 Vicinamibacterales bacterium | reverse complement strand
CGTGTAAAGCGGCCTAATAACCAATTGTGCCGCCGGTTGTCTTTTCTCCCCGCGCTTCCTTGACAATCTTGACTCCGGCGCTCGCGCCCACTCGCGTGGCGCCGGCCGCGATCATCGCCTTGACGCCCTCGAGGTCGCGGACGCCTCCGGCCGCTTTTACGCCCATATCAGCGCCGACCACTCTTCGCATGAGCGCCACGTCGGCTGCGGTCGCGCCGCCGGGGCCAAACCCCGTCGACGTCTTCACGTAATCGGCGCCGGCCGCCTTTGCCAGCGTGCAGGCGGTGACCTTTTCGTCGTCAGTGAGAAGGGCCGCCTCGATGATGACTTTGCTGAGGGCTCCGCACTCCCTGCATGTCAGGGTCACTGCCTCGATATCTCGCTCGACGAGGCGGTAGTCACCAGACTTGAGCGCCCCGACATTGATGACCATGTCGATTTCGCGCGCACCGTCGAAGATGGCGCGGCGCGTCTCATATCCCTTGACGTCGGCCGTCGTCGCACCAAGCGGGAAACCGACGACCGAGCAGACGCCGACGCCGCTGCCGGACAGAAGTCGAGCGCACAGCGCGACCCAGGTGGGATTGACGCAAACGGTGGCGAACTTGAACTGCGCCGCCTCGCGACATAGTTCCTCAATCTGCGGCCGCGTCGCGTCGGGCTTCAGCAGCGTGTGATCGATCATCATCGCCACGCTCTCGGGGGCGCCGCCGATGGCGTGAACACCGACACGAGTGGCGCCCGCATCCAGCACGCCGCGCAAGCGGTCCGGGCAGCAGTCATCGAGAACCGAGTGACACTGACAACGAACCTGCGGCCGCCCGACGGCCGTCGCCATCTCACTCACGATCAGATCGATGAGATGCTGAACCTCCTGCCGAGTCATGTGTTTTCCAGGTCTCTAATCTTCGCCAGCCTTCGGATATATCTCGGTTCCCTCATCGCCGTCGTCAGCCAGGTGGTCACGATGGTCTTCGCTTCATCCGGCGACACGAGCGTCGCGCCGAGCGTGAGAACGTTCGCGCCGTTGTGCTCTCGCGAATAGCGCGCGATCGTTTCGTTCGTCGCCATCACCGCACGGACGCCGCGAATCTTGTTCGCGGCAATCGCCGACCCAATGCCCGCGCCGTCGATGACGATGCCGGCGTCGGCCTCGCCGCAAGCGACGGCACGCGCGACCGACGCCGCGACGTCGGGATAGTCGACCGGCTCCGGTCCGTCGGTCCCGAGATCCTGCACGGCCAGGCCGCGGCCGCGAAGAAAGGTCGTCAGCAACCGCCGCAGCGTGATGCCGGTGTGATCGCTGGCGATTGCGAGCGTGCGGATGTCGCCGCGCGGCGCCAGCGTCGCTTCTTCGGCGGAGGTCTGTCCCTCGCGCACGACCGTGACCCGCCGCTCCTTCAAGGTGTCCTGCGCGAGCGGCGTGATGTGTCCGCCGCGCGCGAGCGCCACGGTCTCGCCGCGCGCGAGCAGGCGCGCGTCGGTCTCCGTGATGATCTCGAATGTTTTCATTAAGGTAGAATTCAGCCGCTATGTCCGAGCTTCGGCCGACTGAAATCCTACTATCGGAAGAGCAGATTCAAAAGCGCGTCGCCGAGCTGGCCGCCGAAATCCGGCGTGACTTCCCCGACGGACTTCACCTGGTCGCGGTGCTCAAAGGCGCGTTCGTGTTTCTGTCCGATCTCGTACGCCATATGCCGGGCCAGGTCTCGATGGACTTCATGGCCGTGTCCAGCTACGCCAAAGGGACCACGAGCTCAGGTGAAGTCAGACTGCAGAAGGATCTGGATAGCAGCCTCGCCGGCAGGAACGTCGTCATCGTCGAAGACATCGTCGATACGGGACTGACGCTCACCTACCTGCAGGACATCCTGCGCGCGCGCAATCCGCGGACGTTGCGGACCGCCTGTCTGCTCAGCAAACCGTCGCGCCGTCAGGTCGACGTGAAGGTCGAGTACATCGGATTCACGATCGAGGATCGCTTCGTCGTCGGCTACGGCCTCGATTACGCCGAGCAGTACCGCAACCTTCCCCACATCGCGGTGGTAGCCGCCGCCGAGCCGGTTGAATCCTAACGACCGACTGCAGCGCGAACCTGCTGCGCCAACCGTCGTGCGTCGTTGATGACCGTCGTGCGGTCGAGCGTCCGCACCTTCCGCTCTTTCATCAGGACCTTGCCGTTGACGACGGTCGTCCGCACATCATCGCCGCGCGTCGTGTAGACCAGATGCGACACCGGCTCGTAGAGCGGCGTCTGCCTCGGCGAGTCGACCGACACGGCGATGAGGTCGGCGCGTTTGCCCGGCTCGAGGGAGCCGATGGTGCGTTCCATTGCCAATGCGCGCGCGCCGCCGATCGTCGCCAGGTCGAGCGCGGTCTGGGCCGGCAGCACGGTCGGATCGTGCTCGGTGTGCTTCGCCAGAAACGAGGCCTGCCGCATCGCCTCGAACATGTCCTGATCGTTGTTGCTCGCGGCGCCGTCGGTGCCGAGCCCGAGGGCGATGCCGGCCGCCAGGTACTTTTTCACCGGCGCGGCGCCGCTGGCGAGCTTCATGTTGCTTTCCGGATTGTGCGCGACGCCGACGTTGTGCCGCTTCAGGATCGCGATGTCCTCGTCGGTGACCCACACGCCGTGCGCGGCGAGCGTCTTGGGACCCCAGAAGCCGATCGATTCGAGGTATGCGGTCGGCGTCGCCCGATGCTGCTCGCGGGCGATGCGAATCTCGTCCTCGGTTTCCGCCAGATGCGTGATCACCGGCACGCCGTAGCGACGTCCGAGCTCCGCGCACGCGACCAGCGTCGCCCGGTCGTTGGTATACATCGCGTGCGGCGCGACGGCTGGGACAATCAGACTGTCGTCCTTGAACGCCTTGATGAACGCCTCGGCGCGAGCCAGGCCCTCGGCCGGCGTCTTGGCGTCGGCGACGGGAAACTGGATGATCGTCTGCCCGAGCACGCCGCGCAGTCCCGCGTCGCGCGTCGCCTTGGCGATCTCTTCCTCGAAGTAGTACATGTCGGCGTAGGTGGTTGTCCCCGACTCGATCATTTCGAGTGCGGCGAGGCGTGTGCCGATGCGCACGAACTCGGGCGAGACGGTTTTGGCTTCGGCCGGAAAGATGTACTTCTGCAGCCAGTCCATCAACGCGAGGTCGTCGGCCAGGCCGCGGTACATCACCATCGGCGCATGCGTGTGCGTGTTGACGAGTCCAGGCAGGATGATCTGGTCCCGGGCGTCGATGGTCTCGGCGGCGCGGTACCTGGCGGCAATCGCCTCGGGTGTGCCGACTTCGACGATGTCGGCGCCGTCGATCGCGACGGCGCCGGGGGTGACGATCGAATGCCGCGCGTCCTCAGTGATGACGGTGCCGCCGACGACGACGAGTGAGATCGCCCGGCGGCCCGGCTGCATCGCGAGCGAGGCGACCGCGAGCGCCGCGACAACGCAGGCACGCATCGAACGGCGATCTTATCGCAATCGTGTATATTGACCGCGTGCCGGTGCACATCGTCACTCATCCGCTGGTGCACGACGCGCTCGTGTCGCTGCGCGACAAGCGGACCGAGCCCGAACATTTTCGCCGGGCGGCGACGCGCATCAGCGTCCTGCTCGCGGCCGAGGCGCTGAAAGATCTGCCGACCAATGACGTCACCGTCGACACGCCGCTCGGACCCGCGCCGGGCCGGACCGTCGGATCCGACGTGGTCGTCGTGCCGGTGTTGCGCGCCGGCCTGGGGATGCTGGATGCGGTGCTGGAGCTCGTGCCAGGCGCGCGCGTCGGTCACATCGGCCTGCAGCGCGACGAGATCACCGCGGTCGCGTCTCAGTACTATTCGAAGCTGCCGGCGCGCCTCCACGACAGCCACGTGCTGATGATCGATCCGATGCTGGCGACCGGCGGCAGCGCGATCGCCGGACTCGACCTGCTCGCGCGCGCCGGCGCCAACGCCATTCGTATGATCTGCATCGTCGCGGCGCCCGAAGGCGTGGCCCTCGTCGAGCAGCATCATCCCAACGTCGAGATCTACACGCCGGTCGTCGATCGCCACCTCAACGCACACAAGTACATCGTTCCCGGCCTCGGTGATTTTGGAGATCGGCTCTACGGGACTGTTTAGGCGGTCGCTCGTCGGGCGGCCCTCGTAAGGCCGCCGGCGCGGGCGGGAAGCGCTCACCTGACGGGCAACGGAGGCGGACGTATGGGAACGCAGAGCACCTCGAACGAGCGTCGCGCGCAGCCGCGCGGCACGACCGACCGCTGGCAGACGGCGCTGACGGCGATTGCGCCCAACCAGATTCTCATCCGCGGCTACCCGCTCGACGAGATGATGGGCCGCCTCGGATTCGCCGAAGCGGTTTACCTGCTGCTGATGGGCGAGCTCCCAACGCCGGCGATCGGACGGATGCTCAACGCGGTGCTCGTGTCGTCGCTCGATCACGGCGTGACGCCGCCGTCGACGCTCGCCGCGCGCAATGTGGCCACCTCCGGCGCGCCCCTCAAGGATTGTGTTGCCGCCGGCATCCTCGCGTTTGGTCCCCACCACGGCGGCGACATCGAATCGTGCATGCGCTTTCTCGACTCCGGGCTGACGCTGGTGCGCGGCGGCAAGACCCTGCAGCAGGCGGCCGAAGCGATCGTGCAGGAGTTCGTGGCGCAGCGCGAGGTGCCTCCGGGATTCGGGCACCGTTATCACACGCGCGATCCGCGGGCGGCGCGCTTGTTTCAGATGGCGCTGGAACTGGAGCTCGAGGGTGAACACGTCCGGTTGATTCGTGTCGCGGAGCGGGCGCTCGACGCCCACAAGGATCGATTCGATCGGCCGCTGCCGGTGAACGTGGACGGCGCGATCGCCGCCATCTCCGCCGATCTCGGGTTCGCCTACGAGCTGGGCAACGCCATTTTCCTGATTTCCCGTCTGCCCGGCCTGATCGCGCACGCGCACGAAGAACGCACGCGCCAGCTTCCGATGCGGCAGATCGATCCGAAGGATCACGACTACGACGGTGCGCGCGACCGGCGCCTGCCGGAAGGGAGAAAATAGTTATAAAATGCGCGGTTGAGCTTGGCCTCCTGGGTGAGTCAGATGATGCGCAATCATTCCGCTCACGCCTACGCTTTCATAGCCGTCCTGGCACTCTCATTGGCCGCTGCGTGCACGAAGAACTCTCCGAGCGCGCCGGCACCCGCCGCCAAACCAAACGTCAGCATCACCGCCGTGTCCGTCACGGCGGAGGCATTGAGCAGCGGCGGCTACTCCTACCGCGTCACGGTCAAGATGCGCGAATCGGGCGGCGTTGCCGCGACGCTGTCAGGGCTCGACCTGACGTTCATGCGCGACTCGACGACGCTCTTGTCGTCGCACGTCGATCGGCCGATCTCCGACGCCTCGAACGTCGTGGCGGCGAATGCAACCGCCGACTCCCGCGAGATCGCGACGACGGACGGCGATCTCACGCATCCCGCGGCGAACAAGGTGATCGCAAAGGTGACGTTCGCCGATGGCGCTTCGTCGACGAGCAGCGCAACGGCGTCGGCCGACATCGCGACGCCGGCGGCGACGCTGTTCACGCTGTCGGGCACGATCAGCGACGAAGGCAGCGCTCGCATGATCGCCGGGGGGACGGTGCAGATCCTCGACGGTCCTGACGCCGGCAAGACGTCGGGGACCGACGCAGGCGGCGCGTACTCGATTTCGGGACTCACCGGCGGCAGCTTCATGGTTCGCGCATCGGCATCCGGCTACGCGGCCCGCGAGCAGAGTGTCACGATGTCGAGGGATGCCACGGTCGATCTCAGGCTGCGGCCGATGGTTTCGACACCAGCGCCACCGCCGTCACCGACGCCGTCGCCGTCTCCGGCACCGCCGTCGACGCCGTGCGCGTACGCGATCTCGCCGACGCAAGCGTTCGCCGATTACGAAGGGAGCACGCTCACGGCAACGATTTCGAGAACATCCGGAACCTGCTCGTGGCAGGCGAATTCGGACGCGAGTTGGCTGACGTTTTCCGGCGCAGCGTCGGGAAATAGCAGCGCCACTCTGACCTACGTCATCGCTCCGAATGGTTTCAACGGACGCACCGCCACCATCACGATCTCATGGACAGGCGGCAGTGCGCAGCTTCGGGTCACGCAGGGTGTTCGCCCGGATTGGGAGTGCCTCGTGTTTACGGGTAAGGGACCGCAAGATTTCGACAACGTGCCGTCGGCCGGCGGTCAGTTGACGATTTCCGTGTCCATCACCAGCGTGCCGGTTCAAGGGCATCCGTCGTGCGGTGGTAGCGCCAGCGCCTTCGGAGATGTGTCGTGGATCGGCAACGGCGGAAGCACCACCATCACCTTCCCGTTTCCGTTCGGCACAACCTTCACGGTACCCGTGGCGGCCAATCCATCCCCGGGTACGCCGCGGAGCGGATCCATCGTCGTCACCGCGGCGGGCAAGAGAGTGACGGTGCCGGTCAGACAACGCTAGCGCGGATCGTGGAACCCATTGGTTCGATCGCCGGTCCCGCCAGCAGCGCCTGCAGGGTATGAGCGATGTCCAGACCTTCGCTCGCAGAACCGATGAAGAGGCGCGGCTTATCCATGTCGAATCTCGGCGTTGAGGATCCGGCGGCGATGCGTCCGCGCGATGCGATGGACGGCCCCGCACAGCTCCAAATCGTCGCGATAGAAGAGGGTATTCGGCCCGCGGATCATGAACGGCGCGCTGCGCGTCACCCCTTTCGACACCAGTTCGTAGGGGCGCCCCGCCATCCTCGCCATCCCGGCTTCGATGCAGACATTCACGTTGTCGTCGGTGATATCGGCGATGACGAGCGCGGCCCTGCGAATCGCCTCCTGGATCTCGCTCGCCTGCTCCTGCCCCTGAAGGTCGACGCCGACGACGGTGTTCATGCCCGTCACCACTTCGATGGTGTCCCGGATGGCGGGGAACTGCGCGGATCGTTCCATTTCCTGCGAGACCGCGAGAAACACATGATTGCCAATTCTCGGGCGGTCCCATTCGTCCCAGAGCAGATCGAGGCGGCGGGCCACCTCCGGCGCGACGCGGTCTGCGGCCGTAGGCAGGCGCACCCAGATCGCGTCGTCTTTGTCGATCCGTTTGATCCGCGGGTCGGCGACGACGAGCGTCGGCAGGCCGATCGACTCGGCCAGGTCGATCTCCTGGAGAAAGTACTTGTATGGGCGCGCCGTCGCGCTGGCCTCGACGTTGTCCCTGAACGGCAGCACGCTGACGAACGCACCGCAGGTCTCCATGATGCGGCGGATGCGGCCCAGATCGAAGTCGGGCTGATCCTTCATGTCGCCAATCAGCCGGAATCCCTTGTCGATCAGCGTGCGGCTGATCGCCAGCGCACTGAGCCCGTCAACGCGCCACGATGCGCTGACGTAGACGTCGCGGCTGCGTGCCGGATCCGGAAGATCGGGGTGCGCGTACAGGCCTCTGAGAATGGCAACCGCCGCGCCGGCGGCGAAGCGGTTGTCCGGAATGTCGAACCAGCTGACACCCTTCAGCAGCTTCTTTCCCGCGGCGTCGCCGACGCGCACGGGCACGATGCGAAAGTCGGCCTGTTCGTTCGCCTCGTCCTTGGCGATGTTGTATTCGTCCTCGACCCATTTCGATTCGACCGACGCGTCCGACAGCACCAGGAGCACCCCGCGGCAGTTCTCGATCTCGCGCTGCAGCATCGTCGAGATGCTGGCGCCTGCCGTGCCCTTGGCCGGATCGTAGAAAACCTTCAGACCGGCCAGCCGCGTCAACCAGGCGTAGACATCCTCGACGAAGGCTCGGTCGGCGTGAGCATGGCTGAGAAACAGATCGTATTCGCGTTGGTTGAACAGCTTGGCCACGGTTCAGCGGGCCAATATTACCGGGAGAATTTGCCGCAAACACAAAAAGGCGATGCGCTGATACAATCGTTCTCCGGCGTGACCGCCTTGGAGACGTAATCCCGCCTGCCGACGATCAGTCGCTTGGGCGCTTAGCTCAGTTGGTTAGAGCGCGTGCTTCACACGCACGAGGTCATAGGTTCGAGTCCTATAGCGCCCACCATCATCAACACTTGATCGACTGACTGACCCCAATCGCTCGACTGCCCGTTCGACGCAGAATCAAGTCGGTGTGTGTTCGGCGAGAGTTCGCGAGCTCGGCGCCTCCTCGCCTGACCCGCGTGTTTCTCGCACCTCCGTCACGAACCGATAGCCGCGGGCGGGCACTGTGACGATGTAGCCACCGACCCGTGTTGATCGGATCAGCGGAATAATTCGGAATTAACGATAATCCGCCTGATACCTTACGCGATATGCGAATCACCACGGTTCTGGTTCTCGTTCTGCTTGGGAGAACGCCGCCTGTCGTCGTCGCTGACACGGGCTTTCTCGATCGTACAGTGGCCGTGGGCGGAGCGACCTATCGTTTCTCGGTGTATGTGCCGCCGACGTACACGACTGCCACGCGGTGGCCGATTCTCGTCGACCTGCATGGGAATGGAGCGCAGGGTGACGATGGCATTCGCCAGACGGCGCATTTTCTCGCCGACCAAATCCGTCTGACGCGATCGAGGTTCCCGATCGTTGTCGTGTTTCCGCAGGCCGCGGTCGGGCAGACGTGGCAATCGCCCACCATGCAGTCGATGGTGATCGCTGAACTTGATGCCGTCCTCGCGGAATTCCACGGTGACCCGAACCGCGTCTACCTGGGAGGTTTTTCCATGGGCGCTGCCGGCACGTACGCCATCGCCGCCCGCTGGCCGGATCGCTTTGCGGCCGCGTACGCCATCGCCGGCGTTGCGCCTCAGCCTGTCGACGATGTGGCCGGGCGCCTTCGCCACATTCCGATCCGGATCTTTCACGGGGAGACCGACGAACGTGTTCCGGTCGACAAGTCGCGACAACTCGTCGCCGCGCTCGAGAGGGTCGGCGCGGCCGTGGAGTACACCGAATACGCCGATACTCACCACGGCCCCGCCGCGGAAAAGGCCTACGCCAAAGAAGACTTCGTGACGTGGCTGCTCGCGCATCAGCGAAAGCCGTAACCCGGCGCCGACGGACGCGGCCGACTACTGTTGTTGCGTTGGTGTCTTTTTCGCAGCCAGCTCCCCTTTCAGGACCTCCACAGCTTTCTCGATCTGCGCGTCGCGGCCTTTGATGAAGTCGGCCGGCGTGTTGTCGACCAACACGTCGGGCGGCACGCCGTAGTTCTCCATGTTCTGACTCGTCACCGTCCAGACGCCGCTCGCCGGCGTGCGGATCGTCGAGCCGTCGAGCAGCGTGTACGCCCCGGTGCCGATCACCGCACCCATCGTCGGCACGCCGACGACTTTGCCGAGGCCGAGCGCCTTGAAGCCCGCCGGAAACATCTCGGCATCCGACGCCGAGCGCTCGTTCTGCATCACGACCATCGGTCCGTAGAAATTCTGCGGCCGCGGCTGCTGGAAGCCGGCGTCGCGGCCGATCGTGTACTGATACTGCCGTCCTGCGAGAATGCTGAGCAGCTCCTGATCGATGCCGCCGCCGCCGTTGAACCGCTGATCGATGACCAGCGCCTTCTTCGTCCGGTTCGCCGCGAGATCGAGCTGGAACTGGCGCAGCGACGGCGCGTCCATCGCGCGGATGTGCAGGTATCCGATGTCGCCGTTGCTCGACTTCGTGACCATCTCCCGCCTGTCGTCGACCCACCGCGCGTACTGCAGATCGCCGAATGCCGGACCGTTGGCCGGCACGATCGTGACTTCCCACGCGCCCTCTTTCGACGGCTTGTCGTTGACGAGGAAGTGGAACTTGTTGCCGGCGGCAATCGTGAGATAGCGCCAGTAGCTCTCGCTGGTCTTCAACTCGTGCCCATCGATCGACACGATGAAGTGCCCGGGCTGCAGCTTCAGGTAATCGTGATCGGCAGGGCCAGCCGTGTAGACGTGGCCGACCTTGTAGTAGCCCGACGGATCGCTGACGAACTCGAAGCCGGGATAACGCGTCTGAACGGCCGCTCGCATCGGGTTCGGCCCGCCGCTGACGCCTGTGTGCGAGGCATTCAGATGACCGATCATCATCATCATGATCGTGTGGAGCTCGTCCTCGTCGACCAGGTTCTCGAGCAGCGGCTCGTACATCTCCCGCACCGCATTCCAGTTCGCGCCATGCATCTTCGCGTCGTAGAAGCGGTTCTTCATGATCCGCCATCCCTCGCTGAAGACTTGCGCGCGCAGCGCTTTGTGATCCACTTCGAGGTTCGCGGTGTAGGTCACCTGACGCGCGTTCGCATTCGCCGCGCCGCCTGCGGGCTCGCTGGTCTCGGTCGGCGGCGGAGCGCCGCGGCCGCCGCGTCCACCTCTCCCGCCGCCGCCGCTGGGTCCGCCGCCGCCGGATCCCGACGTCGCCGCGTTCAGGTTGATCGGCGCCGCAAACAGGTTGTTGCGCGATCGGAAGTACAACGTGCGGCCATCGCGTGCGAACGCCATCCCTGATCCCAGACCGGCCGCCGGCGGACCGCCCTGGGGCACGCCGGCGTCTCCGCTCTCGGCTGGCGGCGCCGGCGGCACGCGCGTCAACTGACCGCTCTCGACGTCGACAATGGAGATGCCGCTGCCGGAGTCGCCGATCGGCGCAGCGCCGCGACCACCCGTGCCGGCCGTGGATACGTTCAGCGCGATCGCATGCCCCTCAGGTGCAGGCGTCAACCCGCCGAGCGTCGTGCCCGGCACCGCGATGCGACGGGCTCGGCGCGCGAGGCCGTTCCAGTCGATGCGCACCTCGGGCGGAGCCGCAGCTGCCGTGACGCCGCCATCAGCCCCTCGACCGGTCTGCCGCGCAGCCGCTTCGGCAGCAAGACCCTGCGCCTCGTTGTCGATATCGCGGTTCGTGGGATCGCGTTCCTGATCTCGCAACGACAGCGCCCACAGCGCCATCGTCGTGCCGATGCCGCCCTGGGTCGCGATGCCGTTGCTGAACCCTTCGGCCGAGGTGAACACGAGGTATCGTCCGTCGGCCGTCCACACGGCGTTGCTCTCGGAATACAACACACGATCGTCGGAGACGTGCTTTTCCTCGCCACCGGTGATCGGGATGACGTAGACGTGCGAACGGAGGGTGCGATCCTGCTTCGAGAACGCCACCCACTTGCTGTCCGGCGAGACCGCTATCGATCCGATCCGGTTCACGTCGCTCGATGTGAGCGTGGTCGTCTTGCCGTCGGCGGGTGCGTACGTGTACAGCTTCTTGTCCGCGGCGGTGTAGAGCAGCGATTTCGAATCGGGCGTCCAGACGATCGCGCCCTTCTCGTTGTCGGCATCGGTGATCTTCTGTGGCGCGCGCCCTTCCGGATCGCTGATCCAGATCTCATCGCGGCCCGACTTGTCAGACACGTACGCGATGTACTTGCCGTCCGCCGACCACTTCGGGAACTGATTGCGCGACGCCATGTTGTCGGGCGCGAGTCGCGTGATGTCGCCGCGCTCGGTGGCGATCGTGAAGATTTGTCCGCGCGCCGACACCACCGCGCGCCGCCCGGAAGGCGAGATGTCGAACGAATCGACTTCGTCCTTGACGACATCGACGTCCGTTTCGTTGTCTTTGTCGTCGGCCGCGATCTCGATCCGGATTTCGTTCGTGCGCCCGGATGCGACGTCGAGCTTCCAGATGCCGAACAGCTCCTCGTAGACGATGACCTTGCCGTCGCTCGACATCGACGGCCAGAACAGATTGCCGTCGACGTGCTTCGTCACCTGCACCGGCGTGCCGCCGCCGGCCGGAATCTTGTAGATGTTGTTCGCGCTCTTGCGGACTTCCGGACTCCCCGGCATGACGCTCTTGTCGTTCGGCAGCGGATCGGCAACGTAGTAGATCGCGCCGTCGGCGCCCCACATCGGCCAGTAGCGGTTGTAGCGCTCGTCGGGCAGCAGCTTGGTGTAGGTCTTCGCCGCCAGATCCGCGATCCACAGATCCGCGGCGTAGCTGCCGCGGTAGTGCTGGCGCGTCCACACCGCGGGATGCCGGTTGAACGCGAGTTGTTTGCCGTCTGGCGAGAAACTGCCGTAATAGCCCCAGTCCACCGGCAGCGCCTGCTCGCGGCCGCCGCTGACCGGCACCTCATACAACGTCGCGACGTTCGGGAACGCACCGTCTCCGTGCGCGGCTCGGAACAGCACCCGCTGCGAGTCGCGCGTCCAGCCGACGACCTCGTCGTTGCCCGTGTGGAACGTCAGCCGCCGCGGCGCGCCGCCCGCCGCCGGCACCACGAAGACGTCGTTGTTGCCGTAGCGGTTCGAGGAGAACGCGATCCACTTGCCGTCGGGCGAGAAGCGCGGGTACATGTCGTGGCCGCGGTGATCGCTGACGCGCTGCGGCGCGCTGCCGTCCTCGTTCGCCGTCCAGATGTCGCCGAGGTAGCTGAACGCGACCTTGCCGGCGTGATAGTCAGGATGTCGAGCGAGCTTGATCGGCGCGGATGTCTGCGGTGCGAGGCCGAACGCGAGGATCAAAAGGGCGGTGATCGAGAACGCGAGCGATCCGGTGCGCATCATCGCAATCTCCTTGCGGACGCGCGGATCTTATCACCGGCGTGCGGACTCGATCGGGGAGTGCGTGCGGCTACCGCGCCGGCTCCAGCCGCGTACCGGAATGCTGGCCCCAGTATTCGCTGATGTCCTGATTGATCCGCTGCTCGCCCATCACGAAGTAGTGACCTGGCGGCACGGTCTGCCGCGCGCGCTCGGGAGCATGCGCGACGCGGCTCAGGAACTCCGGCGAGAATCCGGTGACGGCCACGTCGTTGACGTAGACAGTCGATTCGTCGAGACGGATGCGATCGTTGGGAACCGCCACCACCCGGAGGACGAGCGTCGTGCTCCGCGGTTCCGAGGCGTTGGTCGCTGGCTTCACCCGCACGAAGTCGCCGCGCGCGAACGTCGCGGTCTGCGCGGAAATGGTTGCGGACGCGATGACGGCCAGGCTGATGCTCAACACGCGCATGTCACGCTCCTCCGATTTGAAAATATGGTAGCACTCGAAGCGTTCGAACAGTCCGGCTGAGGTGGTGTCAACCGCGGCCGCGGCCCGACCGTCCAATCACCCGATGCACACGACGTTCGCTGACCTGCGCCTCGCGCTGCGCGGCTTTCGCCGCAATCCGCTCTTCGCCACGGTCGCCGTTCTCTCGCTGGCGTTGGGAATCGGCGCCAATACCGCCATCTTCACGCTGCTCGATCAGATCGTGCTTCGCAAGCTGCCGGTTCGCGCCCCGCATGAGCTGGTGATGCTGTATCAGGACGCGGCGATCTTCGGCAGCAACGTCGGCACGCGCGCGAATTCCTATCCGCTGTACCAGGATTTCCAGAAGCGGGCCGAACCGCTCGCGGAAGTCATCTGCCGCCATCTGACCGAGGCGTCGGTCAGCATCGACAATTCGACCGAGCGCGTGCAGGCGGAGATGGTGTCCGGCAATTACTTCTCGATGCTCGGCGTGAAGCCGGCGATCGGGCGCGTGTTCAGCTCACAGGAAGACGATCAGGTGTATCAGGGCCATCCGGTAGCCGTGCTCTCGTACGACTACTGGGTGAACCGGTTCGGAGGGGATCCCCACGTCGCCGGCAGGAAGATCCGGGTCAACGACTACCCGTTCACCATCGTCGGCGTCTCGGCGCAGGGATTCGCCGGCATCGATCCGGCACAGTCGCCGCAAATACGCGTCCCCGTGCTGATGGAGCCGGTGATGCTGCCCGATTGGACGTGGCTGCACATGGACGACCGACGCGCGCGATGGGTGCAGATGTTTGCGCGGCTGAAGCCTGGCTACACCGTGAAATCGGCGCAGGCGCCGGTACAGGGACTCTTCACGCAGATCCGTCAATACGAGATGACGCTGCCCGGCGCGAAGGAGTGGTCGCAGTATGCGCGTGACCGGTTCATGAAGGGCCGGATGATCGTCGAAAGCGCCGCCGAGGGCTTTTCGAGCGTCCGCAACGATTTCTCGACGGCGTTGATCGTGCTGATGTGCATGGTCGGCCTCGTCCTGCTGATTGCGTGCGCGAACGTCGCCAATCTGCTGATCGCGCGCGCGTTCATGCGGCAACGCGAGCTCGCGGTGCGGCTGTCGCTCGGCGCATCGCGCGGACGCGTGATCCGTCAACTGCTCGCCGAGAGCCTCGTGCTCGCGACCGCCGGCGGCGCGCTCGGTCTCGGATTCGCCGTCCTGCTGACGCGGAGCCTGCTGTCCGTCATGCCGGCCGGCAGCTCGCCGCTGTTGGTTGGCGCGACGCCGGACCTCCGCATTCTGCTGTTCACGTTGGGCCTCACCGCCCTCACCGCGATCCTCTTCGGACTGCTTCCTGCCGTTCGCGCCAGCCGTCCGGATCCGTGGACGACGTTGAAAGAGACTGGGGGTACGACGACCGGCACGCGTCGATCGCTCTTCGTGCGCAAGGCGCTCGTCACCGCGCAGGTCGCGCTCAGCTTCCTGCTGCTGTTCGGCGCCGGGCTGTTCGTGCGCAGCCTGCAGAACCTGAAGTCCACCGACACCGGCGTGGTGCTCGACAACCTGGTCACGTTTCAGTTGTCTCCGTCGCTCAGCGGCTACGACAACCAGCGGGCGGGACAGTTCTACGAGACGCTGCTCGATCGGCTGCGCGCTGCGCCCGGCGTCAAGTCGGCCGCGCTCGCGAGTATTGCCATCCTGAGCGGATCCGAATGGGACTCCGGTGTCGCTGTCGAAGACCATACGCCTGCCGACGGCGAGGACAATCAGGCATTCATGAACGCGCTGTCGCCCGGCTACTTCGACACGATGCGCATTCCGTTCGTCGCCGGCCGCGATTTCACGCGGGTGGACGCAAAGCCGGAACCGACCGTCGCCATCGTCAACCGCAGATTCGCCGAGCATTATTTTCCCGGCCGCAGCCCGATCGGCAAACGAGTCGGATTCGGCGCCGGTCCGCGATCGAAGTTGACGATGGAGATCGTCGGCGTGGTGGCGGATTCGCTCTACGAAGGTCCGCGCGAAGGAGTGCATCGGCAGGTGTTCGTGCCCAGGTCGGGCAAGGACAGCGCGACGTTCTATGTGAGGACGTCGACCGACTCGGCGGGCTCGTTCGGCGTCATCCGGAACGAAGTGCGGCAGCTCGATGCCTCGATGCCGGTCTACGAGATGAAGACCGTCGAAGGACGTCTCGACGAGACGCTGCTGACGGACCGGCTGATCGCGGCGCTATCGGCCGGCTTCGGCCTCGTCGCGACGCTGCTCGCCGCCATCGGCTTGTACGGCGTGATGGCGTTCGCGGTGGCGCGGCGTCGAAAGGAGCTCGGCGTGCGCCTGGCGCTCGGCGCGCGGCCGGCGCTCGTCATCTGGCTCGTGATGAAGGAAGTGCTGCTGCTGTTTGGAATCGGACTGGCGCTGGGTATCCCTGCGGCGATTGGCGCGGGCCGCTTCGTCTCGGCGCAGCTTCACGGGGTTCAGTCAACCGATCCGCGGATGGCGGCGGTCACGATGCTGCTGCTCGCGATCGTGTCGTCGCTTGCCGGACTCATTCCAGCGCACCGCGCCAGCCGCATCGATCCCATTCAGGCGCTGCGCACCGAGTAAACGCCGCCCTCGACGCCCGACACGCAGTCGTTACGTCGCCTCGGCCTCGGCGCGCGGCCGGCGACGACGCTGACCGCGGCCGACGCGCAGATCGTGTTTGATTCTCAAGCGCTTCTTCCCGCGCGCATCGTCGTCCAGCGACCAGGTGACGTCTTCCTGCTTTTTCGGATCGTAGAAGCCGATATAGCCGCCGGGATTGATCGAGAACGATCGCAGCGTCTCGCCGTCCGGCGGGATCGTCCCGAGGAAGTCGTTGCGGCCGCCCCGCTCGTTGCTGCTCGTGAAGTAGAGCGGCAGGACGAAGTTGCTGACCGGCACGCCGTCGATCTTGTACGCCTCTGACTGCACGGCGTCGCACATCTCGAACCAATGAAAGACGTCGCGACGCCGATCGCCGGGATGCGGACCACGCACCAGCAGGTTGGCCTGGGGATCTCCGACCAACTCCAGCGCTTCGTGCGAGAGCGTGACGCTCCACTCCTCGCCGAGTGCTTCGCTCAGGTCGAGGAAGACGAACCCGTAGGGAATGCCGGAGAAGTGCCGATCATGAAAGCCCTCGGCGTCGACGAGGTCGGTGTTCTTGCGGAGGTAGAGAATCGCATCGCCGCGCATGTCGGCTGGATCGACGTCGCGGCGCTTGCGGCCGGACTTGCCTTCGAGCCGCACCTGCGCGCCAAAACCCCAGTAGGGCGCGAAGTCTTCCGCGATCTGACGGTTGACGGCGCGAATCGCCGACTGCAGCAGCGAGTCCGACACGGCGCCGTCGGACATGTTGATGAGCGAGATGATCATGGGGCGGAGTGTACACTCAAATCAGAGGCCACCATGCTGCACAAGGCAAGCAAGATGCGCGGTTTTCACCTCCTCGCCACCGACGGCGAGATCGGCCACGTCGATGACTTCCTGATCGATGAGCGCACGTGGGACGTGCGCTATCTGGTGGTCGACACGAGCAACTGGATCGGCGGCAAATCGGTGCTCATCTCGCCGGCGGTGCTCCGCAGCATCGACTCGGTGCACCAGAAGATTCAGGTCGCGTTGACGCGGGGCGCGATCAAGAGCAGCCCGTCGATCGACGTCGCGGAGATCGATCCAGCGGAGACGATTCCGACCGTGTGGATCATGTGAGCCGGCGCCCTCTATGGCGGCGAAGTCGATCGGGCGGTCGGCCGCAGGAACAGGATATGGCCGGCCGACACCGGTGACGCGTCGATCTCGATGCCGTCGTTGAGCAGCGCGGCGCCCTTCGCCGTTCCGATCACGCCGGCGTCCGCCGAAACGACCTCATAGGTGCGGCTTGCTCTCAATCCCTGGGGCTTCAGCGTGACACGAGAGACGCCCGGATCGCGCTGATACGCAAAAATGATCGCCGTCCCGCCGTCGGTCACGCACTCGACCGCGTCCCAGTCCGGCTCGCCGCCCGCGGTCTGCTCCGTCAATAACACGCCGCTCGATCGACGCAGGATATCGGCGATCTCCTGATACAGACCGACTTCGCCGAGGATGACATCCTCGTCACCCTCATCGAGCTCGCCCGCCCGAACCGTCAACCCGAGCACACCGGCCATCCGGCTTCGCAGATACATCGCGAGATCAGGCCCGTCGTGCATCGGTTCTCCGGGACCAGCGAGCGCGAACGACAACAAGTACGCGGGCGGAAACAGTTCGTACAAGCCCTGAAGGTTGTGCCTCACAATCGCCGACGGCGCCGTGCGATCGTCCATCCACGCCGTGTCGCTGTAGCGCAGCATCGCGAGGTCGAGACGGTTTCCGCCGCCCGAGACGTTTTCGATCAGCAGATCCGGATAGCGCGCGCGCAATTCGCCAAGCACCTCGTACAGCCCGTTCACGTGTGCGAAGTTGCCGTCGCCGGCGCCGTGTCCATGTCCCGCTCGATTGCAGTTGATCCAGAAATTGTTGTCCCACTTCAGATAGGCCGGCTGCACCTCGTCGATCAACCGAATGAGCTGTTCGAGGAGCCACCGCCGCGCACGCGCGTCGGCGAGGCAGATCTGCGCGGCCGCCGCGCGGTTCTGAGCCACGCCGGGGATGTAGCGGCCGTCGCGCGTCGCCAGCCACCGTTCGTCGAGTCCGTTTCGCCCGACGTTTTCGATCGACGTCCGCTCCGGTTCGACCCACAGGCCGAACTTCATCCCGAGTCCCTCGGCGCGCTCCGCGACGGTGCGCAGTCCCGACGGAAACCGGCCGGGATCCGCATTGTAGGCGCCGAGACCCGCAGTGAAGTCGCCCACTCCACCGCGTCCGGCGCCGGTATACCACCCGGCGTCGAGCACGAACAGTTCGGTGCCGAGGCGCGCTGCGGCGTCGATCGCTTCGAGCATCTGCGATTCGTCCACGTGCGCGCCGTACGCGAACCAGGTGTTGTAGGTGACGAACGGATGAAACGGCCGGCCAGCACGCACCGCGCCGCTGGCGACCAGATCAGACATCGCACGCGACACCTCGACGCCGCCTCGCCGCGTGACGCCGAAGAAGCCGTGCGGCGTTTCGACGGCGCGATCCGGCGCCGCACTCGTGACGGTGGTGCCGAGCCCGAGCGTCGTCCGCATCGACGATCCGGCTCGCTCGATGGACAGTGTCCACGCGCCCGACCACATCAAGCCGCCGAAGAACACCGCGTCGCTTCGCTCGATCGCGAACCACGGCACGGTCTCCTCGGACGATCGTCCGGTCGCGCCGACGTCGAGGCGGCGCCCCGCCGCGATCTCCTGGCGCTGGATCGTGAACTGGTGGGCGAGGTTCGGATTCGCGTTGTCGGCGTCGTCGCCCGCGAGGCCGGTCACCGTGCGAACGGTTCCCACCGGAACGCTGAGCTGCCACGCATTCAAGCCGTGAAGCGTGACCTCTCTCGACAGCGCTTCGATCGTCGTCCACGCTTCGACGATCGGCGTGTGCTGGTAGACGGCATAGGAGCGCGTCACGCGCACACCTTCCGACCGGATCGTGAAGGTGAGATCGAGGGTGACGCCATCAGGCCGCTCGGCGGCACGGAACGTCTCGAAGTCGCTCGCGTCGAGCGTCACGCTCCGGCCGTTGACGGTCAGTACGGTCTCCGGGCCGGCGGCGATCGCCATCGGCGCCATGAGCCTCGGCGAACGCAGTTCGAGGGCGTGGAGCGTCGCCGATCCCAGGCCGAGCGTGAACGCGATTGACGATGTGCCGAGCGTCCACGTATTGGCGGCCGCATCGCGTGAGACGGACGCGTCGCCGACCCGTGCGATCACGACGGAATCTGCCGACGCGGCCGAAGGAATCAGCAGGAACAGGAGAGGCGCGAAGCGCGTGCGCCGCATGGCGTTCGAAAATTATATGGTGCGCCTCGGTGCTTCCACACCGGACCGCGCCCGGTGCTGCACACTCTTTGCGGTTATCGGCTCGCGATCGCGCCGACCGACGGCGCGTACAGCTCGAAGCCGTCGCTTTCTCCGAGCTTCACCAGCCGGTAGGCATCGATCATGATCCGGCGAAGCGCGTGCGGCGTACGTGCGACATCGACGAACACGTATCCAAGACGCGCGCGTTCGACGAAGCCCGCGGCGCGGCGCTTGAGCTCCTCGACGTCGGCCGGCGAAATCGGCTGGCCTTCACTGAGGCGAACCAGTTGATGCACCGTGAAGAACTCGTGCTGCCGGCGCAACTCGCGCTCGCTGATGCGCGACAGGTAGCCGCCGAGCAGCGGCTTCTGGTGGAAGGTCTGAAAGAACTGCGATGCCGCGCTGAAGTCGCCCTCTGACCACTCGCCGTCGCGGAAGCCGAACGGCAGACCGAGCACGCTCACGTTGCGCGGATCGTCGGCGACGATTCGCAGCACGTCCGGCACGTGCGCCGAGTACAGCGTCCGCGGGTACGGGCTCAACTCGAAGATCAGGCAGGCTCCGACGATGGCGATGATCGCGCCGCGGCGCGCGCGATGCTCCGCGGTGATGCGCCGCAGCGCCAACGCGAACAGCAGCGAGAAGGTCATCATCATCGGAATCGCGTAGCGAGCCGGCATCCGCGTCGCGGTGACAATCGGCGCGTAGCGGACGAGCGCCCACGGTCCGGGCACGAAGGTGTTGACGCCGCCGACGTACAAGAATGGGCCGAGGGCCAGCGCGCCGAGGCCGACCGTCAGGATCAGCCAGACGCGCGGTGGCCTGAAGCGATAGCGCCACACCGCAGTGGCGAGCACCGCGATGCCGACGAACGTCAACGCCGCGACATTTTCTTCAAAGCGGTTCGGCCGGCTGGCGAGCCACTGCCGCCACGGTCCGCCGAACCACGCGTGGTTCGGATTCGGCGTGAACCACGCGAGCAGATCCACGCCGGGCGGCGTGCTGCGCCAGTAGGTCGGCCCGTGCAGCGCCGCGCCATCGGCGAGGCTGTGGCCGAATGCGATGAGGACCGGCGCCAGTACGATCGCACACGCGGCCGCGGCCGTGGAGAGGAGCTTCACCGCCGTCCGCAGCGGCACCGGCGCGATCGCGATCGCGGGACGATAGCGAACCACGGCACGAAGCAAGACGAGGCACGTCAGCGCAAAGACGGGGTTGTACAGCGATCGCAGCCCGATGGTCCGATGCCAGACGTGAAGGTCCGTACCTCCCGTCCACGCGATAAAGGCGATGACCGTGAGGGTGCAGACGATCAACGCGTCGATGATCTTCGCGGACGCGGTCTTCGGAAGCGGGTCGGCGACAACGACGCGAATGTGCCGCGCACCGAAGTACACAGCGGCGATCACGATGCAGAAGATGCCGTAGTAGGGATCGAAGAGCGAGGCCCATCCCGCACTCGCGCCCGCCGCCGCCGCCCAGTGCCACTCACCGCGCTCGGCGCGGCGGATCGCCAGCAGAAAGATCGGCAGCGGCACCGCGCTGGCCAGGCTGAAGTGCTCGGTACTGCGCGCGACGAGCACCGGCGAGAACGCGAAGAGCAGTCCTGCGAGCCACGCTTCCGCGTCGCGCCGCACGACCGATCGCGCGAGGAGGAACATCGTCCATCCGGTCAGCGCGGTCAAGGCGAGATAGAGCACATTGAACGTCGCGGTGACGCCGATCGCCGGAATCAGCGGAAACGCCAGCAGATCGGGAAACACCGTGTAGTTGTGCAGGCTCAGGTCAACGGGAGGACTCAGCGACAGGACTTCCTGCGTGAAGAGCGGAAATCGCCCATGCGCGACGATCTCGTGGCGGAACAGCCAGAGATTCCAGATGTACACGCCGGTGTCGCCCGTGATTGCGCCGGGCACTTTGTCGGTGAGATGGAGCGGAAGCGGCCAGTTGAAGCCGAGGGCAACAACCGCATACAACCCCAGCGTCCAGACGTGAACCAGACGACCAGCGAGGCGGTCCATCCGCAAAAGGGCGCTTAGTCTCTCGCAACGCGCGCGGTTCCGTCTAGCAAAAAAGGTCGCGCATCGCGGTATCCTATGCGCCGATCGCCATGAGATTCGTCCACTCGATCGCAGCCATCGCGTTGGCCGCGGGTGCCACGGTCGTGCTGGCACCTCTGAGCCATGGTGCTGTCTCGGCCAGCACGTACGAGGAAGTCAAGGATTGGCCGAAGCTGCCCGCCGGCGTCCAGCTCGGCGAGGTGCCAGGCGTGGCCGTCGACTCGCACGGTCATGTCTTCATCTTCCATCGGCCCGGCCGCGGCTTCGAGCCGACCGCGACCGAAGTGCTCGAGGATCCAGCCGTCGTCGAAGTTGACGCGGACACCGGAGCGCTGATCGCATCGTGGGGCGCGAAGACATTTCTGGTCCCGCACGGCATCACCGTCGACGAGGAGAACAACATCTGGCTGACGGATGTCGGGCTGCAGCAGGTGTTCAAGTATTCGCACGACGGCAAGCGGCTGCTGACGCTCGGCCAGCCTCGCGTCGGCGGCTGGGACGCCACGCATTTCAATCAGCCGACCGACATCGCCATCCGCAAGGACGGCTCGTTCTACGTGTCGGACGGCTACGTGAACAGCCGTGTCGCGCTGTTCGATCGCAAGGGCACGTGGCTGTACGAGTGGGGGAAGAAAGGCGGCGGCGAGTCGCAGTTCAGCAACCCGCACGGGCTCGCCTTCGCGCCAAACGGCGACATCCTCGTCGCCGATCGCGAGAACTCCCGGATCCAGGTGTTCGATCGGAAAGGTGCGTTCAAGCGGCAGTGGCTCGGCGCAAAGGACAGAGGACGCGTCTTCCAGGTGGCGGTCGATGCCGGCGGTGCGATCTACGTGGGCGTCCGCCGCGCCGACTACGATCCGCCGTCGAACGGCGTGCTCAAGCTCGATCGCACCTGGACGATCGTGGCATCGGTTGGATTTGGCGCCGCCGGCGATCCGGTGTTCAACGCGGTGCACGACCTCGCCATCGGCAAGGACGGATCACTCTACGTCGCCGAAACGCGGACCAAACGCGTAGTGAAGCTCAAACCGCGCTAGATCAGGGGCTTCATCGTCCAGTCGGGATCGTTGACCAGCGCGTGGTAATCGTCGGCCGAGATCGACCGCTTCGCGTAGCTGCAGGAGACGACGAACATCGCCTTTTCCTCGTGCCAGTCCGCTCGCGTCACCGTGCTCTCGTAGGTCTGGCCGCCGCTGGCGGTGAGCGTCAGCATCGCCCCCGGCTTGGGAATCGCCGGCACCTGAATGCGCTTGATGAACCGGACCGCGCTGTTGTCGATGACCTTATCGGGTTGATTCGGCGCCCGGATGGTGAGGCGCGGAATCCTCATGTTCGCTTCGACGTCAATCGCCATGTGCTCAGCCTGTCACACGCGGGCTCGCGCCATCAACAATGGGCTGCGCTTCGAGGCCCGCGCGATCCCAGCGTCCGAGTGTCGCGGCCTGTTCGTAGGTGCTGCTCACGAACAACTCAATCGCGCGATCCGGATCGCGTGAGGTGCGCACGGCTTCGTAGGGCAGGATGAACTCGCCGAGCTCGCGATGGTAGTAGGCCTCCGCTGGTTGCACCGCCGCTTCCTTCAGTCCCTCCGGCTCCGGCACCGCGTACCCATAGAAAGCGGGTTCGAGCAGCGGCGCGCTGCCGGGCCAGAATCCGTGGCTGATGACTTCGTGCGAATACGCTTCGCGCATGAATGCCGGCCCCTCGCGCGGCGGCGCGAGCCGTCCGGAGAATCGCGTGACCGCGATGTCGAACCCGCCCCAGAAGAAATGCACGGGGCTGGTCTTTCCGACGAACGAGCTCCGGGTGACGTTGAGGACACGTTCGACCTGCGCGAAGACACGCCAGGCGCGGTTCGCCGCCTCAGGATCGTAAGTGCGATGCACGGTGTCCTGGTCCAGCCGGATCGGCGACGGGATCTCGACCGCCATTGGCCAGATCTTCACCGACAGATTCATCTCACGGAGTGCATCCATCACCGATCGGTAGAAGTCGGCGACCGACTGCGGCGCCAGCACGATCGTGCATATCGTTCCGTCGGAGACGCGAATCACGAGCCGGTGCGCGACGAAGTCGAACTCGATCGTGAAGGTTCGATTGCCGTAGGCCAGCGTCCGCGTCATCAGACCGCGCGCGGTGAACTGAAACGCGATGCCCCACGAGTGATTGATGTGCGGCGCGAGCGCCAGCGCAATCTTTCCGACCACCTGCGTCCACATGTGGAGCGTGGCGTAGGTGTCCTTCCAGGAGTCGTAGCTGAGAGGCGGCCACTGTTCCTGGCTACTGGGCGCCACGTCGGCCTCCTGCCGTGGAACGTCCGCGCGCGGACGGATTCTTGAGAGCCTTGTACTGCGCGATGCCGGCGTTGACCTTGAACTCCACGCCCATCTTACCGATCTCGGCCGTCGCTTTCGCCGGATCGCCGGAGACGCCGGAGTCCGCCGCGCCGCCCCACGGCTTGATCTGATCCTTGCGAATCCCCGACGGGTGGATGAACAACATCTGCGACGTATCGGTGATGCCGGCATGACTGCCGGCGGTTTCCTCGTCGTAGCCGAACGCCGCCTGCAGCCAGGCGCGGTAGTAGATGCGGCTCGCCTCGTAGTAATCGGTCAGCGCGAAGACTTTCGTCGCGCCGCCCTCCCACTCGCTGTTCAACTTCTCCGCGACGGCAGTGATTCCTGCCTGGTTCCCGCCGCTATCGCCGATGAACAGGATTTCCTTGAAGCCGTGCACCTTCAGACTTCGCGCCGCCGCGTCGAGGAGCATGTCGTAGGCGGGGGACGGAAGCGAGATGGCGCCGGGATTCTGCCGGTCGGGATCGCCTTCGGGCACGTACTGAATCGTCGGCGCGACGAGCGCGTTCTTCAGGCGCCGCGCCATCAGGTTCGCGGCGTAGGTGACGACGAAGTTGTGCTTGCCGAGGACCATGTGGTACCCGTTCTTTTCGGTGCCCCCGGTCGGGACGATCACGGTGGTCTTCCCCGCCTTCAGCGCATCGCGGGTTTCTTCCCACGTCAACTCGTCGATGAACACCGTGTCGGGCGCTTGTGTCGGCGTCACGCCGGCCGGCGCCGTCTCCATCGTCGGCTCGAGCTGCGGCCGCTCCGCATTCGCTGCCGCACCACCACCCGCTCGGCCTCCCGCGCCGCGTCCGCCGGCACCACCACGCCCTCCACGTCCTCCAGCACCTTCGGCCTCGCCGGGCGCGACCGACTGCTGACGCGTCGACGTGCCGGCCATCAGCCCTTTGATCTGCGCGAGCGCGTTGTCGATCTTGATCTGCAGGAACGCCTTTCCGAGCTCCGGCGTCGCCTTCGACTGATTGTTCCCGCTGACGCCGTTGTTCGCGTAGTCGTTTCCGCTCAGCCGGTTCTTGCGGATGTGCTTCGGATTGACGAAGAGCAGCTCGGAGGTATCGAGGATGTTCGCGTGGCCGCCGATCTGATCGGCGGGGATCCCGACTTTCTCGGTGACGTACTTGTTCTGATCCGCATGGCCTTTCGTATAGTAATCGTCAATCCACCACGCTTTCGCGTCGCCGCCCTTCCACAACTCGTTGAGCCTCTCGGCAGCCATGCGCATGCCGTTACGGTTTCCTCCGGACTCGCCGATCAAGAGGATGGTCTTGAAGCCGCCGGCTTTCAGACTTCGTCCGGCGTTGACGAGCAGCTCGGCGAATCGATCGTCGGGCAGCGTGATCGTCCCCGGTTTCGCCATGTGGCCGCCGATATTCTCCCAGCTGCCTTCGGGCACGTAGGTCACGACCGGTGCGACCAGCGTCCTGCCGAGCGCGCGCGCGATCTTGTCGCTGGTGTACTCCATGACGAACTTGTGCTCGCCGTCGACCATGTGCGGGCCTTTCTGTTCGGTGCCCGCCGTCCCGATGATGACGGTCGTGGTGCCGGCCTTGATGAGATCGCGGACCTCGGCCCACGTCAGATCCTCGAGCATGACGCTATCGGGCGGCTTGCCGCTTGCCGCGGTTGGCGGCGCGTTGGCCGGCCGCTGCGCCGACGCGGTGACCATCGTCAACAACACGATCGCCAGCAACGCCTCGATACGAGTTCTTTTCATGGTCCGCACATCTTACACGAGAGGCGCCGCCGATTTTTCACGCGGCGGACACGCGCGGTCCACACTCTCGCGGTCTTTACTGCTGCGAATGCCTGAACTCGCCTGATCGATGGAGCGTGACACATGAAGCGACTCGTCGTCTTGCTGTCGGCCGTGGTGTGGTTGACCGCGGCGTGCGGCTCGGACAGCACCACCTCGCCGACCGCCGGCACCACGGAAACCTTCAGCGGCACACTGGTCCAGGGCGCACAGAACTCGTATCCGTTCACCACGACCAACAGCGGCACCGTCACCGTGACGGCGACGAGCTTGTCGCCGGCGCTGCCCGTGGGATTGGGGATTGGGACGTTGAGCGGTTCGACCTGCGTGCCGTCGATCCAGAATGCGGCAGCGCAGCAGTCAGGAACCGTGACGATGACGGTGGCGTCGGCGAGCAGCTACTGCGCGCTCGTCTACGATCCGGGCAGCGTCAGCCAGAATGTCGTCTACACGATCACGATCGCGCTGCCCTGAAGGAACTCCGGACCAATCGCACGGATCGGCGCGCTCGGGGTCTCCAATCCGACGCGCCGATGGCGTGTTCGCCTGCCGTTACCGCGACTGGTTGGTGTCGCGCTCCTGGAATCGATGCCCGCGAAGCATGTTGAGCAGCGCGACGTTCCCCTCGTGGCACGCGTATTCGAAGATCAGTTCGTTCTTGTGCCGGAGCGGAATCATCGCGGTCCACGGCGCCGTCCACATCGTCGGATCGTCGACCGTGAATTCGTAGTTGAGGACGTCTTTGCTCACGCGCGTGAGCTTCTCGGTGAGATGCAGGTGTTCGTGCGAACCCATGAAATCGCTCTTCGGCGAGAAGTTGGTCGTGTCGATCACGAGCGTGTCGCCTGCCCAGCGGCCGCGCGAGTCGCCGTTCCAGACGCGGATGCGGCTGTCGAGATGCGGTCGGCCGTCGAGTGGAATGATGCGCGCGTCGTGCGCCATCTCGCTCATGATCGTCACATAGCCGGGCGACTGCACGATCTGCAGATAACTGTTGTACGCCGCCTGCAGGCGCGGCACGCCGAAGTTCACGCATCGCTCGCCGAGCGGGAACACTTCCGGATCCTCGAACGCGTGAGCCTTGCGGTAGTCGAGCTCCGCGGTGCGACGCTTCTGCCCCTCGGGTGTCATCGGCGGAAGCTTGCCGTTCGGCGGATTGATGATCAGGGCGGTCCGTCGATCGTGCCAGTCGCGCTCGACCAGCCAGAACTGGTTGTAGTTGCCGGTGCCGGGATCGTACGACTTCGGGTTCGCCACGCGATCGAGGACAGCGAGGATCAATCCGTCGCCGAACTGCGCATCGCCGTCGTTCTCGAAAATCTGCGCGGCGAACTTCTGGAGATCGGCGACCTCCGCGTCGGTGAGAGCCGTCTTGTTCTCCCACGGCTTCGGCCGCTGCAGCGGCGTCACCGTGTTGTTCGCCCACACGCCCTGGAAGTCGGGATGGCCGTCAGGGGTTCGCTCGAGCCAGGCTCCGGGCGCTGCGCTCGCGGCGGAGCCGGCCGCCACGGTCGCGGCCGCCGCAGCCAGTGCGAATCCAACGGCCCACAGGCCGATAACACGACGCTGTCGCGGCGTCATTTCTGCAGCCCTCCTGTCGAACACGCGTCCGCAGAACGCAGACTACGCCGGTTTCTCACGCCGCGCAAACACCATCGGACGCCGCCGCCACCCCGGCCATGCGCCGCAGTGCGGCCCTTTCAGGGCCGCCAAAGCTCATCTCACGGCAGCGTACGTCTTCGTGAAGCCGTTGCGCGCGTTCGTCACCGAGAACGATCCGTCCGTGTTCGCCGACACCTTGAACCAGTAGGCGCGGCCGTTGTGAACGGGCGGCGGCGGCCCGCCGCGGCCGGTCGGCGCCGGCTCCGCGGCAATGGGCATCGACGCCGGCTGATCGTCAACCTGGTTCGCGATGAACATTCCCGGCACCGTGTATTCCTGCCCGCTCAGCACCGAAAAGTGCATCTGATAAAGATCCTCGAGGTGCGGTGCCGAGTAGATCGTCTTCATCACCTCCGGGAAGCCGCCCTTGCGTGTCCCGTTGTTCATGATCATCACGCGCGATTGAAGTCCGTGAACGAGCACTTCTGAATTCGACACGTTCAGGCCGTGATGCGACACAACGTACAGATCGACCGTGCCGACCCGGTTGTTCGGACACATCAGATCGTGTTCCTTGTTCCACGTCAGGTCGCCGAGCTGCGCGACGCGAAACTTGCCGAACGTGATGACGCTGCCGACCGATCGTGCGTTCTCGGTCGGATCGGGATCCTGCGGTTTGTACGCCGCACACGACTTGTTCGGCGCGCCCGCACCAGGCAGCGGCGTCTTGATCACCTCGCCGTTCGAAGTCACGATCCGCCAGTCGAGGCCGGCGACGGGAAGCTTGTCGCCCGGCTTCACCACCGTGTGCTTCGCGGCGCCGAACAGCTTGGGGTAGACGCTGTCGAGAAACGCCGTCGATGCCGGCTGCGGTTCGACCGTCGGGCCGTGATCGACGTAGTCCTTGATCGGAATCAGCTTCGCCAGCTGCTCCATGCCGCCGAAGTGATCGCCGTGCCAATGCGTCGTGATCACGTGATCGACCTGCGTGACGCCGGCCTCCTTGACCGCCGCCATGATGCGCTCGGGATCGCGGGCGCCGGCCGCGCCGCCGTTTCCGGTATCGATCAACACCGATTCGCCGCCGGGCGCGACATAAAGCGTCGCGTTGCCGCCTTCGACGTCGACGACGTAGATGTCGAGCGTCTTCGAGGTCCGGGTTTGCGCTGCCGGCAGCGCGAGAAGCGCGAAGAGCGCGAGCGTCAGGAAGAGTGCGCGCGTCATGGCCGTGCCGGCTTCGCGAGATACGCCTTCGATGCGGCTTCGTCTCTGATTGGCGTCACCTTGTCGGGATCGATGCGGACCATCAAGTAGGTGATGTGGTCGTCGATCTTCGTGAACCAGTGCCCGGTGCCGGCGGGAATCACGATCACGTCTCCCGGCTTCAATTCGTGCGTCACGCCGTTCCGGATCGACGCGGAGTTGTTGCCCGGACCGTTGAACAGACGAACCGTCTCGAGATCTGCGGGACGGCGTTTCTTGCCGACCAGATCGGGACCGGTCACCAGCGTCGCCGACCCGTCGATGATGTGATAGACCTCGCTGACGAGATCGTGCTCGGCGACCGACTCCGGCGCCGGCGACGCCAGCTTGCCGCGATGCACGACGCCGATACCGACATGGCTCTTGCCGATCTCCACGTCGCGCACTTGTTGATCGGTCAGCCGCTCGGCAATCGCCTTCTTCACGTACGCCTGAATCTCGTCGTTGGGGATGTAGGTGGCCGGACACATGGTGCAGGTCGGATCGGGCGGCCCTTGCGCGAGTACTCCGGCGAGCGAGCACGCCGCAGCGACGAGCCCAACGAGAACGTTCTTCATGTTCATCTCCCCACTGTGAAGGCGAGGTATTCGCCCGAGTAATTGCCGCCGCTCACCGCGACGACGATGTACTGCCTGCCGTTGACCATGTAGGTCATCGGCGTGCCGGATTGCTGCGCCGGCATGTAGACCGCGCCGACTTCCTTGCCGCTTGCCTTGTCGTACGCGTGCAGCATCGCTCCCCGCGGACGATTCGGCGCCGTCGTCGCCAGCGGATCGCCCATGATGACGAGCGTCTTCGTCACCAGCGCGCCAACCGCGCCCGACTGTCCCGTGCGCGGAATGTCGAGTCCTTTGAGCGCCGGATTGTTGCGAACGCTGTCCGGCGTCTCGCCGTGCGCCACCTGCCAGACGATCTCCCCGCGATCGAGATCGATCGCCGTGAGGCGTCCGTATGGCGGCTTGAGCAGCGGGAGACCTTGCGGCGAGGCGTTCGCATTGACGGCGCTGTCGTTCGTCGTCGCGGTCACGCCGCCTGGGCCGGTGCGCGCCGGCGCATCGGCGCCGACATTTTCGCCGGGCCCCGCGATGTACCGCACACCCGTCAGCACGTTCGCGGAGACATACGGCAGGTCCGAGAATTCCTTGTTCGGCGGCGGCAGCAGACCCAGGATCGGCATCGACGTGAACGACGGGATATAAGCGACGTGCGTCTCGGGATCGAACGAGCCGCCCGGCCAGTTGGTGCCGCCCGACGATCTGAAGCCGGCGATCGGACCTTCGGCCTTGCTGACCGGCGGCGGCGTGAAGATCGGTCCGGTCTTGTAGTGCGCCGCGATCTCGAGCGCCTCCTTGTGCAGTTCGGGCGTGAAGTCGATCAGGTTGTCGAGCGTGACGCCTTGATGATCGTACGGCGGCGGCCTGGTCGGGAACGGCTGCGTCGGCGACGTCTTCTCGCCCGGCACGTCGGACTGCGGCACCGGACGTTCCTCGATCGGAAAGATCGGCTCGCCGGTGACGCGGTTGAACAGATACAGCATCGCCTGCTTGCCCATCACCGCGACCGCTTTCACCGGCTGTCCGTTGACCACGAGATCGGCGAGGATCGGCGCCGCCGCGATGTCCATGTTCCAGACCGGATGGTGCACGAGCTGGAAATGCCACTTGCGCTGACCGGTCTTGTAGTCAATCGCGACGATGCTCTCGGCGAAGAGGTTGTTGCCGGGACGCAAGCCGCCGTAGAAATCGGAGCTCGGCGTCTCGACTGGCAGGTAGGCGAGGCCGAGATCCTCGTCGACCGAGATCTGATTCCACACGCCGGTGTTGCCGGTCACCGCCCACGATTCGTCGAGCCACGTGTCGTTGCCGAATTCGCCGGGCCGCGGAATCGTGTTGAACGTCCACAGACGCTTGCCGCTCCGGACGTCGAATCCGCGGACCAGCCCTTTCGTGTTGTTGTGCGTCTTCGGCGTGCCGCCCTCGAGAAACGCCGATCCCACCATCACGACACCGTCTCTCGTCACCGCCGGCGTGGCGTGAATGCCGATCTCGCCTTTCACCAGATCGATCGGCTGGCCCTTGCCGAATACCGCGCCTTCCTTCAGATCGACGATGCCGTCCTTGCCGAACGATGCGATGCGATTGCCGGTTTTGGCGTCGAGCGCGACCAGACGATAGCCGGTCGTCACGTAGAGGATGCGCTCCTCACGCCCGTCGCTCCAGTACGCGACACCGCGTCCCGAAAGCTGACGCGGCGATGCGGCCGCACGCGCGCCTTCGCGCTCCGAATGCACCCAACGCAGCTCACCGGTGGCGGCATCGAGCGCGACGACCGATCGCCGCGTTCCACCGGTCGTGTAGAGAACGCCGTTCACCATCAGCGGCGTGCCTTCGAGCTTGTACTCGGGACGCGGACCGAGGCTGTCGGTTTTGAATCGCCAGGCGACTTCGAGACTGTTGAAGTTGTCGGCGTTGATCTGGCTGAGCGGCGAGTAATGCTGATGACGA
>DAIUKO010000036.1:2574-35359 GCA_036848175.1 Vicinamibacterales bacterium | reverse complement strand
CATGCCGAACACGAAACTCGCGACGAGCGATACGCTCATCGCAAACACGAACACGGTCCAGTTCACCTCGATGTCGGCGACTCGCGGCAATCCGACCTGCTGTGCCGTCGCGCCGGTCAGCACGCGCGTGCCGCCGTACGCCAGCAGCAATCCCAGCGCGCCGCCGCCGAGGGCAATGACGCCGCTCTCCACCAGCAGCTGGCGCGCGATGGCGGTCCGACTCGCGCCGAGCGCGGCGCGCAGCGCCATCTCGCGCTGCCGTGCGGTGGCGCGCGCCAGGAGCAGGTTGGCGACGTTGGCACACGCAATCAGCAGGACCAGCGAGACGGCGCCCATCAAGAAGTACAGCGTGGCGCGGACCGGCCCGACCAGCTGCTCCTGCAGCGGAACGGCCAGAAATGTCTTGTCCTTGTTGGCGTCGGGAAACGCCGCTTGCAGACGCGCGCCGATCGTCTTGAGCTCGGTGTTGGCCGCATCGAGCGACACGCCCGGCTTCAGGAGCGCGACGGCCCGATAGTTGTACGCGGTCCGCTCCATGCTCGACGGCTGCGGAGAAACCGCGAGCCACACGTGCGCCGCTCTGGAGACTGGAAATCGGAAATCCGCCGGCACGACGCCGACGATGTCGTAGGCGATACCTTCCATGTGCAGCGTCTGGCCGAGTGCCGCGGCGCCCGAGCCGAAGTTGCGCTGCGCGAACGGCAGGCTGACGATCGCGGCGGGCTGCGCGACATTTGCTCCAGCGACGTCGAACCCACGCCCGAAGACCGGGACGACACCGAAGACCGAGAAGAAATTCGGCGTGACGAGGTAGGTGCCGACGAACTCGGCGTGATCGGCCATCTGCACGCCGAGCTCGCCGCCGGAGTAGAAGCTCACCTGCTCCAGTGCCGACGCACTCGCGCGGACGTCGACGACGTCGGGTCCGGTCAGACGCGGGATCGAGCGGCCTCTTTGCGGGTAGGAGGTGTTCAGCTGCACGATGCGAGAGGCGTTGGGATAATCGAGCGGCCGCAGCAGAACGCCGTTGACGACGCTGAACATCGCCGTGTTCGCGCCGATGCCGAGCGCCAGCGTCAGCACCGCGATCGCGGCGAACGATGGATTGCTCTTCAGCGAGCGCAGCGCGTAGCGGAGCTCATGGCGCATCGCGGTTCCTGACTCGGAACATAGACGGTCCGACCGATCAAAACGTTGCCTGGCTCGCCGCGAACGACGCGCTAGATCGGGGCCGGCATGTTGGCGCCGGCCCACAGGTTCACCGTGCTCAGCTCTTCACGCCCGCAGGCTTTGAGATACAGGAACAGCTGCGTGCGGTACGCCGCGTGGCCGTTGAGGACGAGCGTGATGACGAGCAGTCCGCGCGAAAACTTCCGGCCGAACATATCGACCTCCTGTCGGAAGTCTGCGTCGGTCCAGGCGTCGAGGCGCCGCGCGTAGTCGTCCGACTGCTCGCCGATCGCGGCAACGGCCTGATCGAAAGACATCCTGGCGGCCGCGGCTTCCGCCGGACTCCACGTGGCGCTGAGCGTCGACCGAATCATATATAAGGATGAGCGTCGGCGGCGAATGTATGGCGAAACAGCGACTGGTTAACGGGGTGCAATCGCATCGCCTTAAAAAAGAAAACGCACAGGTCAGGATCCATCGCGCCATTTCTCATAGAGTGATCGTTTCGAAAGGAGCGACACCATGGCGATGGTCACAACCGGAGATGTGAAGCGCAACACGATCACGACGGCAGACGGCACGCAGATTTACTACAAGGATTGGGGCAGCGGACAACCGATCGTGTTCAGCCACGGCTGGCCGCTTTGCGCGGATGCCTGGGAGGATCAGATGGTGTTCCTCGGTCTCAAGGGATACCGCTGCATCGCGCACGATCGCCGCGGCCACGGCCGATCGAGCCAGCCGTGGAACGGCAACGACATGGACACCTACGCCGACGATCTCGCGGCACTGACTCAAGCGCTCGATCTCCAGCACGCGATTCACGTCGGACACTCCACCGGCGGCGGCGAAGTGGCGCGCTACATCGGACGCCACGGCAGCGCGCGCGTCGCGAAGGCCGTGTTGATCGGCGCCGTCCCGCCGCTGATGCTGAAGACCGCTTCGAATCCCGGCGGGCTGCCGATGGAGGTGTTCGACGGCATCCGCGCCGGCGTGCTCGCCGATCGATCCCAATTCTTCATGGACCTGACGATGCCGTTCTACGGCTTCAACCGTCCTGGCGCGAAGGTCTCGCAGGGAGTGCGCGATACGTTCTGGCTCCAGGGGATGCAGGCCGGCTTCAAGGGCGTCATCGACTGCATCAAGGCCTTCTCGGAAACCGATTTCACCGAGGACCTCAAGAAGATGGACGTCCCGACGCTGATCATGCACGGAGACGATGATCAGATTGTGCCGATTGACGATTCCGCGAAGTTGTCAGCGAAGCTGGTCAAGGGATCGACGTTGAAAGTGTACCCAGGTCTGTCGCACGGTATGTGCACCGTGAACAAGGATCTGATCAACCAGGATCTTCTCGCCTTCATCAAGGGCTGAGGTTCGTCGAAGGAGCTGCGCCATGAAGACGCTCGATGCTGAAGCCATTCTCGCGCGCGCGACGCCGCTCGCGCATCAACAGGCGCACGAGATTCAACCGTTCGGCCATCTCGTGAAGATGCCGCTCGCGCTCCCGGAAAGCGCGTGCAAGGAAGCGGTCGAGAACCTGAATCAGGTGCTCGCCGACACGATCACGCTGCGCGACCTGTACAAGAAACATCATTGGCAGGTCACCGGGCACACGTTCTATCAACTCCACCTGCTGTTCGACAAACATGCCGGCGAGCAGAACGAGCTGGTCGATACGCTCGCCGAGCGGATTCAGCTGCTCGGCGGCGTCAGCATCGCCATGGCGCCAGACGTCGCCGAGACGACGCTGATCCCGCGAGCGCCCAAGGGCCGCGAGGAAGTTCCGGTTCAGATCTCGCGGCTCCTGCATGCGCACGAGATCGTCCTGAAGGAAGCTCGTGCGATGGCGCGCCGCGCCGCCGAGAGCGGCGACGATGGGACGAACGACGTGCTCGTCAGCGAGGTGATCCGGCGCAACGAGCTGCAGGTGTGGTTTCTCGCGGAGCACGTCGTAGACGCGCCGGTGGTCCGTGTCTGACACGGCATCGTCACCAGACCTCACCGCCGGCGTGCCGGCCGCTTCGCTGTCGAGCGGCGGCATGCTCCTCGGCCGCGTCGGCGACGACGACGTGTTGCTGGCGCGCGCCGGCGATCGCTTCTTCGCCGTCGGCGCGCACTGCACGCATTATCACGGCGCGCTCGCCGACGGCCTCCTCGTCGAGAACACGGTGCGCTGTCCGCTGCATCACGCATGCTTCAGCCTCGAAACCGGTGAAGCGCTGCGCGCGCCGGCGCTGGACGCGATTGCCTGCTGGCGGGTCGAGCGGCAGGGTGACAAGGTGTTCGTCCGCGAGAAGGCGGCGGCGCCGAAGTCGGTGCGAACGGCGGCCTCCGGTCAACGGCCGTCGTCGGTCGGGATCGTCGGCGGCGGCGCCGCGGGTCTCGCGGCGGCGGACATGCTGCGGCGCGAGGGATACGACGGCCCGATCACGATGATCAGCGCGGATCAGGATCCACCGGTCGATCGTCCGAATCTCTCGAAGGACTACCTGGCGGGCGAAGCGCAGGAGGATTGGATTCCGCTGTGGCCGGCCGACCTCTACGCCGAGCGTCGCGTCGAGCTCGTGCTGGGAACTCGCGTGGCGTCGATCGAAGCGAAGTCACGCGCGGTCGTATTCGAGAACGGCTCGCGGCGTGAGTTCGGTGCGCTGCTGATGACGACCGGCGCCGATCCGGTGAGGCTTCCGATTCCCGGCGCCGACCACCCGCAGGTACTCTATCTGCGATCGTTCGCCGACAGCCGCGCGATCGTCGAACGCGCGGCCCAGGCGAAACACGCCGTGGTCGTCGGCGCCAGCTTCATCGGCCTCGAGGTGTCGGCGTCGCTGCGGACCCGCGGCGTCGCCGTCGATGTGGTCGCGCCGCAGCGCGTGCCGCTCGAGCGGATCATGGGGACGGAAATCGGACGCTTCGTTCAATCACTTCACGAAGCGCACGGCGTCGTCTTTCATCTTGGCGAGACGGTGACCTCGATCGCGGGACGAACCGTGACGCTAAGCGGCGGCCGCACGCTCGACGCCGATTTCGTCGTGATGGGCGTGGGCGTCCGGCCTGCGACCGCGATCGCGGAGCGCTCGGGCCTCGCCGTCGATCGCGGCATTGTCGTCAACGAATTCCTCGAAACGAGCGCGCCGGGCATCTTCGCCGCCGGCGACGTCGCGCGGTGGCCGGACCCGCACACCGGAGATCGCATCCGCATCGAGCACTGGGTCGTGGCCGAGCGTCAAGGTCAGGTGGCCGCGCGCAACCTCCTCGGACGCCGCGAGCGTTTCGACGCGGTGCCGTTTTTCTGGAGCCAGCACTACGACGTGACCATCCGATACGTGGGTCACGCCGAGCGGTGGGACCAGGTCGAGGTCGACGGCTCGCTCGACAAACGCGATGCGACGGTCAGCTTCGTGCGCAGCGGGCGGAAGCTCGCCGTCGCGACGGTATCGCGCGACCGTGCCTGCCTTCAGGCGGAGGTTGAACTCGAACGTTCGACCGCCGGTCGGTCGTGAGTGGATCCGAACCGCGCGCGGATCCCGCGACAGCGGTTGTCGACAATCGTGAGGCCGGACAGTTCGAGCTGGTCGTGGATGGACAGACGGCGTTTCTGATCTACGAGCGCACGCCAACGTCGCTGGTGCTGGTGCATACCGAGGTACCGCCGGCGCTGCGCGGACGCCACATCGGCGACATCCTCGCCAGGGCCGCCATCGATGCGGCCCATGCCTCGGGGCTGCACGTCGTCGCGGTGTGCCCCTTCGTCAGGGCGTACATCAAGAAACATCCGGATGTTGCTTAGCGCGAACAGCGCTCGACCACCGAAGCCCTGGCGAAGGTGACGTGTCGTCGCGACGCTCCGAGAACCGATCGACGAGCCATCCGACGACTCCGACCGCCGCGAGCGCGGCGCGCGCACCATATCCAATCGCGCGATCCACAGGTGCACTGTTCTCGCGCGGCAGGTGATGTGCGGCAACACCGACGATCCCGATCAGAAAAAGCCCCAGCACGCCGATCGCGCGATCCTGATATCTCTGCAAGGTGCCCTCACAGTTATAGATGCGCGAACCGGCAAAAGATTTCTGCTCAGGCAATCGTCGACTTGCGCGGGCTCGACTTCTCCCGGCCCTCGGGGCGGAAGGTGACGGCGGTGCGCCCGCGCGCCAGCGATGAAAGCCGTCGCGACTCCTCCTGCAGGTACTGTTGGACTCTGAACGGCGCTTCGCCGGACGCAGGCTTGCGCAATCGATAGATCCCGTCGGCATCGAGCCATCGCGCTTTCACGTTGTCACGAAACATCGCCCGCAGCGCGTTGATCACCCTGGTTCTGTGTTCGGCATGCTCGACGGGGAACATCAGCTCGACGCGTTTGTCGAGGTTGCGCGTCATCCAGTCCGCGCTCGCGAGATACACCTCCTCGGCGCCGCCGTTCATGAAGTAGTAAATGCGCGCGTGTTCGAGGAAGCGATCGACGATCGAGATGACCTCGATGTTCTCGCTGAGCGTGGGCACACCCGGCCGCAGCGCGCAGATGCCGCGCACGTTGAGATGGATGCTCACGCCGGCCTGCGAAGCGGCGTAGAGCGCTTCGATGATCTCCTCGTCGATCAACGAGTTCATCTTGGCGACGATCTCCGCCGGCTGCCCTGCTTCGGCGCGGCGGCGCTCGCGATCGATCAATTTCAGAAACCGGCGGCGCAGCTCGGTCGGCGCCATCACCAGCTTTTTCAGCCGCGGTGGATCGGAGTAGCCGGTGACGGCGCTGAAGAACGCCGTCGCATCCTCCGCGATCGGCTGAGAGGTCGTGATCAGGCTGAAGTCGGTGTAGACGCGCGCGGTGCGCTCGTTGTAGTTGCCGGTGCCGAGGTGCACGTATCGCTTCAACCCCTGCGGGCTGCGCCGGACGATCAGACAGATTTTCGCGTGCGTCTTGTAGCCGCGCACGCCGTAGATGACATGCGCCCCCGCTTCCTCGAGCGCGCGCGCCCAATGGATGTTGCGCTCTTCGTCGAAGCGCGCCGTCAGCTCGACCAGGACCGTCACCTGCTTGTTGTGCTCGGCCGCACGCTGAAGGCTGGTGATGAACGACGATCCGGCGCTGGTGCGATAGAGCGTCTGCTTGATGGCGAGCACGTCGGGATCGTCGGCGGCCTGCGCCACCAGCGCGACCACCGGATCGTACGAGTCGTAGGGGTGGTGGAGGAGCAGCGGCTCGTCGTCGAGCAGCGAGAAGAGATCGGTTTCCTGAACATCGGCGAGCACGTTCACCGGTTGATGCGGCGGATCGCGCGGCGCGGCCAGGCCCGGCAGATCGGTCAGCGCCATCAGGAAGCGCAGATCGAGCGGGCCGGGCACGATGTACACGTCCTCGGCCGCGATGTCGAGATGATCGCGGAGCTGGACGAGGAGCGCCTCGGAGGCGGCGGCGCTCGCCTCGAGACGGATCACGTCGCTGCGGCGCCGGCGGCGGAGTTCGCGCTCGACGATCTCGAGCTGCGTCCGCCCTCCTTCGTCGTCGAGCTCGAGCTCGGCGTCGCGCGACAGGCGAATGGCGGCACACTCGACGATCGGCTGACCCGGGAAGAGCAGCGAGACGTGAGCCGACACGATCTCTTCGAGGAGGATGAAATGGCCGGGCTCGCCGAGCGGGACCAGCCGCGCCAGGCCCGGCGGCACCTGCACGATCGCCAGCCGCTCGGCAGTCTCACCCGACGCGGGGCCGAGACGGAGGGCGAGATTCAGGCTCAGCGACGAGAGCAGCGGAAACGGGCGCGAGGCGTCGATCGCCAGCGGCGTCAGGACCGGCAGAATCCCTTCTCGAAAGAAGTCGCCCAGCGCGACGCGGCGGCCCGGCTCGAGATCGGACCAGGGCACGATCTTCGCGCCCGCCTCCGCGAGCGCGGGCAGGATTTCACCGAAGGTCAGACGGTACAGCGCCTCGACCATCGCGTGCGCGCGTGCCGCGACGGCGTCGAGCTGGTGCGCCGGCGTCGAGCCGGTGAGATCCGGCCTCGTCTCGCCATCGGCGATGTCGTGACGCAAGCCGGCGACGCGCACCATGAAGAACTCGTCGAGGTTGGAGGCGACGATGGCCGCGAACTTGACCCGTTCGAGGAGCGGCGTCGCGGCGTCGGCGGCTTCCTCGAGCACACGCTCGTTGAACGCGAGCCACGACAGTTCGCGGTTCAGGAACCGATCCGGATGGTGGACGTCGTCGTTCTCGTCGATCACGTCCGAATGCCCCCGCGCCGGATGACCAGCTCCTGGCCGAACGTATCCTTGAACATGTCGGCGCGCGATGTCGCGGCGAGCTGCTCCATCGTCAGATCGCCGGCGCCGTCGATTTCGAGAATCCAGCTGCGCTCGCTGCGGTGCACGCGGACCGCCGTCACTTTCTGCAGGTGCTCGGCATCGAGGGCATTGGCCACGCGCAGGATCGATGCGAGCTTGTTGACGACGACGCGATCCTGGCGGTCGAGCGCGACGTAGGGCAGGTGGCTCTTCTGCGGCGGCGCCCGCCGATGGTATCGCGCGATGTTGCCGACGATGGCCGTCTCCTCGTTCGAGAGACCGAAGATCTGCGACGAGGCGAGCACGTACTGCGAGTGCTTGTGATGCGCGCGCAGGCTGATGTAGATGCCGATGTCGTGAAGCAGCGCCGCCACCTGCAGCAGGAGGCGATCGCGAGCGCCGAGGCCGTGGTCTTCCTGGAACGCATCGAACATCTGCATCGCGAGCCGCGCCACGTGGTGGCCGTGCTCCGGATCGAAGCGGTGTTTGTGCCCGAGCGCCTCTGCGCTGGCGAGGACCTGCTTCTCGAAGTCGGCGGCGCTCGATGGTCCGCCCGGGTCCACGAGATCGAGCAGGACGCCGGTGCGCAGCGACGCATCCGAGACGACGAGTTTGCGCGCCGCCGTTTCCGACAGCAGCGCGCGATAGACGAGCAGCGACGGTACCAGCGTCTCGGCTTCGACGGCCGGCAGTCGAAAGCGGTCGACGAGCTGCTCTTCGTCGAGACGCTCGATCTGATCGCAGAAGGCGAGGAACGCGTCGCGGGGCACTTCACGGACGCCGTCGTCGGCGTCGCTCTCGAGAATCTGCGAGGCGGCGAAGCGGACATCGCCGCCGATCGCGACCACATAGGTGACGCGGCGCATCGGGTTGTCCACCCGGATTTCATCGATCATGTTCGCGATCGACCGCTTCAAGAGCGCGAGCTGCACGTCGTGTGACAAGCGGTGCAGGTCGAGCTGCTGCCGCAGCCTGACCGCGCCAAGCGCGTAAACCGCCGAGCGGTTGGGCTCTCCCTGTCGAAGGAGCGTCAGGCTCGTACTGCCGCCGCCGACCTCGGTGAGCAGCGTCCACGCGCCGCGCAGCGCCGGGCGCCGTCCGAGCGCCTGCTTGACGGCGAGGAAGACGAGCCGGCTCTCCTCGGCTTCGTCGATGATCTCGAAGGTGATGCCGGTCCGCCGCTGGATACGGTCCAGAAACAAGTCGACGTTGCGCGCTTCACGGGCGGCGCTGGTGGCCACCGCGCGCACGCGGGTGACATCGTAGCCGTCGATGATTTCGCGGAAGCTCTCGAGCGCGTCGAGCGCGCTGTCAATGGTCCCGGACTTGATCGCGCCCGACGAGAAGGTGTCGCGTCCGAGCAGCACGCCCCGCGAGGCCTCCTCAATCGTGCGAATCGGCCGGCCCGGCGCGATTTCACTCACCACCAGACGGATGGCGCTGGCGCCCATGTCGAGTACGGCCACCAGTTCGGGAGCGGCGGCGACCCGTTTCAGTTCATCGCTCAAGCCGGTTAACATCCATGCCGCGGCGTATTCTAGTGGCGTGTCCTTTCGAAATGTAAAGCGGACCGTTCCGTTGGAACGGTCCGGGGATCGCGGTTCAAGGCTTGATGCAGTGCCTTCACGTTCTCTTGATACTCCGCTAGTAGACCGTTTCAACAGAAGATGAAGGTACAACATCAAGGCGTCAGCGGCGACTCTCGGGCCGTTCCAACAAAACGGCCTGCTTTGCAAGTCGAAGAGACGCGCCACGAGCTGTGGCCGGCGTGAAGAGAACCGCCCGCACGGTTTACACGACGGTTACACCGCCGGAAGAGACGAGGACGAGGCCATGGCCGAGATCACGGAACACGCGCAGTTGATGAACGCGGCGCTGGCCGAGCGCCTGAAGCGGTTGGGCCTCGATGACCACAACGACGACTGGACCGATCGCTACCTGCTGTGCGAGCACGTCGTCGATCCCGGTTTGGCGCGATCGCGTCAGCGATTCGAATCGGTCGCGAGGTTCATTCGCGATCTGATCGCGCAGCGGTGGGTGAAGACGCGGCTGGCACGCGAGCAGGCGAACCCGAAGCGCGTCTACTACCTGTCGATGGAATTTCTCATCGGCCGCGCCCTGAACAACAACATCATCAACATCTCGGCCGATCCGTACGTTCAGCACACGATGCAGCGGGAAGGGTGGGATCTTGCGCCGATCCTCGAGCAGGAGCCCGACGCCGGACTCGGCAACGGGGGCCTCGGCCGTCTCGCGGCCTGCTTCGTCGATTCGCTGGCCACACTTCAGTACTCGGCGATGGGATATGGTCTTCAGTACGAGTACGGGATCTTCAAGCAGTCGATTCGCGACGGCTACCAGGTGGAGGAACCGGACAACTGGCTGCTCCAGCCGGATCCGTGGCAGATTCCGCGTCCGGGCAAGGAAGTGCTGGTGCCGCTCCACGCCAGCTTCGAGTTGCGCGGCTCGCTCGTTCGCGTCATTCGCGATCGCCCTTCGATGCTCGTCGGCATCGCCCACGATCGGCCGGTCGTCGGCTACGGAGCGCGGTGCGTCAACACGCTGCGTCTCTGGGGCGCATCGGCGCCAAAGTCGTTCGACTTCGCCGAATTCTCGCACGGCGATTTCGTCGGGGCCGTGATCGGAGGGATTGCCGCGCAATCGCTCACCCGCGTCCTCTATCCGGACGACTCCACGGACGCGGGACGGACCCTGCGGTTCCTGCAGGAATACTTCATGGTCAGCTGCTCGCTGCAGGACATCCTGTCGCGGTTTCAGAAAGGCGGGTCAGAGGGCTGGGCGGCGCTCCCCGATCACGTGGCGATTCAGCTCAACGACACGCATCCGGCGTTGGCTGTCGCCGAACTGATGCGCATCCTGCTGGATCAGGGCGGACTCGGCTGGGACGACGCGTGGGATCTCACCATTCGGACGCTCGCGTATACGAACCACACGCTGCTGCCGGAAGCGCTCGAACGGTGGCCGGTCGAGCTCTTCGAACTCTTCGTTCCTCGCCATCTCGAGATCATCTACGAGATCAATCGCCGGTTTCTCGAAGACGTCGGCCGGCGCTATCCCGCCGATCCCGACCGCCAGCGGCGCATGAGCCTCATCGAAGAGCAGCCGGTGCGAAAGGTCCGCATGGCGCACCTTGCGGTGGTCGGGACGCACAGCACCAACGGCGTCGCCGAGATTCATTCGGAGCTGCTGCGCACGCGGGTGCTGAAGGATTTCGCGGAGATGTTTCCGCAGCGGTTCAACAACAAGACCAACGGCGTCACGCCGCGGCGCTGGCTGCTGGTCGCGAACCCGTCGCTGTCGGCACTGATCACCGATGCGATCGGCCGCGAATGGGTCACCGATCTCGATCACCTGAGAGCGCTGTCGCCGCTCGCCGGCGACGCCGCCTTCCGCGAGCGCTTCATGCACGCGAAGCGGCAGGCCAAGGACCGCTTCGTCGACTGGCTGGCGAAGGCGTCCGGTGTGGCCGTCGATCCCGAGACGATCTTCGACTGTCAGGTCAAGCGCATTCACGAGTACAAGCGCCAGCTCCTCAACATTCTGCACGTCATCATCCTCTACGACCGGATCCGCCGCGATCCGAGCCTGACGGTGGTGCCTCGCACCTTTTTCTTCGCCGGGAAGGCGGCGCCGGCCTACCACCTCGCGAAACTGATCATCAAGTTGATCAACAACGTCGCGCGCGCAGTCGACGAAGATGCCGCGACGCGCGGGAAGCTGAAAGTGCTGTTCCTCCCCGACTACAATGTCACCCTCGCCGAGCGGCTGATTCCGGCGAGCGACGTCTCCGAGCAGATCTCGACGGCGGGCTATGAGGCGAGCGGCACCGGCAACATGAAGTTCATGATGAACGGCGCGCTGACGGTGGGCACGCGCGACGGCGCCACGATCGAGATGGCGCGGGAGGCCGGCGAGGAGAACTTCTTCCTGTTCGGTCTCAACGCCGAGCAGGTCGCCGGCAGCCGCGGCTGGTACGATCCGCGATGGCACTACGAGCACGATCCGGAGACCCGAGCGGCGCTCGATCTGATCTTCGGCGATCACTTCAGCCGCGATGAGCCGGGCATCTTCGCGCCGATCCGCGACACGCTCCTGACCCAGGGCGACTACTACATGCATCTCGCCGATCTGACGCCGTACGCCGAGACTCACTCGCGCGTCGCCGTGCTCTATCAGGATCGGCACGCGTGGGCACAGAAGGCGATCATGAACGTCGCCTGCTCCGGCCGCTTCTCGAGCGATCGCACCATCTCCGAGTACGCGGCTGAGATCTGGAACGTCCGGCCATGCCCGGTACCGTAGCGCAGACCGGCGTCAGTCCGCTCGCGGGGAAGCGCGCCGATCCGGCGTCGCTCGTCGACATCCCGCGGCTGATCGCGGCCTATTACACGGAGCGCCCCGATCCGTCCGTCCCCGAGCAGCGGGTGAGCTTCGGCACGTCAGGTCATCGCGGGTCGTCGTTCACGTGCGGGTTCAACGAGTGGCACCTCCTCGCGATCGCCCAGGCGATTTGCCGGTATCGATCGCAGCAAGGCATCGACGGTCCGCTCTTCATGGGCATCGACACGCATGCGCTGTCGGAGCCCGCCTTGCGGACCGCGCTCGAGGTGCTCGCTGCCAACGACGTAGTCGTCCGCCTCGCGGTGAACGACGAATACACGCCGACGCCGGCGATCTCTCACGCCATCCTCACCTACAACCGCGGGCGCACGCGCGGCCTCGCCGACGGCATCGTCATCACGCCGTCGCACAATCCGCCCGACGATGGCGGATTCAAGTACAACCCGCCGCACGGAGGGCCCGCCGGATCGGATGTGACGGGCTTCATCGAGGCGCAGGCAAACCAGTTGCTCGAGGAAGGGTTGTCGGCGGTGAAGCGCACGACCTACGAGAAGGCGCTGCGTGCACCGACGACAGGGCGCTACGACTTCCTCAATCACTACGTCGACGATCTTGGAACGATTGTCGATCTCGAGGCCGTGCGCAGCGGCGGTCTCCGGTTGGGCGTCGATCCGCTCGGTGGTGCGGGCGTTCATTACTGGCGCGCGATCGCCGACAAGTACGGATTGCAGCTCACGATTACCAACGAGCACGTCGATCCGACGTTCCGGTTCATGCACGTGGACTGGGACGGCCGCATCCGCATGGATCCTTCGTCGCGCTACGCGATGGCGTCGCTCATCCAGCTCAAGGATCGGTTCGATGTCGCGTTCGCGTGCGATACCGATCACGATCGCCACGGTGTCGTCGCCAGGAGCGTGGGACTGCTGCCGCCGAATCACTATCTCGCCGCCTGCATTCAGTACTTGTTTTCGCACCGGCCGGATTGGCGCCGCGCGGCAGTGGGGAAGACGGTCGTCTCCAGCAGCGTGATCGATCGCGTCGCGGCCAGCCTCGGGCAGCAACTCTACGAAGTTCCGGTCGGGTTCAAATGGTTCGTCGACGGTCTGCTCGGCGGAGGGTTGGGGTTCGTCGGCGAGGAGAGCGCGGGCGCGACCTTCCTGCGTCGCGACGGCACGGTCTGGACGACCGACAAGGACGGCATCGTGGCGGCGCTGCTCGCCGCGGAGATGACCGCGCGCACGAATCGGGATCCCGGCGAGATCTACGCCGATCTCACCAAGGAGTGCGGCGATCCGGTCTACGAGCGGATCGACGCGCCGGCCACGCACGAACAGAAGGCCATCCTCGCGAAACTGTCTGCGCAGTCGGTGAGTGGCGACGTGGGTGGCGAGCCGATCCAGCAGGTGCTGACGACGGCGCCAGGCGACGGCCAGCCGATCGGCGGCATCAAGGTGATTGCCGATCACGGGTGGTTTGCCGCCAGACCGTCGGGCACTGAAGAGATCTACAAGATCTACGCGGAGAGTTTCCGCGGCGTCGAGCACCTCCGGCAGATTCAAGACGACGCCCGCCGGATCGTCGCGGCGGCCATGGCCGGCAAGAGCGGCGCGGGCTGATCACACCTGTTACGTGACAGCCGAGGGTCATCGCACGGTGACGTTCATGCGTGAGACCGGCCTGACGGCGCGCATCGTCGAACCCGTCAACACTCCGCGTGTGTCCGCGGTCGTCCTGTGCCGAAGGCCTTGATGCCAGGAATGTCGTAGAATCCGCGCCAGCCGACGCCTGCGGTCCGCCTCACATCGATTCCGACAGATGATCACTCGGCGCGACGTTCTGACGCTGATGACCGCCGCTGCCCTGCCGCGGTTCACGACGTGGCAGCCACAGCCCAGCGGCCGTACGCAGCATGTCATCGTCCTCGGCGCGGGACTCGCGGGTCTGTGCACTGCATACGAACTGCGGAAGCTGGGGCACACGGTTTCGGTGCTGGAGGCGCAGACGCGACCTGGAGGACGCGTTCGCACGCTGCGGGAATGGTCCGCGCCCGGCTTGTATACGGAGGCGGGGGCCGAGTCGATTCCGGGCGCGCACGACCTCACACAGCACTATGTCCGCGAGTTCGGACTGAAGCTCGTTCCGAACACGGTGCCCGGTTCGAGAGCGCTCTACTTCGTTCGAGGCCAGCGGATCGTACCGGCCGATGCGCCGGTGTGGCCCTTCGATCTCACCGGCGAGGAACGCGAGCTCGGACTCGCCGGTCTGTTCCGCAAGTATGTCGACACCGCGAACCAGGAGGCGCTCACCGCCGACTTCTGGCAGCAGCCGGTCCGTGCGTTGAGCGCGTGGGACGGGATGACGCCGGGCGCGTGGCTGCGGTCGCGAGGCGCCTCGCCGGCCGCGATCGAACTGATCACCCTCGGATTCGGCGCCGACTTCGGATCGGCCGCGTCGTTTCTGCTTCACGGTCTGAATTCACGGGGAGCGGCGATCAGCTACCGGATCGAAGGCGGGAACGATCTGCTGCCGGCGGAGTTCGCCAAACGGGTCGACGTCAGGTACGGCGCGCAGGTCGTCGCCGTGAAGCAGAGCGACACCGCCGTCGAGATCAAGATCAGAACCGGTCATGGGTTCGAAACGCTGACCGCCGACCGCGCCGTCTGCGCGATTCCGTGCCCGGTGATCGGTTCGATCCTCGACGAAGCGCGGCTGTCAGCCTCGAAGCAGCGCGCGATCCGCGAGCAGCACTACTCGCGTACGGTCAAAGTCTTCTTGCAGGCCAGTCAGCGATTCTGGCTGAAGCAGGGATGGAGCGGGCATGTCACGACCGATCTGCCCATCGAACGGCTGACCCCCGATCCCGGCGCGGATCCCGGCGCTCGCGGTGCGCTCACGGCCTATCCAATCGGCGCGTATACATCGACGCTCGAGAAGATGAGCGAGCAGGATCGGGTGGCGGCGGCATTCGAACAGGCGCGGCAGATTTTTCCGGAGCTCTCGAAGTCCTTCGAAGGCGGCATCGCGCATTGCTGGGGGCTCGATCCCTGGCAGCGCGGATCGTTCGCGCTGCACACGCCTGGTCAGATCGGGTTCATCGACACGCTCGCCCGATCCGAAGGAAGGATTCATTTCGCAGGCGAGCACACGTCGGTCTGGACCGGCTGGATGCAGGGCGCGCTCGATTCGGCGCGTCGCGTCGTGCGCGAAATCACCGGATGACGTGTCGTTCGGCGTCGCTGAGGCGTCGTGAACCACGCGCTCGATGCCGCGCATTTACGGAACGCACACCGAACCTTTACCGCGCTCACATGAGTGAAGCGGTTCAGCTTCCCTACACTCGTCGATAGTCGGCCACGAACGAACGCGCAAGGCGGCGTCGTTGCGCCGGCGCGAAAGGATTGACGGATGAAGCTGAATTTCTACGGGTGTGTTCTGGCGATGGCAGGGGCGGCGGTCATGACGGCGTCACTCGGATCGAGCGCGGCGTCAGCAGCGGGCGTCGACGGCGGCGACCCGCAGGTCGATATTCAAATCTTCACGCCGAAGAGCGGCAACGTCGCGGGAATCGGCAGCCGCGGTTTCATGGTGGACCTCAAGGCGGACTTCAACGTGCCGCTCAATCTGACCGGGGCGGGGCTCGAACTGACCGGGCCGGGCGTGCACCAGAACGCCGCGCCGCTGCCCGGCGCGTTCGGCGACGGCCCGAACGACAAGTTTCCGAACCTGGTCGTTCTCCTCTCGTCCACGAAAGCCGGCGGCGGGATCAACCATGCGGGCTTGTTCAACCTCGTGGCCGTGACCGATCAGAGGCCCGACCGCGCGCAGATCTGGTCGACGTGGATTATCGGCGCGCCCAACGTCTTCGGCACGCCGGGTGTCGACACACCGTCGCGACTGTTCGTCGCCGCCGTCAACGGCACGGCCCCGGCGGTCGTCAAGGACCTGAACCTCGACGGTCAGTTCGACGAGGAAGATCTCTCCCTCATGGGCTTCGAGATCATCTCCCAGGTCCGGAAGGTCGATTTCGTCATCAAGGGCTGACGCGGTTTTCCATTCCCATGTCGCGCGAAGGCTTGTCGCCCAGCGCCGACCCGGCGATCACACGATCGCTCGGCCGAAGCCTTTCGCGCGGCGTCGTTTGATCACCGATTTCCTCGAGGGAGGCATCGGCGTGATGGTCACGCGAGTACCTCCTGAACATCGGGGCGGTGGAGAAAACTCCTGCGCAGATCACTGGTCAACGGCAGCGAATCGGCAAGCTGGGTGATGACCTGGGCCGCGCGGGTCCGTTGAGCGACGGCGTCGGCGGTCTCGCCGCGCATCGCCGCGACTCTCGCCGCGCAGGCGTGAACGCGCCAGGCCGCGAGCGGCACGTCGCCAGTGGCGACCGCCGCGATCGCGCGGTCGATTGACTCGCCGGCGCGATCGCAGGCGCGCTGCGCCATGGCCGTTTCCGCGAGCGCGGTACAGCCGAGCGCCAGCCACGTGCGCTCGCCAGAGCTCGCCGCGAGCTCACACGCTTCCTGCGCGGCCGCCTCCGCCGCCTTCCACGCACCGTCGCGGCAATACGCCGCGCTCAGACCGAGAAGCACCGGCATCCGCCAGGAGAATGCCAGCAGCATGCGTTCGCGATCCAGGCGCGCGATGATCTGCTCGAGGATCTCGCGCCCCTCGCTCAACGCCGGACCGCCAGGCTGTCTCGATGCTTCCACAATCGTGAGGCCGAGCTGCGTCTGCGAGATCAGCTCGGCCTGCGGCACGCCCAACGTGCGCGATTCCTCAACGCCCTCGCGAGCCAACCGCAGCGCGGCGTCGTGAGCGCCGGTCTCGCGGAGCAGCCACGCGCGGAATGTGCCGTAAAGCGTTCGCCAGGATCGGTGGCCGTTTCGATCGGCGAGCTGCAGGCTCTCGGCGAGCACGACATCGGTCGATCCCCACGATCCCGCCAGCAGCTCGGCCCAGATACGATAGAACTGACACACCATCCGTGCGAACGCATCGTCGATTGCGAGCGCCCGCACGCCGCCCTCGATCGCGACGGCGGCGGCGCCGCGGTAGTCGCTCTGCGCCAGTCGCACGTACGAGCAGCGCGGCAGCATCGCGAACAGCCGCAGCGGATCCTGCGTCTCCCTGGCCAGTTCGAGCGCGCTCTCGCAGTCGCGGCCCCAGTCCGCGTCCCACCGGTCCCAGAGCAGATACCAGTACGCTGCATATCCGCGCGTGTACCGCGCGAGCTCCGGCGAGAGTCCCGCGGCGAGCCGCTCCGCTTCGTCGGCCGCCGCGAGGCACGCCGCACCGTCGAACCAGGTCGTCGCGCTGCCTGCCAGCAGCAGCGATTCGACGTGCGCGCGGACGTCGCCGCCTTCGCCGGCGGTCCGCGCCGCCTCCATGAAGGCGCCGCTCGAGCCGCGCATGTCGCCCATGTTGCGGCGCACGCGCCCGAGATCCTCCAGGACTTCGATGCGAGCGACGCCGCGCTCATCAGGCGGCAGGTTCTCGGCCAGTTCCAGTGCGCGGTCGAGCCACCCGGCCGCCTCACGGTTGGCAAATCGGCGCAACTCGTTTCTGGCCGCCATCCGCAGATACGCGATGGCCCGCCGGTACTCGCGCGCCTGCTCGAAGTGTTCGGCGAGCTCGCTCGCCACCTGGTCTGCCGCAGCGCCGTAGATCTGCTCGATGCGCTCGGCGACTCGATGATGCAGACGCAGACGCCGCGCCGGGGGCAGCAGCCGATAGAGCGTCTCCTGATGCAGCGAATGGACGAACTGGTAGCGCGGCGACCACCCGTGGCCGGACAGCTCGACGAGGTCCAGCGTGGTGACGAATTGGCCGCGGCGCACGAGTCCATCCAGGCACGCCTCAGCGGCTTCCTCGTTCCCGCCGAGACCCGCGGCAACCGCGACTGCCGAGAAGTCGAGGCCGCAGACGCTGGCCGCTTCGAGCGCTTCATGCTCCTCGCGTGACAGCCGCGCGAGCTGCGCCTCGATCACTTGTCGAAGCGTTTCCGGCGACGCGGTCGCGACGGTCTCCAGCGTCGCGGTCAGCTCCCAGCCGTCCGCGCCGCGCGCGATCATCCCCTGCGCGGCCAGATAGTCCATCAGATTTGCCATGAACAGCGGATTACCGCTCGTGCGCTGATGGATCAGGCCGGCGAGTCCGTCTGGAAACGCATGGCCGGCGAAGCGCGCGTCGAGGAACGCGGCGGCGTCGCCCGGCGTGAGGAAGTCCAGCGGGACTTCCTCGCACAAGCCTTTCGCGGCCAGCTCCTGCTTCATCATCTTCAGCCCCGGCCGGCTGAGTGCAACATCAACCGGACGGTACGCGACGACGAGCAGCAGGCGGCACGGGCCGGTTCGGCGCGCGAGCAACCCGACGAAGTCCACCGTCGCGTCGTCGCTCCAGTGGAGATCGTCGAGGAAGAGCACGAGCGGAGTATCAGCCGTCAACGCTTCGAGCGCTTCGGCGATCTCGCGCAGCATGCGCTCGGGCGTGGCGCCGAAGATTTCGTGTTGGAGCGTCTCGCGCTCCGCGACGAGCGCGGGCATTTGCGCGAGCCAGGTCGGCGCGAAGCGTCTGAGTTGCGCGACGAGGCGCCCGCGTCCGGGCTGACGGGCGAGCCTGCCGAGCGCATCGAGCACGGGCAGGTACGCTTCGGCGCCGCCGGCGTGCTCGAGACACTGACCTCTCGCGAGCCACGCACGCTGGTCGCGTTCGACGTGTGACAGGAAGCTCTCGACGACGCTCGTCTTCCCGATGCCGCCCTCGCCGACGACGAAGACGAGCTGCCGGCTGCCTGCCAGCGCACGCTCGAGCGACGCGTTCAAGGCGTGCAGCGCACCGTCACGTCCGACCAGCGTCATCGTCACCGCCTGATCGCGGCTGACGTCGTCGGAACACGCAGCGCCGGCGGGCTCTGCCGACGAGACCGGCGCCACGAAGCGATAGCCGACACGCCGCGCCGTCTGCACGAAGCGCGGCGCGCCGAAGTCGTCGTCCAGAGCGCTGCGAATCTCGCGAATCGCAACCTTGAGCACGCCGTCGCCGACGTTGACCTCCGGCCAGACGTTGTCGAGCAGCTCGTGCTTGGCGACGATGCGGTCGGCGTGGCGGACCAGGTAGTCGAGGACGCCGTACGCCTTCGGCGTCAGCCGCACGGGACGCACGCCCTGCCACAGCACCTGCGCGCGCGGATCGAGCCGAAACGACGCGAAATAAAGGACTTGTTCTGTCGCCACGGTTTTAACCTGAGATTTTACTGTGGCTCTTACCGCGCGTTATGACAGGCGCGCGACACGCGCATACCTTGTGTGCAGCATGCCGCTGAGTTGTTTGTTGTCGATGGTCCGTGCGTTCGTCGTGCAATTTCGCCCCGATCTCGACGATCGCCGCCTGGCCGGCCGCGTCGAGCATCTGCGGACGGGAGACGCCGCGCAGTTCGAATCGCTCGAGGAGCTGCTGCGTTTCATGGAGAACCACAACGAGGCGGACCGCCAGGCTTCGTCGTACCACTCGCCAGCGGAGGAGTGTAAGAAATGAGAGCTGTATCGCCGCTCCACCCAGCGCGTCGCATCGCGCACCCGTCGATCGCCTTCGGTCCCTTCGTTCTCGATCCGGCCAACGAAATCCTGACGCGCGAGGGCCGTCAGGTCCGGCTCCGTCCCAAGACATTCGCGATGCTGGCGTATCTCGTGGCCGCCGCCGGCCGTCTCGTGACGAAGCAGGATCTCCTGGACGATCTGTGGCGTGACGTGTTCGTCGGCGATGCCGCGCTCAAAACATGCATGCGCGAGATTCGCGGGGCGCTTGGCGACGAGGTGCAGCGGCCGCGCTACATCGAGACGGCGCACCGGCGCGGGTATCGCTTCATTGCCCCCATCGTCGATGTCGACAGAGACGACGCCGCGGAGGCGCTTTTCAAGGCGCCGCGGACCCGATACGCGCGCCGCAACGATGTCAGCCTCGCATACCAGGTGGTCGGCAATGGAGCGATCGACGTCGTGTTCGCGACGGGTTGGGTCTCGCATCTCGATTACCTCTGGACCGAGCCCTCATTCGCCTGCTTCCTCGTCCGGATCGCGTCGTTCGCGCGGCTGATCCTCTTCGACACGCGCGGCACCGGACTGTCCGACGGCCGCGGCGAGGCGGCGACGGCCGCGCAGCGCGTCAGCGACATTCGGACGGTCATGGACGCGGCCGGGTCGCACCGCGCGGCGCTCGTCGGCGTCTCGGACGGCGGATCGATTGCGACGCTCTTCGCGGCGACACATCCCGAGCGGACGTGCGCGCTCGTCACCATCGGATCGTCGGCGAAGGGGACGAGCGCACCCGACTACCCGTGGGCGCGGACGTGCGAACAGCACGAGCAATTTCAGGAGGCGGTCCTGCGCCAGTGGGGCGGTCCGGTCGGCATCGAGGAAATCGCGCCGAGCCGCGCTGCCGATGCCAGGTTCCGCAGCTGGTGGAGCAAGTACCTCCACATGAGTGCGTCGCCGGCGACGGCGGTCGCGCTGGCGCGCGTCAATGCCGATCTCGACGTTCGCGAGGCATTGGCTGCCGTGCGTGCGCCGGCGCTGATTCTGCATCGGCGCGACGACCGTGCCGTGTCGGCCGCGAACGCGCGTTATCTCTCGGAGCGGATCGCCGGCGCGCGCCTGGTCGAGTTGAGCGGTCACGATCATCTGCCGTTTCTCGGCGACCAGGACGCGATCGTCGATGAAATCGAGCGCTTCCTGTGGACTTCGCAGCGTCGCGAAGAGCTCGGCGACGTTCTCTATTTCCCGCCAGCTCGCTCGTAACCTCGGTGCGCCAGGAGGCGGCGGAGCGCACGGTGGGCGCGCAGCAGGCGAAGCTTCGCGGCGTTGGGCGTGATCTCGAGCCGCGCCGCGATGTCGGCGACGGGTGCGTCCTCGAAGTGCCGCATCAGCACCACGGTCCGATAGTCGTGGCGCAGTTCGTCGATCGCCTCGCGAAGCAGCGCGCGGATCTCGCCGTGCAGGAGCGCGCGTTCCGGGCCGGGCCCGGCCGCCGTCAACGGACCGCGCCGGTGGTCGAGCGAGCCGTCGGCGCCCCGCTGCTCGAACACCGTCTCGAGCGACTGCTCCGGACGCCGCCGCATGACGCGGCGGCGGCTGAGCGCCGAGTTGATGACGATCCGTCCCAGCCACGTCGACATCTGGCTGTCGCCGCGGAAGCGGGGGAGATTGCGCATCGCGGACACCATGGCGTCCTGCACCGCGTCCTGCGCCATCGCCCGATCCGGCAGAAGGCGCCGCGCAGTGGAAAGGAACTGATGCCGGTAGTCATGAGCGCAGGTGATGAATGCGTCGCTGTGTGATGAAGACATCATGATGACAAGATGCCAGCGATCGCGCGCGAAGACATGTGCGTGCCATGTGAAAGCGGTGTGGATCCGGTAAAAACGCAAAAACGTTCGTGACGATTCGGATTTGTCGCCGACCACGCTGCGCATGCGCCCGGAAACGCGGGAATTCTCCGGGCGCGCCCTTTGCTGATCCATCAGACGCTTTGGAGGATCGCTGATGGATTCTTTGACACGAAGACGGTTTCTCAAAACGGCGGGAATTAGCACCGGCGTCGGGTTGCTCTCGGCGGCAGGCGTCACTCCGGATGCATCGGCGCAGACCGACTCCGGATTCTCGTCGATCACCTCGAACTTCAATGGGACGCCGATCAACGCCGGCGACTTCATCTGGTTCACCAGCGTTGTGAAGGTCCAGGGGCTCGGATCGGACCCGGCGACGATCGGCTTCACCGGCTCGATCTCCTTCACCGTGGACGGGACGCCTTACATGATCCCTGTCCCGTCCGCCGTCATCAATTTCTCGCCGAGCGCGATCGTGGCGACCACCATGTTCTGCAACGGGCAGTGGGTGACGACGGTTCCATTGTCCGGTCTCGCGGGAAACGTCTTCCTCGATGGTGTGGCGCTGCAGGCGCCGTACCCTGCGGGATTCCCCGGCGGCATCCACAATCTCACGTGGCAGGGAATGTTCTTCAGTCTGACTCCGGGTCTCAAGATCCAGTGGCAGTGGGCCGCGGCCGTTTACGCCTCACCGATTTTCGGCGCAGACTACAACGCCCTCGCTGTGAAACCGGTGGACGATAACAAGGCCAGCGCCTACAAGAATTCGGACCATGCCGGCACGCCGGAGAATTTCCGGCCGTATGTCGTCGGCGGTGCGCGCGGCGGCGGCGGATCGAATTACACGGGCTCCTACAGCGGCACCGCCGCAGCTTCGCCGATGCCAGCCAACATGATGGCGGCGTGCGGCGGAAGCTAATCGATCCCAGCGAGCACTAGATCGCAGTCGTGAGTCGGCAGCCCCCGGCGCGAAGGCGCCGGGCGGCTGCAACGATTGCTGGCCACGCTTCGAGAAGCTCGCCGAATCTCGCAACCAGCTCCTGACTGAGCCTGCGAGCGCTGTCGACGTCGTTCCCGAGGCGCAGATCCGTCGGGACAATGGCGTCGTCCGTCCAGGTCTGCTTCGACAGCGCCTCAATCATCCGTTTCACATCGTCGGCCCAGAACGTCGGAGACGCGGCGTGCGTCTGAAGCCGTGTTTGCAGAACGGTGATGAATGCCATCATCCGCAACTGGTGGAGGCCGCGCACGCGCGCTTCGAAGTCGGCGCGCGTCAGCGATCCGAAGGCCTGAAGAGAGCGTCCGAGCTCGACCAGTCGTGTGGCGTCGGAACGTGGCGTCGTCCCTTCGTTGTGCGCGAGCACGCACGCGATGATCACGTCGGCCATCCGCAGGCTTCGTGTTTCAGCCCACATCGCCTCCGGCGCAAAGATGCGCGACGGGACCGGCCGGTGCACCAGGACGGATGGCAGGTATCCGATATGGCTCCCGTCAACCGACCGTTGCAGGATGAGGCCAAAGATCCCATCGGCGTTGCGCAGAACGGGAAAAAACGGAGGCAGCAGCTCGCGGTTGTCGTACCCGAAAAACGTGGACATGAAAAACGTTCCGGTGGAGCAGGTCAGGCGGCGCACGGCGCGAAGGATCTCGCGACTTCGAAAAGCCGATCGATAGACGGTGGGAGACGCGACCAGGCGCTCGCGTGATGCGCCGTCGAGGCCGAGGTAGTAGCGCGGGGACGCCATCCCGGAGTCACCAGCCAGACCATGGACCGTCGTGACGACGCGACCCGGCGTCGCGGCTCCGTTCAGGTCCGCGGTGGCGCGCCCGAGCAGCGCTTCATGACAACTCAGCACGTCGGCGTCGAGGTGCGATGCAGAGTCAATCGCACTCCGCTGTTCGTCGATGAACCAGAACTCGGTCGGGTCGTATCCCGAAAAGAATGCGAGGCCGTCGCGTGGGTCAGGCGGAGCCGCAGTCCGACATCGCGTATCGTCGTCCACGCTCAACGCGAGAGCGTCGACGCTGTCCAGCAGAAGACTGTTTCGATTTGCCCCCGTCGATCGCGTGCAGCGGTCGTCTCCGAGGATGCCGAAGCGAACGATCTCGAGCGGCGCGGCCGCTTCGCGTGCCAGCGCTTCGACGAAGCGGGTTCTTTCCCGCCGACTGCCGTAGCGGATTTGCGCGCCGTGCTGCGTGCGGCATGCCTGCAGCGCCGCCCTGGTCTGATCCTGCACTGCCTCTGTCGCCGAGTCGTCTGTGATGATGAACTCGGGATCCCTCTGATGATGGCGGCAGTTCTCGAGGTAGCTGTCGAGGCACGCGACCAGGCTCGTCGTGCGATCGCAGGTGACGAGCCCCACAGCGGTGATCGGCGGTGGATTTGCAGCAATCAACGGCACCAGACTGTACCCAAGCTCACGTCGCGAACGAAGACCTGGTGAAGAAACGAGTTCCACCGGTTCGTCGTGGAGCGCGGCCTCGCTCGCGCGTGTGCGAAGAGCGGGATGAAGAAGCGAATCAGAAAGGGGGAGAGTCGATCAAGCCGGTCAAGTACACGGACGACGCGGCGAGGGCACCGAATACCGGCACCAGAAACGCGGCCCAGACCAGCCATCGCCTGGCCGTCGTCGGGAGGATGAGCAGCGTCGTCGCGCCGATCGCCGAGGCGACCAGGAGCGCCCATCCCGAGAAGGCGTTGGCCTGATACCAAATCGCCCGGTTCGACTGCGTCGCGGCCGTTCTGAAACCGTAGACGCCATTGGGCGGCACGAGTCTGAGGATGTGCGGAATGCTGATGATGGCGAACACGATACATGACGCGATCAACCGCGCCCGTTGTCGTTCCGCTTGCAGCGCGTACTCTTCTTCAGCCTGACGCACGTTCCCGAATCGACGGGCAAACGGCAGCCGCCCGGCGTCCCGCAACGTTCGCGCACCGAGAACAATCAGGGCCGTGACCAGGACGACGGTGAGTTCCGGCAGCGGGATGAGCCCGGCGAGCCGGCTGAACTTCATATGCCGATTGTAGCGCGCGTCAGACTCGCGGTCAGACTGCGGTCAGACTGCGGCGTGTCCGGGTCGACACGGTGTTGATGCGCTGACACGCCTCTCTCCCGGTCCCCTTCACGAACACAGAATCGTCAGATCCGCTATCGCGCGGATACACAACGCGTTGCACTCTCCGACACGCGATCCGCTGGCGGGCAGCCTCGTTGCTCCCCGGAATCGCATGAAAACCTCAACTCGCTCGATCGTCGTCTGTATCGCCTTCGTTCTGTGCCTCTTCCCCCGCGGCGCCGCGGCGCAAGCGGAGCGGCCTTCGGCTGACAAAACGCTCTCACCCTTCTTCTTCGTCGACGGTGGCGATCCCACCGTCGACCGCCTGCCTCTGAAGGACACGCGCGTCGACGTCGCGATCTCCGGTGTGATCGCCGACGTCACCGTGCGGCAGGTGTACCAGAACGGCGGCGAGCGGCCGCTACACGCGCGCTACGTGTTTCCGGCGTCGACGCGGGCGGCGGTCTACGGCATGACGATGACGATCGGCGACGTCCGCATCGTCGCGACAATCAAGGAACGCGAGACGGCGAAGCGCGAGTTCGACACGGCGAAGCGGGAAGGAAAGAGCGCGTCGCTGCTCGAGGAGAGCCGTCCCAACGTGTTCACGATGAACGTCGCGAACGTGCTGCCCGGCGACACGATCGAGGTCGAGCTCAAATACACCGAGCTGCTCGTGCCGACCGCCGGCGCGTACGAGTTCGTCTACCCGACGGTGGTCGGACCGCGGTACTCCGACAAGCGTGAAGGCGAGGCGTCATCACACGACGAGTTCGTCAAGGCGCCATACACGCATCAGGGCGAGCCGCCGCTCAGTGAGTTCCATCTCACCGGCGTCGTCTCGACTGGCGTCCCGATCCAGGAGCTCGTCTCGCCATCGCACCAACTCGTGTCGCGCTCGATCGGCCAGGGGCGCGCGGAAATTGCGCTCGCCGACTCCGAGCGCCGCTCGGGCAATCGCGACTTCATCCTTCGCTATCGGCTGGCGGGCGAGACGATCAGCTCGGGGCTGCTCCTCTACCAGGGCAAGGACGAGAACTTCTTCCTGCTGATGGCGGAGCCGCCCAAAGCGGTCGCGCCCGACGACCTGCCGCCGCGTGAATACATCTTCGTGCTCGACGTATCGGGATCGATGAACGGCTTCCCGCTCGATACCGGCAAGGCGCTGATGGCCGATCTCGTGCGCGTGCTTCGCCCCTCCGACTCGTTCAACATCGTCGTCTTTGCTGACGGATCGGAAACCTACGCGCCAGCCTCCGTTCAAGCGACGCGCGCCAACCTCACGAGCGCGCTGCAGTTCATCGGCAGGAAGAACAGCGGCGGCGGGACGCAGCTTCTCGCAGCGCTCAAGCAGGCGGTCGCGATTCCGCACCAGCCGGGCGTGTCGCGCAGCGTCGTGCTGCTGACCGACGGCTACATCGAAGCGGAGCGGGAGGTCTTCGACTACATCCGAACCCAGCTCGATGGCGCCAATTTCTTCTCGTTCGGCATCGGCAGCGCGGTGAACCGGTTCCTCATCGAGGGCGTTGCCCGCGCGGGCCTCGGCGAGCCGTTCGTCGTGACACAGCCGGCCGAGGCGCCGGACGCGGCGGCCCGGCTGCGGCGCTACATCGACTCGCCGGTGCTCACCGACATCGACGTGAAGTTCTGGGGGTTCGACGTGTATGACGTCGAGCCGAGGAAGATTCCGGACCTCTTCGCAAGCCGTCCGATTGTCGTCTTCGGAAAATACCGCGGCGGCGCCGGCGGCACGATCGAGATGTCCGGGAAGACCGGTCGCGGAGAGTATCGGACGTCGATGCCGATCGCGAACGCCAGCCTCGACGCGAGACACAGCGCACTCCGGCATCTGTGGGCGCGAACGCGCATCGGCAACCTTGACGATTTCGGCTTCGGCATCAGCGAAGAAACCAAAGCGGAAGTCACGTCGCTCGGGCTGCACTACGGACTGCTGACGCGCTACACGTCGTTCGTCGCGGTGCAGGAGATCGTCCGGCGTGCCGCTGGCGAGGCCGAAGACGTCGATCAGCCGCTCCCGCTTCCTGCCGGCGTCTCGGACAGCGCCGTCGGCGTGACCAAGGGGGACGAACCCGAGCTCGTGTTCGTGTCGGCAATCGCGCTCGCCTTGCTTGGTTGGGCGAGCCTGATGCGGTCGCGCCGCTCGAGATCGGGAGGCGCGGCGTGAGGACGAAGTTCTGCGTCGCGATCGCCGCCTTGCTGGCCATCTGGGCGATGAAGCGCTACTACTCGCGGGCTGGCGCGGACGACCTGTGGTGGATCCTGAGTCCGACGGCACGAGTGGCCGGCGCCGCGACGGGGACGACGTTCGCTCGAGAGCCCGGAGAGGGCTACTTCTCGAAGGAGCGTCTCTTTCTCATCGAGAAATCGTGCGCCGGGATCAACTTCATGATCGCGGCGTTCGGGATGTTGACGTTCACGCTCCTGCGCCGTGACGAAGAAACCATGCCGGGCTGGCGCGCGCTGGTCGTGAGCCTGCTGGCCAGCTACGTCGCGGCCGTCTTCGTCAATGCGACGCGGATCGCGATCGCGATGTGGCTGACCGCGCATCCGCTGGCGCTTTCAGCGCTGACGAAGGCGCAACTCCATCGGGTTGAAGGGATCGCCGTCTATTTCGGCGGGTTGGTGCTGTTGCACGAGCTCGTGCGGCGGTTCGATTGCGATGCCGTCGGCACATTCGGCCGCACGGCGGCGCCGCTCGTCTGGTACTACGCCATCACGTTGGGGATTCCGCTCGCAAACGGCGCATCGCCGTTCGACGCCGTGTTCGCGAAGCACGCGCTGGTCGTGCTCGTCCTGCCGCCGGTGCTGATCGTCCTGGGTGTTCAGGCGCACTCGTACGCGAAGGACGTCGCCCGCCGCATGAAGTATTCGACTCTTTTCAGGCGGCGATAGTTCCGCCGCGCGCCGTCACGAGCGGCCTGAGCCGATGTCCGATCTTTTACGCGTGATCCTTTTGTAAGGGCCAGCGCATTCGGTTCACAAAACGCGCAACGTCCTGGAAAAAGAGGTACGCAATGAGACGAAGCATCCTGGCAGTGGTCGCTCTCGCCGCTCTGACGTCCGCATGTGGATCGACGCCGACCGGGCCGACGACGATCACGCCGCCGCCGGCCGCGAACGTAGCTGGCAACTGGTCCGGCACCTGGGAAGACCGCTACGGCGTGTCCGCGTTTCGCATGAACCTGAATCAGTCCGGTTCGACGGTGACGGGCACGTGGGAGGTGGAAGGGCTCACCGGCAGCATCAGCGGATCGGCCGACGCCAGCAGCTTCACCGGAAGCTTTACGCTGAATGTTGGCCTGTGCACCGAAACGGCGGCGTTTTCAGGTCCGGCGAGCGCCGGCATGGTGACTCTCAATTGGTCATCAGTCGGGCTGGTCGGCAACTGCTTGAATACCGGCCGCATCAACATCGTCGTGCAACGCCGCTGATCAGTTCTGTGCCTTCACGAACGCGACGCCTCCGGCTTGAGCGACGCTCTGCTGCGATCCCGTTGGCGTCAGATGTCCGCTCTTGTGATCGATTCGAAACACGACCACGTTGTCGCCGCCTTGATTCGCCGAGATCAGGTATTCGTTGGTCGGATCGATCGTGATGTTTCTCGGCGTCTTCCCGCCGCTGGGCACGTTCTCGATCATCGTGAGCGTGCCCTTCGACGGATCGACCGCATAGACGGCGATGCTGTCGTGCCCGCGATTGGTCACGTAGAGGAACTTGCCTTCGCCGTCGATCTGAATCTCGGCGGTGGTGTTGTTGCCTTTGTAGTCAGCGGGCAGGGTCGAGATCGACTGAATCTCTTTCAAGCTGCCGCCGTTCACCTCGAACACGCTGACGGCGGAATCGGTTTCGTGGTTCACGTACAAGAACCTGCCGGTCGGATGCAGCTGCAGCCGCCTTGGCCCTGAGCCGCCCTTCAAGACGACGTACGGTGGATCGAACGGCGTCATCGTCCGTTTGATCGGATCGAGACGATAACTGTAGACGCGGTCCAGCCCGAGCTCGGCGACGTAGGCGAACCGGCTGTCCTTGCTGAAGACGACGCCGTGCGCGCGCGGTCCCGGCTGACGCGCGCTGAGCGGCTGGCCGGTATGTTGATCCGTGTAGAAGCCCTCGCTCAATTTCCCGTCGGCTTCGACACCGTACGCCGTCACCGTGCCGCTGTTGTATGTCACGGTGACTGCGATCCTGCCGCTCGGATCGAGAACGATCTGGTTCGCGCGATCGCCGTGCGCGCTCACTCTGTTGACGAGCGTCAACGTTCCGCTCTTGTGATCGATCGCGAACGCGCTGACCGTGTCACCGGCCGCATCGCCCGTCTCCCAGTTGGCGGCGTAGAGAAACCTGCCATTGGGGTGCGCCCACACGTGCACCGGATTCACGGTCTCGGCCGCGAGGCCGACGGGCGTGAGCGTGCCCGTCTTCGAGTCGAACCGGAAGCTGTAAATGCCCTTGGATCCGGACGTCGTCGTCGGCGTCGGTTTCGTGTAGCTGCCGACGAACACGAAAAAATCACCTTGCGGCCGCGGCGGACCTCCGCCTTCCCGTCCTGACGGCGCCGCCGGCGGCGGCACGTAGAGTCGTGTGAGATAGGCGAGCAGATTCCTGAACTCGTCGGGCGCCAGCCGCTTGTCGTAGTCCGTCGGCATCAGCGTCTTCATTTCGTAGACGACGCTGACCTTGGCGCGATCGAACAGGTGAAGCTCGTCGTCGGTTCCCATCACCTGGAGCGAATAGCTGTCCTCGTTTTTCAGGACGCCCGTGATCACCCGGCCATCGGCTGCGGTGACTTTGACCGGTTGATACGTCGCGTTGGGAATGAGAATCCGCGGGATGGCGCCGCCGTCGCCGAACACCCTGTGCAGTGGCTTGGTGAGCGCGGCGACGATCGACGTCGTCTTGCGCGTGCCGCCGAGATTCGTCAGGTCGGGTCCGACGAGTCCCCCTTTGCTCTTGACGACGTGGCAGTGTCCGCACTCGCCTTTGCCCCAGAAGATCTGTTCGCCGATCGCGGCATCGCCCGCCGCCGGCGCGTCGATTGCCGTTCCGCGAAGTCCGCGGATGTAGGCGGTCACCTTCGTGACCTCGGTGTCCGGCAGCCGGCCCCCGAACGCCGGCATCTGCGTCCCGCGAATCCCGTTCTTGATCGCCTCGAAGATTTGCGCGTCGGTGGCCTGCGCGTACCGCCGCGCCGGCGCACCGAGCGCCGGACCCATTTCACCGCCGGCGCCATCCGGACCGTGACAGGCCGTGCAGGTGCGGTTGTAGATCTGCCGTCCTTCGTCGATCGACTGTGCACCTGCGCTCACCGAGACCGCGAATATCGCGACGAGGACGACGAGCAATTTCGGTTTCATATTCAGATTCAGCGTAACGTAAACGCGACGATATTCGTACCAGATGAAATCGCGATGTACTGCTGACCGTCGATTCCGTAGCTGATCGGCGACGATGTGATCAAATCGCCGGTGTTGAAATGCCAGAGCGATTTCCCGGTGCGCGCGTCGAGCGCGCTGACCTGACCTTTGTGCTCGCCGGCGAACACGAGGCCGCCCGCCGTCGACAGCACGCCGGGACCGTAGTGAAACGACCCGATCTGCTGGTAGTCCCAGATCTTCTTGCCGCTCGTCGCGTCGAGCGCGCGGACGTAGAGCTGCCATGCTTCTTCCGGCTTCGGACTCTCGAGGTACCCGCCGCCGGCGCCGGGCCGATCGGTCGTCCGCATCACCAGCCCGCAGCCTTCCTGCGCGACGAGGAAGAAGGAGTTCAGATCGGGGTTGTACGCCGGCGACGGCCAGTTGGTCGCACCGGCTGTCGACGGACAGGTGTGAGCCCCTTCGACCGTCGGTTCATGTCCGGGCGTCATCATCGGCCGTCCTTCCGCCGTGAGACCGCTCGCCCAGTTCACGCGAGTGACGAACTGCGTCCCCGACAGGAACCGTCCGTTGGTGCGATCGAGGATGTAGTAGAAGCCGTTGCGGTTCGCCTGCACGAGCAGCTTGCGTGACTGCCCTCGAAACGATGCGTCGATCAGGATCGGCATCTCGAGCGAATCCCAATCGTGCACGTCGTGCGGCGTGTTCTGAAAATGCCAGCGCAGCTTTCCGGTGTCGACGTCGATGGCGACGATGCTGTCGGTGTAGAGATTGTCGCCCTCGCGCACTTCGCCGGCCCATTGTGAGCCGGGCTGGCCGGTCCCGTAGAAGATCGTGTTCTGCTCGGGATCGTAGCTGCCGCTCACCCAGACCGGACCTCCACCGAGCTTGAACGAATCACCGGCCCACGTCTCGCTCCCCGAGTCGCCGGCCTTCTGCGGAATGGCGTTCCACGTCCACAGGTACTTGCCGCTCTCAGCGTCGTAGGCCTGAATGAAGCCGCTCGGGTTGTTGCCGCTGACAATTACCTTTCCTTTGGCGACGAGAGGCGCCTGGCCGGCGAGGCGCCACGGCGGCGCGACTTTCGTTTCCCAGACGACATGTCCGGTGCGCGAATCGATCGCAACCAGCGCGCCGTCGGCGGCGGTGACGAACACCTTGTTGTTGTAGATCGCGGTGCCGCGCTGGGCGCCGCGCGTCTGCGGCGGCCGTTGATACTGCCAGACGATGTTGCCGCTGCGCGCATCGATGGCATCGACGCGGTTGTACTGCGAGACGTACATCACGCCTTTGTAAACGATCGGCACCGCCTGGATCGCTTCCTGCCCAGGCATGTGGTAAACCCACGCCGCCTGCAGACGCGCGACGTTCGCGGGAGTCACCTGGCTCAGTGCTGAGTGGCGATGGGCGTTGTACGTGCCCGAGTACATCAGCCAGTCCTGCGGATCGGGCGCGAGAAGACTCTGATCCCGCACTTGCGCCGCCACTCCGACCGCGCCGGCCAGGAGTGCCGCCGTCACCAGGTGGCGTCTCATGCGCCATATCCTAGTGACTTCAAAGAATCGCGTCGAGAACGACCTTGATGTCGACGACCGGAGTGCCGTCGATGGCTTCGATTGGGCCGATCCGCAGCCGGATCCCCTCGATTTCACGCACGGTGACGCGATGAAGTCCCAGCGGGTTCGGCCGGTGCGGCGAGCGTGTCGCGAAGACGCCTGTGAGCGGATTCCCAGGGTCGCCGCGCGGATGCACCTCGAGCACCCCGCGATCGGCGCGATGAAGCCATGTGATGACGATCAATTCGTCGCCGGTCCCGATGCCGAGGAGGCCTCGCGCGAAAGCCGGATTCACCTCGAGCCACGCGTCGGGGGCACCCTCGGAACCTTGCCGGGGCGACTCGTCCAGTGATCGAAGCGTCGATCGAATGAATCCGATGACCTGAACCGGGAATTCCCGCATTACGCCTTGGCGGCGACCTCGATCCGGCCGTCCGCGGGCGCGATGTCGAAGTCCGACGGTTCGTACAGCTGGCGAATCTCGGTCTCGCCGTCGCCGGCGACGGCGAGAAACTCCTTCGTCGCCTCGATCGCCTCCTGCTTGGAATTCAGCCGAAGGATCGCGAAGCCGCCGATGAGCTCTTTCGTCTCCGTGAACGGTCCGTCGATGACGCTGATCTTCCCGTTCGCCAGCCGGACGCGCGCGCCCTTCGAAGTCGGCAGGCACCCTTCGGTCGCGAGCAGCACGCCAGCCTTCATCATCTTGTCGATCAGCTTGCCCATCTCGGCCACGTGTTCCGGGCTGGGGCGGCCCCCTTCCTCCTGGCTCGGCCTGTACACGCATAAAAATCGCATCGCTCGTCTCCTTGAAGTTTGAGTCCTGTTTCGCAGTCGAACAGGGTGACCGCAAATCGACAACCGGAGAGTTGTCGATTTCCAGGAATCTCGTTCGTCATACGGAGAGGGTCTGATTCGTCATATAGGGGTGGCGTCCACTGCGGGATCAAATCCCGAATCCCAAACCCCGAATCCCGTCAGGCGACATTCCCGTCGGGGGCAGTTTGGCATGGAACCGAATATGGCTGTCTGCACGTCGAACCCTTCGATGGCGGCTCACCTCGACCTGGCCGTGGCACGCGACGCGGGTAGCCGCCAGGCATCACGGACCGAGGAGTCTACATGCTCATGATCACGGTGGAAACTGAACCGGCGATGGTCACGTTCCGACTCGACGGACGGCTCGCCGGCGCGGGCGTCGACGAATTGGCACGACATTGGTCTGCCGCGGCGTCCAATCAGCCGCATCAAAGAGTGTTGCTCGATCTTGCGGGTGTCACGTTCGTCGACGTGGTTGGCAAAGAGTTTCTCGCGCAGGTCCATCGTCACGGCGACACGCTGGTTGGCGGCGTCACCACACGGGCCATCGTCGAAGAGATCCGGGCAACGTCCGCGACCGAACAAGACCGCCTTCCAACGGGGTAACGAAAACGCCCATGGCTCGACCCACGTCGAGCGGATCGATCTACACTCTTCGCGCGACCCGACGGACCCGCGGTTAATCGAGATTTGCGGGAGGCGCCCATGACACCGCCTACGACCTCCAGCGCCAAAACTCTGGCTGCTTCAGTGGGTCGAAA
>DAIUKO010000036.1:0-2474 GCA_036848175.1 Vicinamibacterales bacterium | reverse complement strand
TGACACCGCCTACGACCTCCAGCGCCAAAACTCTGGCTGCTTCAGTGGGTCGAAACTGGTGGAGTTGTTTCGGGCGGAGACCAACTTCAAGTCGATTCTCTTCAACGACTCGCAGATTGCCGGTGTGACGCCCTGGGAAGGACACGACAATCACCTTCATGTGAGCATGAAGCAATGACGTCGCGGCGCGCGACAATGCCTCTGCGCGCCTCGATCGCCGCGGCGGCCGCGATCCTGTTCGGGGCGAGTTGCTCGCGTCCGCCTGCAGAGGAACGTGCGACGGCCGCCGACCTCGCCGCTCACGTGCGCTTCACCGCCATGTGGTGGTCGGAGGCGCAGATGGAGGGTTTGAATCCGAACAATCCTCCACCGAAGAACACCGAGGTCGTGCTGACGCGCTGGGAATATACGGATCCAGTCGGTGTCCCGCATCCCGACACCGTCGACGCCGTGGTCACGGTCGAGAATCGAGGAAAGTTTCCCAGCCCCGATGTGACGGCGACGGTCGAAAGCGAGTGGAATATCGGTCCCCTCGACGACAAATCGGCCGCGAAATGGGACAAAGCGGTCGTCCTCACCAAAACCGATCGCTTCCAGATTCCGGCAGCATCGACCCACACGACGCGAGTGCCCGTCGACTTGAAGGCGGTCATGGACCGGCTCGAGCGCGAACAGCGCTGGCCGCACGCGCTCCGCATCACCGTCACCGTCGACGAGGTCGGTGGAAAGCCCGCGATCGCGCGCGCTCAGGTCGAATTCCCGATTCGACGCGGCGACTGACCTCAGTCCATCCCCAAATCCTGCGGACCCGGTCCGTGGTGTGTCGATCCAGCGATTCCCGTTCGTATAGAGCATGAAAACCGGCGGGAACGACCGGTGGTAACGTTCAGGAGGACACGCCATGAAACAGTACTTGCTCAGCATCTATCAGCCCGACGGCATCACGCCTCCGCCTGAGGTTCTCAACAGGGTGATGCACGACCTGGGAACCTTGATGGCCGAGGTGAAGGCCGCCGGCGCGTGGGTGTTCAACGGTCCATTGCATCCGCCAAGCACCGCGACCGTGCTGCGGCTGAAGGATGGTGAGGTGATCACCACCGACGGTCCCTACGTCGAGGGCAAAGAACACGTCGGCGGCTTCGTGATCGTGAAGGCGCCGGATCTCGACGCCGCGCTCGAGTGGGGACGCAAGTTCGCACGTGTGATCACGCTGCCGATCGAGGTCCGGCCGTTTCAGGAGAGGTAGCCGATCGCTCTCGACAGCGCCGAGATCGAACGTGTCTTTCGCGAGGAGTACGCGCGCGCGGTCGCGTCTCTCGTCCGCCACTTCGGCGACATCGACGTCGCCGAGGAAGTGGTCCAGGATGCGTTCACAGTGGCGCTTCAGCGCTGGCCATCCACCGGCCTGCCGCCCAGCCCGGCGGCGTGGATCATCGCGACCGCCCGCAACCGTGCGATCGATCGCTTTCGCCGCGAAGCGTCGCGTGAGGATCGACATGCCGAAGCGATGCGGCTCTATGCGACCACTCGGTCGCCGGGCGAGGAGGATTCGGAGGGCGTCGTGCGCGACGATCGACTGCGCCTGATCTTTACCTGCTGTCATCCCGCGCTCGCCGCCACCGCACAGGTGGCGCTGACGCTGCGGCTGCTCGGCGGGCTGACGACCGCCGAGATCGCGCGCGCGTTCCTGGTCCCCGAATCGACGATGGCGCAGCGGCTGGTGCGGGCCAAAGGAAAGATCCGCGATGCCGGCATTCCGTATCGCGTCCCTGGCGACGCCGATCTGCCTCATCGTATTCGTGCGGTGCTGGCCGTCGTCTACCTGATTTTCAACGAGGGCTACACCGCGAGCTCAGGCGACCGCCTTGTCCGCGAGGATCTCTGCGCCGAAGCGATCCGGCTCGGACGAATCCTGTCCGAGTTGATGCCCGATGAACCTGAGGTGATGGGACTCGTCGCGCTGATGCTGCTGATCGAGTCGCGGCGCGCGACGCGAACGACAACCGACGGCGACCTCGTGCTGCTCGCCGATCAGAATCGCGCGCTCTGGAATCGCGCGCTGATCGCCGAAGGTCAAGCGCTCGTCCGGCGCTGTCTCGTGCGCAACCGGCCGGGTCCGTATCAGATTCAGGCGGCGATCAACGCGGTCCACAGTGATGCCGCCGTCGCCTCGGACACCGACTGGCCGCAGATCCTTCAGCTGTACGACCAGCTCCTGTCGATGGCGCCGAGCTCAATCGTGGCGCTCAACCGCGCCGTTGCCGTCGCCGAGATCGAGGGTCCGGATGCTGCGCTGGCGCTCGTGGATCGGCTCGATGATCTCGATCGCTACTATCTCTTCCACGCGATCCGCGCCGACCTGCTCAGGCGCATGGGTCGCTCTGACGAAGCGGCAAGGGCGTTCGATGCGGCGATCGCCCGCACCGACAACGCACGCGAGCGCGATTTCCTCCAGCGGCGTCGTCGAGGAGTCA
>DAIUKO010000035.1:34069-35529 GCA_036848175.1 Vicinamibacterales bacterium | reverse complement strand
GTTCGACGAGCTCACCATGAGCGTTCGACGAGCTCACCATGAGCGGTTGTCCAGGACGTCGGTTCAACTGCCGTCGGGAAGTAGTCGTACAATCTCGACTCGATCTTTCTTCATAGGACTTTCCATGCGAAAGCTCATCCTGCTTGCCTCCACGCTCACGGCCTTCATCGCGCTCTCCCCGGCGCTTGGCGTGCACGAGCCGCGGCTCCACGCGCAGCCGGGCGGCAACGTCGTCATCAACCCGATCGCGTATCAGGATCTGCGCTGGCGATCGATCGGTCCGCATCGCGGCGGACGATCGACGGCCGCGGCCGGCGTGCGCACGCAGCCGAACGTCTTCTACATGGGCGCGACCGGCGGCGGCGTATGGAAGACGGAGAACTACGGCATCACGTGGGTGCCGGTGACGGACGGCCAGATCGCCACCGGTTCGATCGGCGCGATCGACGTCTCCGATTCCAATCCGAACGTCGTCTACGCCGGCACCGGCAGCGAGGCGATCCGATCGAACGTCATCCTCGGCCGCGGCGTGTACAAGTCGACCGACGCCGGACGCACGTGGCAGTTCGCCGGATTGAAAGACGTCGGACAGATCGGCCAGTTGAAAATCCATCCGAAGGATCCCGACATCGTCTATGTCGCCGCGATCGGGAACCCGTTTGGCTGGGGCCCCGAGCGCGGCGTGTATCGCACGAAGGACGGCGGCAAGACGTGGCAGAAGGTGCTCTTCATCAACGAGCAGACGGGCGCCGTGTCGGTGGCGATCAATTGGGCGAACCCCAACGAGCTCTACGCGGGCGCGTGGCGCGCACAGCGCAAGCCGTGGACGATCGTCAGCGGAGGTCCGGCGAGCGAAGGCGGCGTGTACAAGACGACCGACGGCGGCGATCATTGGACGCGCGTCGGCAGCGGACTGCCCGACGATCTGATCGGCAAGGTGTGGGTCGACGTCGCGCAGTCGAATCCCAAGGTCGTTTACGCGCAGGTCGAAGCGAAGGGCGCCAAGGGCGGCCTTTACCGGACCAGCGACGGCGGATCGTCGTGGACGCTCGCCAACAGCTCGCCGCGGCTGCGCGCGCGGCCGTTCTATTTCAACAAGGTGTTCGTCAACCCGAAGGACGAGAACGAGGTCTACGTCACCGAACTCGGCTTCCATCGCTCGAGCGACGGCGGCAAGACGTTCACCGAGGTCAACACGCCACACGGCGACAACCACGTCGTCTGGATCAATCCCGACAATCCGAACATCCTCATCGAGACCAACGACGGCGGCGCGAACATCACGCAGGATCGTGGACGCAGCTGGTCGACGCAGATGAACCAGCCGACGGCGGAGCTCTATATGCTCGATGCCGACGATCAGTTCCCGTACCGCCTCTACGCGCCGCAGCAGGACAACAGCACCTATTACGTCGCGAACGTGCCGCCGTTCTCGTGGCCGATCGACGAGCCGACGCAGA
>DAIUKO010000035.1:2007-33969 GCA_036848175.1 Vicinamibacterales bacterium | reverse complement strand
TATTACGTCGCGAACGTGCCGCCGTTCTCGTGGCCGATCGACGAGCCGACGCAGACCTGGTTCCAGGCATCGGGCTGCGAGAGTGGACAGATTCGCGTGACGCCCGACGGCAAGATCATCTACGGCGACTGCAAGGGAGAGTTCGGCCGCTACAACATCGAGACCGGGCAGGAGCAGCACTACTGGATTTATCCGCAGCAGCGCTACGGCAAGAACCCGAAGGATATGCGCTATCGCTTCGTGAGGCAGGCGCCGATCGAGATCGACGCCCACAATCCGAAGATCGTCTACCACGGCTCGCAGTACGTCCACAAAACGATTGACGGCGGCATTCATTGGACGCGCTTCAGTCCGGACGTGACCGCGAACACACCCGAAGGTCAGGTGACCTCGGGCGAGCCGATCACGCGCGACATGACCGGCGAGGAAGTGTATGCGGCGCTGTACTCGATGCGATCGTCGCGGCTCGATCCCAACGTCTTCTGGACCGGATCGAACGACGGTCCGGTGTACGTGACCAGGGACAACGGCAAGACGTGGAAGAACGTGACGCCGAGAGATCTGCCGCCCGGCGGACGCGTTCATACGATCGAAGATTCACCGCATCGCCGCGGCTCGGCGTACGTGTCGGTCTATCGGATGTATCTGGACGATTTCAAGCCGTACCTCTACATGACCAACGATTTCGGCGAGCACTGGACGCTGCTCACCGACGGCACCAACGGCATCCCGGCGAATCAGCCGATGCACGTCGTGCGCGAGGATCCGGAGCAGGAAGGCTTGCTCTACGCGGGTACGCTCGAAGGCGCCTACGTCTCGTTCGATCAAGGCAAGCACTGGCAGTCGCTGCAGCAGAATCTGCCGGCGACGCCGGTGACCGATCTGAAGGTGCATCACGGCGACTTGCTGGCGGCGACGATGGGGCGGTCGTTCTGGATCATGGATGATGTGGCGCCGCTGCGGCAGATCGCGGCGAGTGTGACCCGATCGGCGCGTCCGCGGCCGACCGACAATCCGCAGGCTGACAGAACTCGGGGCGGGACGGTTCTGGCGTCGTACGCGACCGATGCCTTCATCACGCCGAATCAGGATCGGCCGGTCGCGCCGTCGGGGCCGATTCCGCCCGGCGGCAAGCTCGCAAGCCCCGCACCGCCGCGTGCGGTGATCAAACCGTTCGAGCCGAACGTCAACCTGTTCCTCTTCACACCGGCCGCGACGTATCGCACGCGCTACGTGCCGATGTCGGGCCGTCCCGACATGCCTGAATATCCGCCGGCGGGCGCGCGCATCGATTACTACCTCGCGTCACCCGCCGGTGAGGTCAAGCTCGACATCCTCGACGCTGCCGGAAAAGTCGTGCGCAGCTACACGAGCGAATCGCGCGCCGCCGCGAGTGCCGGTCGCGGCGGTCGTCGTGGCGGCGGCCTCGCAACGACGCTGCCGACCAAGCCAGGCATGAACCGCTTCGTCTGGGATCTGCGCTATCCGGGCGGACCGGCAGGCGGCGACGGGGAAGGCGGCGGCTTCGGCGGCGGCGGACCGCTCGCCGCGCCAGGCACGTATCGCGCGCGGCTCACCGCCGGTGGTGTGACGAAAACGGAATCGTTCACGGTGAAGATCGATCCGCGGGTCGCGAAGGACGGCGTCACGTCCGCCGATCTCGTCGAGCAGACGCGGTTTGCGCTCAAGGTCCGCGATCTCCTCGCCGACGCGCGCCAGCTCGCGGGGCGCGTGCGCCAGGCGATCGACGGCAAGCGCGGCGATCAGGCGAAGCTGCAGTCGCTCCGGGAGCGTCTGGTCACGAAGAGCGGTCCTTACGAAGATCAAGTGTTCATCGATCAGGTGGCGAACGTGAACCGCGAGATCAACCAGGCCGACCAGAAGATCGGCGCGAGCGCATACGAACGCTACAACGACTTGATGAAAGAATGGGCGGCGCTCAAGACCGAGGCAGAGACGGCGCTGCGCTGACACAGTTTTTTTCACCCCCGCCTTCGAGCCGGCGCATTCTGAGGTAGGATGCGCCGGCTCGTGTGGTGTTGACCCTCCCCGCCATCGCGTCCTCGACGGTGCTCCGGCGGCCGCGCACTCATCCTCATCCTCATCCCTTCCATCCGCAATCCGCGACCAATCTTGTGAGGTGATCCGATGAAGAGTGCCCGTGTGCGTGCACTGCTGTTGATCGTCGCCCTCGGCATGTGGCCGTCCGTCTCGCACGTCGGCGTGTCGGCGCAACAACCGGCCAATCAACTCCAGGGAATTTCGTCGGAGGCGCTCGCGCAGATCGACGCGCTGCTCGCCGAGAAAGCGACGCGCTCGCAGACGCAACAGAAGATCGATTCGCAGCTCCTGTTCGAGCAGAGGATGGAGAGCGGACAGCCGATCGCCACCGGGATGTGGGCGCTCGAAACCGACCTGCCGTACGCCGCCGATGGCCACGTCGTCGTCGACGTGCAGACGCGGCCGGGCGGCGTGGCGGCGCGGCTGGCGGCGGCCGGCATCGAAGTGGAATCGTCGTCGGCCGACGGCACGACGCTGCGCGCGCACATCAACATCGATCAGGTTGACACGCTGGCGGCGGATCCCGACGTCGTGTTCATCCAGGGCCGGCAAGGTGCGATCACGTCCGGGCAGGAGGCGGTGCCGAACCTCGTCGGCTCGACCGGGCAGGGCAGCCGCAGCTCGGAAGGCGACGTGACGCACCTGGCGTTCGCCGCACGCGGCGCGTTTCACATCGATGGCACCGGCGTGAAGATCGGCGTGCTGTCCGACGGCGTCCGCAATCTGGCGGCGAGCCAGGCGCGCGGCGATCTCGGTCCAGTCACCGTCATCGGGCCGCCTGCTCCGTGCCCCGCGACCAACACGTGCGACGAAGGCACGGCGATGCTCGAGATCGTCCACGATCTCGCGCCCGGAGCCGGGCTGTTCTTCGCGAGCGCATTCGTCGGTATCACGACGTTCGCCGACAACATCCGCGCACTCCGCGCCGCCGGCTGCGACATCATCGTCGACGACGTGTTCTATTTCGTCGAGACGCCGTTTCAGGACGGGCAGCTGGCGACGACGAACACGAACGGCGGCGTCGTCATTCAGGCCGTGAACGACGTGGCGGCCGATGGCGCGATGTATTTCTCGTCCGCCGGAAACTCGGGGAACTTGAACGACGGCACGGCGGGCGTGTGGGAAGGCGACTTCGTCGACGGCGGCGCTGCCGGTCCCACCGCACGGACCCATAGTTTCGGCGCACAGGCGTTCGATGTGCTCACGGCCGCGGGCATCGTGAACAATCTGTACTGGTCCGATCCGCTCGGAGCGTCGTCGAACGACTACGACCTCTTCCGGTTGAACGCGGCCGGCACTGCAGTGCTGGCAGCATCGATGAATCCGCAGAACGGGATCCAGGATCCGTACGAGCAAGTCAGTGCAGGCGCGGCAGGCAATCGGCTCGTCGTCGTGAAGGTCGCCGGCGAAGGACGTTTTCTGCACCTGAACAGCAACCGGGGGCGGCTGTCGATCGCAACCGTCGGTCAGACGCACGGACACAGCGCCGCCGCCAACGGATTCGGCGTCGCGGCCACGCCCGCGGCCGGTGCGTTTCCACAGGCATTCACTTCGGCCAACGTCGTCGAGGCGTTCAGTTCGGATGGGCCGCGCCACGTGTTCTACCAGGCCAGTGGCGCTGCGCACACGCCCGGCAACGTCTCGTCCACCGGCGGCGTCATCCGTCAGAAGCCGGACATCACTGCGGCCGACGGCGTGAGCGTGACCGGCGTCGGCGGATTCCCGAGTACGTTCTTCGGCACGTCAGCGGCGGCGCCGCACGCGGCGGCTATCGCGGGGCTGATCAAGGCGGCCAACTCGTCGCTCACGCCGGCGCAGATCCGTTCCATCCTCACGAGCACAGCGATCGACATCGAAGCGCCCGGCGTCGATCGCGACTCGGGCGCCGGCATCGTGATGGCCCGCGCGGCGGTCGCTGCGACGGGCGCGATCGGTACCGCGTTCCTCCAGGTGGAAAGCGTGCAGGTGGCTGAAAATCCCGGCAACGCCGACGGCGTGGTCGACGCGGGCGAAGGCGCACGGCTGACGGTCACGCTGAAGAACTACGGCGTGGCGCCGGCGGCCGGCATTGCGCTCGTCGCCTCGCCGACAACCGGCGTCACCGTCGCTCTGCCGAACGCGCGGTCGTATCCGGACCTCGTGCCGCTCGCGTCGGCCGCGAATACGGCGCCGATTCTGTTCACGACCGCAACCGATCTCGGATGTCCGGCCGTCGCCAACATCGCGCTCAGCGCTACATATCGGGGCGGCGGCGCCGCGATCGCGCAGAACGTCGGCATCCCGATCGGCGCGCGAACGTTCACCATCACTCGAGCGCTGGACGGCACGACGCCGCCTTCGTCGGCGGGTGTGACGACGTCGGCAGGCCTGCAAGTTGGACGGCTGTTCCGCGACGGCGCTGTGAGCACGTGCGGCGCGACGAAAGTGATTAACAGCGGTAACGCGGCGAACCCGGTGGATGCGGCCGCACGACCGTTCGAGTCGTACCAGTTCGGCAGCTGCTCGTACAGCACACCGGGATGCGCGACGGTGACGTTGCAAGGCACGAACGCGATCAACTTGTTCGCGGCGGCGTACGCGCCGACGTTCAACCCGAACAACATCCTCGAGAACTACAAAGGGGATCCCGGGTCCAGCGCGGCCTTGCGGACGTTTTCGATCCAGGTCGGAGGAGGAGGCGATACGTTCGCCGTCGACGTGCACGATGTCCCGGTGGCAAATCCACCGTTGCCGAATCCGGTGCCTTCCGGCAACGTCTACACGCTGAGGGTCGCGGGCATCTGCAACGGCACCTGCGCGCCGCTGAATCATCCGCCGGTTGCGAAGGCGAAGAACGTGACCGTCGCGGCGAACAGCACGATGTGCGTCGCCGACGCATCGATCGACGACGGATCGACGGATGCCGATGGCGACACGCTGACGCTCACGCAGGCGCCGCCGTCGCCCTACGCGCTCGGCACGACGCTCGTACGCCTGACGGCGACCGATCCGAAAGGGGCGTTCAGTCAAGCGAGCGGCAACATCACGGTGGTCGATCGAACGCCGCCGACCATCGCGGGTCTGTCGCTGACCCTCACGCAACTCCTGCCGAAGATCAAGAAGCTGGTCGACTACACCGTCAACTACAACGCGACGGATGTGTGTGGAGCGACGACGACCTCGCTGAGCGTGACGTTCACCAAACCGGGGAAGGAGCGCGACAGCGATGACAAGATGAAGAAGGGCAAGGGCGATGATGACGGCGAAGGCGACGACAACAAAGTCGACTTCATCATCGTCGACAACCATCACGTCCGTTTACGCCCGCACGACGGTCGTATCTACACCATCACGGTGACGGCGGTCGACGCCGCCGGAAACACATCGTCGAGCAGCGTCACGGTGCGGCCGCCGAAGCACGATGACTAGCGGAATGTCTCCTCGGATTTACTACCGGGCCGCTCCGCTCCACCCCACCGCGCAGGCGTGCGCGGTGGGGACCCCGGCGATGTGCGTCGCTTCGCGACGCCGTCGAACCGCGTTCAATCACACCGGCACGTCTCATAACAATGGCTGGGTTCTTCTCCGTTCGTCTCCGTTGTCTCCGTTCCTCCGTTTGTGAACTCAGTTCGCTCCGTACCCCTCCGTTACCTCAGGAGCTCGGCGACTTCGTGTAAGCCGGCGTTCAGGCGGTCGATCGCCGCGGTGATTCGGGCGGCTTCCTTGCGGGCGCGTTCGGCGTCGCGCACGCGTATCGCTTCGGCGAGGCCGGGGAACGGCTGGCCGTCGTACAGCGAATAGATGTTCCAGCCGTAGATGACGTGGCGGTACCACTGCTGATCTTCGTCGAGCAATCGCTGTTCGAGCCGCGCGAGCAGATCGTTCGCGCGGTCGATCTGTGATGCCGGCAGGTTGCTCGTCGCCAGGCGATCGTCGAGGCGATCCTCGACGCTCTTCGCCTGTTCAGCCACTCGCGCGGCCGCCTCTCTCACGGCAGTCAGGTCGACGGCCATCATGCCTCGGCGGTCTTCGCCGCCGCCCCACGTCGACGCTGCGTCGATGAAGTCTTTCAGCTTGCGCGCGTAGTGCGAAAAGCGGAACGGCAGGACTTGCGACTCGCCGAGGCGCAGTGCCGTCGTCCCAAGCATGCGCACGAGTTGCGCGCCGCCGCGAAATCCCGGATCGGCCACCTGCTCGACGAAGAAGCGCGTGTCGTAGTTGGAGTGATAGGGACCGTACGTGTATCCGCCGGTTGCGGTGAGCTCGATCGACAGCGTCGGCAGGCCGACGTAGTCCTGGAACGGCACGAAGTCGGCGCCGCTGCCGAGCGCTTTGAGATCTGCCCCATCCCGCCGATCCTGCCCGTCCGGCCCCCTGCTTCCGATCCAGCCGTCGTACATCGTTCCCGATCCCTCCGGGATGTCCTTCGCGACTTCGACGACGAAATCGCGAAGTGAGGGCGTGCCGCCGGCATCGAGCCGGCCATTCATGTAGAGATCGGTGTTCACGTAGCAGATCGCACGGTCGCGCAGCGCCTGCCGTCGATCCTCGGCGTACTCGGTCGATCCGATCAGCCCGAACTCCTCTGCATCCCAGAAGGCGAGCGTGATCGTGCGCTGCGGTTGCCATCCGCCGCGCCGCAATGCCCCGAGCGTTCGTGCCAGTTCCAGCAGCGCCGCGGTGCCGGTGCCGGGATCGACGCCGCCAAACGTCCACGCATCGTGATGCGTGCCGAGAATCACCTCGCGATCGGCGCGCCGCGCGCCGGGGACGCGTGCGATGACGTCGCGAATCGTCCGCAGCCCGTTGTCCATCTCCACGCGAAGCCGCGCGCGAGCCGCGGCGCCGCCAAGGCGATAGGTGATCGGCAGGCCGCCGCGAAAACCCGGCGGCGCCGGCGCGCCGTCGAGGCGTTCGAGAATCTTTTTTGCTTCGCCCCACGCGAGAACGGCGGCTGGAATGCGCGGCAGCGTCGGCGCGCGAGCGGCATCCTGGCGCGCCGCGTTCTCGAGGGCGGGAGCGCCAGGGGTCAGCGGATCGCCGTGCCAGAACCAGCTGTACTTCCCGTTGCCGCGCTGCAGCTGATCCTGCGTACGCCAGTAGCCCTTCGGCCACGTCTCGCCGCGCACGAATCCATCGTCCGCTGGATCGCTATAAATAAGGATGCCGGCCGCTCCCGCCCGTTCCGCCGTGTGCAGCTTGACCGCGCGGTGGCTGTGTCCGTAGCGCGCGAGCGCCAGCTTGCCGCGGACGTCGACGTTGTGCGCCGCAAGCTGCGCGTAGTCCTCGGGCAATCCGTAGTTGACGTACACGACCGGCGCGGTCACGTCGCCTGACGCCGAATACGCGACGAAGCCAGGACCGAGCTGCGGATGGCTGGTGTCGCGATCGAGCGGCGATGCCGGCTCGGTGACGCGGAGTTTCGTTGCGACGGGCGCGACGATGTCGACTGTGATGGCCTTGGCGTACGACAAGTACGCCTGATACTCGATGGTCTCGACGTCGAGGCCGGCGTCGCGCAGCGCTTGTGCGATGCGCGTCGCGACCACGCGGCTGCCGTCGGTGCCGGCCATGTGTGGCTCGCGCGTCACCATCGCGTGAAACGTGCCCAATTCCTCGACGGACACGCTGCTGCGGAAGCGTTGCTCGAGATCGCGTTGTCGGTCGAACGACGCCGCCGAAAAGCCCAGGCGCGGAGGTGGGATGCGTGGCGCTTGTTTGCATCCGACGGACAATCCGATCGTCACGACCAATCCGACCGCGGCACGCCCACCCTTCGACAGGCTCAGGGTGAGCGTGCGGGTTGACCCCCTCACCGCTCGTGGTGAGCTTGTCGAACGGCGGGCCTGCGGCTTTCCGGTCGGCCTCACTTCGGAACGATCGTCACGATAACGGCCAAATCGCATCTCACGGTGTCTTAATCTGCCATAGCGCGGGAGGTGTGCAATGCGGATTTTCCTTGGCGCGTGCGTCGTGATTACCGGCGTGCTGCTGGGCGCGCAGGAGCAGAGCGTCTACAAACCCGGCAATGGTGTGACGCTCCCCGTCGTCATCAAACAGGTGAAGGCGGTCTACACGCAGGAGGCGATGGATGCGCACATCGAGGGGACCGTCGGTCTCGAGGTCGTGGTGCGCGCTGACGGCGCCGTCGGCGACGTGAAGGTCGCGCGCTCGCTCGATTCCACGTATGGTCTCGATCAGGAAGCGGTGAAGGCGATGAAGCAGTGGCAGTTCAAGCCGGGCACGAAGGACGGCAAGGCCGTCGCCGTGCAGGTCGACGTCGAGATCAACTTCACGCTGAAATAGATTTGGCCAGCGCCGCGTCCTCGGCAGCATAGTCGAACTGGTGCGGCGTGAACCCGGACGGCGGATTCGCGCGCTCCCATTCGACAGTACGCCTGATGGCCTCGTCGCGCGATACACGCTCCTCGAATCCGAGCTCTTCGCGAAGCCGCGTGGTGTCGGTCACCCAGTGCTGTTTCGTGTTGCCGGGCGCGCGCAGGTACGGCGGCACGATCGCATCCGGCAGCGCGACGAGCTCGCCGTGCCATTCGAGCGCGGCCGCGATCCGCCGCGCCCATTCGAGCTCCGTCAGCGCGTCCGCTTCGCCGACGTTGTAGATTCTGCCCGCCGCGCGATCCGAGACGGCGGCGAGCGCGATCGCCGCTGCGACGTTCTCGACGTAGCCTTTCGTCGCGCGCCACGCGCCCATGTCCTCGGAAACCACAATCGTCCGCCGGCCGTCGGTGATCCGTTTCACGATCGGATGGAAGCGATGCAGCGCATCGCCGGGACCGTAGACCATCGGCAGTCGCAGGACCGTTCCCGGCAGCTCAGGGCTCGCGAGGATCTCCTGCTCGACTGGAATCTTGTCGTAGGCCTCGTCGAGCCAGCCGAATATCTGCTGGAGCATCTGCACTTGTGCCGGTGGATACGTCTGAAGCTTCGTCCGCAGTGCCGAGGCTTCGGTGAGCGGCAGCGGTTCGAGCGGCCCCGCCTCGAGACCGTGCGTCACGCCGCAGGCACGATAGACGTCGCCGCTGCTCAACGCGACGACGCGGCCGGCCGCGCCGGCGAAGACGCGCATCAGATCGCGCGCCTGCGTGCCGGAGCTGAGAATCAGATCGATCACCACGTCGGGCGCGAGGGCCCGCAGCTCGCCGGCGTAGTCGGCGAGGCGTCGTCGGTCGGCGAAGATTTCCCGAGGGCCCGGCACGGCGTGCGTCCGCGGACGATGAAGCGTGAACACCTCGTGTCCGCGCCGCTCGAGCTCGGTCTTCACGAAGGGTCCGATGAAGCCATTCCCGCCGATGAGGAGGAGACGCATGGCGTCCCTAAGTTACATCGCGGGTTTGAAGTTGCGCCACCAGTTCGCTTCGCCGAGTCCGAGCGCGTTCCACCATTGATCGAGCGCTGATCGGTCGAGGCGCAGCACAGCGTCGCGCGTGACGCCCGGCGGCATCGGCAGGAGATCCGCGAGCGCGTCGACGATCGCGGGACGGTCCGGCGGCTCGACGCGAGAAATCAAGTGCCACAGCGTCATCGCATCGCCCGGCCCTGTGTGCGCGAGCACGACGCGAAGCGCAGCCGATCGGGCCGCCGCATCGCGCGCATCGTCGAAGTCGTCGAGCGCCCGCCGCATCTCCGGATCGGCATCGTCGTACGACGGCGTGCCCGGGCCGCGCTGCGCGTCGGTCCGGCACGAGGCGCCGACTGGAACGAGCGACTCGCGGCCATTGAGATCCAGAGCCACCCAGCCGGAGGTGACGCTGAGATACCCCGCGCCGTCTTCGTCGACGTGGAGCGTGTAGGCGCAGCCGAGATCGGTCGCGGTCGCCGATGGCGTGTTGACGATGAATTGACCCGGCGGCGCGTTGATCACCGCCCGCAGCGTTCCGTGCTCGAGCGCGAGTCGATGATGGCCGTCGCGGGTCGCGACGAGCCGCACGCGGGTGTTCGTGTCGATCGTGACCTGGCCGATCGTCGCGACGGTCATCCGCGCCTGCGATCGGCCGTCGGTGACGAGCGTCTGTCCGACGGTAATCCGGCCGCTGCCGGCGAGCGTTGACGACTCGACACGCGGCTGGCCGGCGAGGTTCGCCACTTCCCATGACGCAACCGAGCGAGTCCGCAGAGTCACGCCGATCATGAGGAGCATCGCCGCCGCCGCCGCGAGAGCCGGTCCGAGATAGCGCAGCGTCCGCCACCGCACCGGCGGGCGCGGCAGGCGCGGCGCCGGCCGATCGGCGAGCGGCGTCCGCAGCCGGCCGAGCAGCGCTTCCAGCCGCTGCACGTCGGGGTCCGGCGGGCCGGAGCCGTCCCACAGGTAGTCGTCACTCATGGCCAGTCCATCCCAGCTTCTCACGCAGCAATTTCATCCCGCGGTGGAGGTTCACGCGCACCGATGCCGGGGTCAGCCCGGTCCGTTCCGCGATTTCGTTTCCGCTCATGCCTTCGACCAGCCGCATCAGCAGCGTCTCGCGATAGGCCTCCGGCAGCTTGCGCACGGCGTCGAGAATCACGAGCGTCTCGGCCTCGATCGGATCGCCGCCGGGCATCTCGTCGGGCAACTCCACTTGGTCGCGCGACTGCCGGAGGTAGTCGGTCGCGCGGTTGCGCGCGATGGTCGCAATCCAGCCGCCGAACGCCGCCGCGTCGCGCAGTTCGCCGATGCGCGTGTACGCCGTGATGAAGACGTCCTGCACGAGATCGTCGACGTCGCGCCGTGGAATGCGGCCGAGCAGAATCGCGTGGACCATGCGCACGTAGCCGGCATAGAGGCGGGCGAACGCGTCCTCGTCGCCCGCGGCGACGGCGCGGATGGTCGCGGCATCGTTGCCGCGCCCGGCGTTCAGCGTCGCGACTCGCGGAGCGTTCAACACGGCGTGAAACCGGCGGGCCTCGAACACAAGCTCCATTTCTGGCGTCCCTCGAGCAGACGGGGGCGCCGCGCCGGATGTTAACCGCGCGCCTGGCGGGACGATCGAATCGCGAATCCGAAATCCTGAACCAGGCCCAGGTTGACTTCGTCTATGCTTTTACGCAATATGTCGCTATGCAACACATCAGGTCGCAGATGCTCGATCGCGAGCTGAAAAAGGGAAGCGCCGAACTGCTGATCCTCTCGCTCGTCGAGGACCAGCCCCGGCATGGCTACGACCTCAGCAAACTCATCGAGGCGCGATCGGAAGGGGTCCTCAAGTTTCGCGTCGCATCCCTGTATCCGCTGCTCTATCGGCTGGAGAAGCGCGGCTGGATTCAGGGCCGCTGGATCGAGAAAGCAGGGCAGCGCCGCCGCCGCTACTACCGGCTCACGCCGGCCGGCGAACAGGTCCTGAAGGCGCAGCGCAACACCTGGCGGGAATTCGCCGACGCGATCAATCGCATCGCAGGTGTCGAGAATGCCTGATTGGCGATACCCGATTGAGCGCCGCCTCGACGGACTGCGGATCGCGCCGGAGCGAGAGCGCGAGATCGTCGATGAGCTCTCGCAGCATCTCGACGATCGCTACAACGAACTGCGCGCCGGCGGCGCCACTGAAGACGTGGCGCGGCGCGAAGCGCTCGCGGAGCTGGACGACGCCGATCTCGTGCGCGAGCTGACGGGCATCGAGCGATCGCGAACCGGCGAGCCGCTGGCGCTTGGCGCCGGCGCGAACAGGCGCGGACTCCTCGGCGGTGTCTGGCGGGACCTTCGCTTCGGCGCGCGACTGCTCGTCAAGGATCGCGTCGCCTCGCTGGTCGTCGTCTTCACGCTCGCCCTCGCGATCGCGGCCAACGCGATCGTCTTCGGTTTTGCCGATCTGCTCATCCTGCGGCCGCTGCCGCTGGGGAACGCAAAGGATCTGGTGACCATCTTCGGCGTCGATCGCAGGACGGGCAGCAATCGCGAACGCCTCTCGATTGCCGACTATCTGGATCTCACGCGTCAGGCGACGTCGTTCGTGGACGTCGCGGCCGATCGCTCGGACGAAGCTTCGCTGACCGGCGCCGGCGATCCGCTGGCGGTGGTCGTGAGCGTCGTGACGCCGAATATCTTTTCGACCTGGGACCTCGGGCCGTTCGCCGGACGCACGTTCCTTCGAGACGAGGGGACGCCAGGGCGGATGAACGTCACCGTGCTCAGTCACCGTTTCTGGACCGCCCATTTCGCCGCCGACCCGACGATTATCGGCCGCGCCGTCACCATCAACGGCGAAAGCCACACCGTCGTCGGTGTCCTCACGCCGGCGATCGAGATCGGCGATCTCGCGGACATCGATCTCTGGCTGCCGCTGGACACGTCGCGCGCCGCTGAAACGCGCAACGAGCGTCCGCTGACTCTCTACGCGCTGCGCCCGCCCGGCGTGACGCTCGACGCCATCAACGCCGAGCTGACAACGATTGGCGAGCGGTTGCAGCGCGCCGATCCGTTGAACCACGCCGACTGGCGCCTTCACGCGATAACGCTGCGTGAATCGACCGTCGGCGCGTCCACGTGGATCTACCTGGCGCTCCTCGGCGTCGTGACGATGCTCGTGCTCGTGGTCGCGTGCGCGAACGTGGCGACGGTGATGCTCGCGCGGGCGAGCGCGCGCCGAAAAGAGATCGCCCTGCGGCTGGCGCTCGGCGCGACGCGTGGCCGTCTCGTCCGGCAGCTGCTGGCGGAAGGCTTCATCGTCGGCTGCGTCAGCGGCGCCTTCGGCCTCGTCCTCGGCTACGCGGGGCTGGTCGCATTCCGACTCGCGTCGCCGGAGTCGTATTTCCAAAGACTGACGCTGAACGGCAACTTGCTGGCCTTTGCATGCGCGTTGTCGCTCCTCGCGCCGCTGCTCTTCGCGGTGATGCCGGCGCTCCAGTCCTCGCGGCCGGACCTGACCGAAGACTTGAAGGACGGCGGCCGTGACGCCAGCGATTCGCTGCGCGGCAATCGGCGCCGCGCGATTCTCGTCGTGGCGCAGGTCGGCTTCGCGCTGGCGGTGCTCTTCGTTGCGGGTCTCGTGGTGCGGACGGTCAACGCGCTCGAGCACGTTCCCGTCGGTTTCACCTTCGAGAACATCCTGACGACCCGCGTGCGCTTCGATCCGCCGGCCTATCGATCCGACGAGGTGCGGCGGCGAACCGTGGAATCGATTCTCGAACGTTTGAGCGCGATTCCCGGCCTGAGCGCCGCGGCGGCGACCTATCGCTTGCCCCTCATCGATGGCGAGGCGCGCCGCCGGTTCACCATCATCGGTCGAGCACCGGCGACGATCGCGGATCTTCCGTCGGCCTTCGAGGTCGAGACGCTCGGCGACTATCCGCACGCGCTGGGCGTCACGCTGCTCGAGGGCCGCATGTGGCGTGTGGACGATGCGACGCGTGCGGTTGCGGTGGTGAATCGCGAAGCGGTGCGCCGGTACTGGCCCGGCGAATCTCCGCTCGGCGCGCACATCGCGATGGTCGATGCCGGCGGCGAGCAGACGGGAGAGCCGATCGAGATCATCGGCGTGATCGAGAACGTGCTGTCGTCAGCGGTGACTCAGCCGCCGCCGCCGCGGCTGTACCGGCCGCTCGGCGGCCGTTCGCTCGCGAGCGTGGTGTTCATCGCGCGCGCGCACGACGATTCGGGTGCGACGGCGCCCGCCGTCCGTGACGTGCTGCGGGACGTCGATCGGAACCTCGCGGTGTCGCAGGTGCTCACCTTCACCTCGCAGATCGCGTCGTTCCGCCGCACCTACGAGCTGATCGTGGCGCTGTTCGTCGGTTTCGCCGCCATCGGTTTGATCATCGCGGTGACCGGTGTCTACGGCGTCACCGCCTTCGCCGTCAACCAGCGCCGCCACGAGATCGGCGTGCGCATGGCGCTCGGTGCGACCGGCGGCGACGTCATCAGGCTCTTCGTCGGCCGCAGCTCCCGCCTGATCGCGGCCGGCCTCGTGGTCGGCATCGTCGCCGGATGGGCGATCGGCCGCGCCATGGACAGCGTCCTCGTCGGCACCAGCGCGACCGACCCGGCGACGTTCGTCACCGTGATCGCCCTGCTCGTTGCCAGCGGTGTCGCCGCGAGTCTCGTACCCGCGTGGAGTGCCGTTTCGATCGATCCGATTGCCGTCCTCAAAAACGAGTGAGTGAGCGGCCCATGTCCTGGAAGCATCTTCCCGAAGAAATCTCCCAGCACGTGCAGGACCTGTACGACGATCTGCGCGCCAGAGGCGCGACCGACGAGGCCGCGCGCGCGGCCGTCGAGGCGGAGTTGGAGGGCGCGAACTTTTCCAGACGTCCCTTCGCCGATCTCGGCGGCGATGTGCGATATGCGTGGCGCGCGCTGCGCAAATATCCGGGCTTTGCCGCGGTCGTCATCCTCACACTGGCGCTCGGAATTGGCGCCAACGCCGCGATCTTCAGCGTCGTCAACGCTGTCGTCCTCCAGCCGCTGCCCTACGATCGCGACGGACGCCTCCTCGCTGTCTGGGGGAACCTGCACAAGCCAGGCCTCGAGGAGATTCCTGGATCGGCGGCGGAGTTCGTCGATTACCGGGACCGCAACCGCGTCTTCGACCTCATCGCCGCCTACGACACCCTCGGCGTGAACCTCACCGGATTCGATCAGCCGGAGCGAGTACCGGCTGCCGTCATCACCGCGTCGCTCTTCACGATGCTCGGCGAATCGCCAGCGCTCGGCCGGACGTTCATCGCCGCGGACGAACAGCCCGGGCGCAATCACGTGGCGATCGTCAGCCACAGCCTGTGGCAGCGGCGTCTCGGCGCCGATCCGAATATCGTTGGCCGGACGATTGCCGTCGACGGAACGAACCTGGAAATCGTCGGCGTCACGCGCGCAGGCTTCGCGTTTCCAGACGATGTGACGGAGCTGTGGCAGCCGCTCGCGTTCACGGCGGAGGACATCAGCGAGGATCAGCGCGGCTCTCATGGCTTCACGATCATCGGACGCCTGAAGCAAGGCGCGACCGTGGCGCAGGCGTCAGCCGAGATGAAGATGCTCGGCGAACAGATGGGCGCCGAGCACCGCGGCGTCTACCGCACCGGATTCAGCGCCACGGTCAGGGCGCTGCACGAGGAACTGGTCGGCAACGTCGGGCCGGCGTTGTTCGTCCTGCTCGCGGCGGTCGGCGTCGTGCTGGTGATCGCGTGCGCGAACGTCGCCAACCTGCTGCTCGCGCGCGCGGCGGCGCGGCAGAAGGAGATGGCGATCCGCGCGGCGCTCGGCGCCGGCCGGATGCGAATCGTGCGTCAACTGCTGACTGAGAGCGTCGTGCTCGGCCTCTGCGGCGGCGCGCTCGGCCTGCTGCTCGCGGTCTGGGGCGTCAGCGGGCTGGTCGCGCTCGCGCCGCCGGCGATTCCGCGCTTGAACGAAATCGGGGTCGATGGCCGCGTCGTGTCGCTGACCTTCGTCGTCTCGATGCTCACCGGCCTGCTCTTCGGGCTCGTGCCGGCGCTGCACGCCTCGCGGCACGACGTGCACGAGACGTTGAAGGACGGCACGCGAACCAGCGCCGACCTCGGCGCGCGAGGCCGCGTGCGGCGAACGCTGGTCGTTTCAGAAATCGCGCTGTCTCTCGTCCTGCTGATCGCCGCCGGTCTGCTGATCAACAGCTTCGCGCGCGTTCAGGATGTGCATCCCGGATTCAATCCAGATCACGTCCTGACGGCGAGGCTCGCGCTGTCGCCGTCGAAATACACGCTCGAGAAGGGACGGCGCTTCACTACCGATCTGTTCGCGCGGATCGTCGAGACGCGCGCCGTCGAGGCCGCCGCCGCGATCAATGCGGTGCCGTTCAGCGGCCGCGGCGGCGATCGCAGCTTCTTCGTCGAAGGCCGGCCGGTTCAACCAGGGGAGCCGTCGCCCGACGAGCAGGTGCGGTTCGTGACCGCCGGATATTTCGGCGCGATGCAGATTCCGCTGATTCGCGGCCGCGAATTCACCGAACGCGACGTCGACGCGGCGCCGCACGTCGCGGTCGTCAACGACGCGTTCGCGCGCAAGTACTGGCCGAACGAGAACGCGCTCGGCAAGCGCGTCCAGTTCCAGCAGGACACGGCGAACCGCTACGAGATCGTCGGGATTGCCGGCAACGTCAGGCACCGCGCGCTCGACGCCGTAGAGAAACCCGAGCTCTACATCCCGATCTTTCAGCCGCTGTTCGAAGGGTTCCGCATGCCGCCGATCGATCTCGTGGTGCGCACCGCTTCCGATCCGGCATCGTTCGCGCCGGCGCTGCGCGAGATCGTCACCGCGCTCGATCACGATCAGCCGATTTCCGAGGTGAGGACGATGGAGCAGCGAATCGGACAGTCGCTGGCGTCGCGCCGCTTCAACATGCTGCTCCTCGGGCTGTTTGCCGCGCTCGCCCTCGTCCTCGCCGCGGTCGGCATCTACGGCGTCGTCGCCTACACCGTGACGGAACGGACGCACGAAATCGGCGTGCGGCTGGCGCTCGGCGCCCAGCCGCGCGATGTACTGGCGATGCTGGTCGGCCAGGGCATGACGATGGCGGCAGTGGGCGGAATCGCCGGCATCGTCATCGCCGCCGCGTTGACGCGCGTCATGGCCGGTCTGCTCTTCGGGATCAGCCCGACCGATCCCGCCACATTCGTGATCATCACCGGCATCCTCGCAGTGATCGCCTTCATCGCCTGCTACGTGCCCGCTCGCAGGGCCACCGTCGTGAACCCTGTCACCGCGCTCCGCAACGAGTGATGGATGCTCGGACGGGATTCGGGATTCGGGGCTCGGGATTTGATCGCATGGCAATCAAATCGCGAATCAGCTCCGTCCGCGAGAGTCAGGGGCGAAGTTGCCTCACGGAGATTCACTGCGTCGCAGTGAAAAACTCGCTGACGGCCGGAGCCAGCACTTTGGCGTTGACCATGTGCGTCTGTCCGTCCAGCGTCCGCGTCTTCGCGCCGGGAACGACGCGCGCGAGCGCGCGCTGCGCGTTGCGCATCCACTCCGGACTCTTGCTGCCGTCCATCACGAGCGTCGGCTGCGTGATCGACGACCATCGGCCGGCCGGAAGCGGCTTGCCGTGCTGGTAGGGTCCGACGATCGTGATGTCGTGGACGAGCGTCGGGGCCACAGCCTTGAGTTTTCTCCACGCCGGCATGAGCTGCATCATGAGGATGCCGATCGCCGGCACCTGGACCGCTTTCATGAACTGCTTCACTGCCGCGCTCCGATTGTCCGCGGCGATCAGTTGTTTGAGCTGCGGTAGGAAGTCCTCGCCAATCGGCGTGCGCGTGTCGTCGACGATGAACGGCGCCTCATAGACGGCCACCTTCTTGATCGCGAGGCCGCGATTCGCGGCTTCGAGCGCGAGCGCGGCGCCGGAGGATACGCCGACCACGTAGGCCGAACCGCCAGCCGCCTGGATGAGCGCGTCGAGATCTTCGACTTCTCGTTCGACGGAATAGGGCTGCGTATTGCTGCTCTCGCCGCGCCCGCGGCGATCGTAGGTGATGACGGTGAAATGCGGTGCCAGTTCCTTGGCCATCGGTTCTGCCGGACCAAACCCCCGACAACACAGCGCGCCGTCGACGAAGATCAGCGCCGGTCCGCTGCCGGCGCGGCTGAATGCGATGGTGGTGCCGTCCTTCGAACGTACGGTTTCGGTACTCATTCCGGGATGCCCTCCCCTCTCATGGTCGAACGGGATGGGAAGGAATCGACAACGTCGGCGACCCCGAAAGGGCCGCCCGACGACCGAGGCGAATTGCCCGGCTTGATCAAACCCCGAAGGCGACAAAGGGCGCCCAATCGAACGGCGACTCCGCAAATGGACGAAGGTCGGGATTCGCCGCCGCAAATCGATTGCCGACTTCGGCGATGAGCTCCTTGGACATCTCGCGCCTGCGCACGTAGTCCTGCAGCTCTTTGACCGAGACATCGCGGAGCCAGCACTGCGCGCGGCACAACGCCCGGACCGGATCCATCCGCGGTTCGCTCGTCTCTGCGTTTCCGCGCAGGTGGAACTCGTAGAAGCGCGTCATCAGCAGCGCGCTCGACAGGTCGTCAACCGGCCAGAGCGTCGCCGCGATCGCCGGCACGCCAGCCTGCAGAAACGCGCTCGGCAACCCGATCGCTTCATCGGGGAGCGACGTCTCGCGCATGCCACTCTGGCAGGCAGACAGCACGACGAGCCGCGCACGATTCAACGCGTCGCCGTCGTTGTAATGCACCTCCCAGACGGCGAGCGGGCCGTCGCCCAGCTGCAGTTCGGAATGCATCGGGCTGGACCAGTTCGGCCGACAGTGACACGCGAAATGGATGTGCGTCGCGCCCGGCAGCGCCCTGGCGAGGTTGGCGACGGTCGCGTCGCGCTCGAAGAGCGCGGTCTTCGCGCCTTCGGGAAAGAATCTGGCGACCTCGCGGAGCTCATCGACGCCGAAGCGAAGCGGCGCCGGACCCGGCTGCGGATTGCCGACGCCGGCCAGGCATTCGGCGTGGGTGCTGCGGGCCGTCAGCTCGCTCCGACCCGCGAACGTCGCCCGCGCGCTGATCGCATACGTCACGTCAAGCGCATCGATGACGTACCGCGCTTCGGCGTCCGCGGCGCTGACCTGCGCCGCGTGCAGCGGCAGCAGACCGAGGTATCCGGCGGGCACGAGGATGACTCGCGATAGACCGAGCTCCTGCACTCGTGCGACGAGCGGGGCCATCAAGTCCTGACCGAGGCGCGACAGTGTGTCGGCGAGGGTCGACTCCATCCGCTCAGGGTGGATTTGAGCGTAGACGAAGCCGCCGACGAGATCGCCATCCACCCTCTCGATCAACAGCGAACCGAGCGCCCGCTTGTCGAACGAGTCGATCCAGACCGCGTCGACGGAAACGTCTGCGTCCGTCGAGGTGCGAAAGAGGACCAGCGCGAGACTGCCCTTGGACGCCGTGACGAGAAACACCATCGGCCATTCCAGCGTCACGGCGCGCGCGACATCGGCGAACGTCGCATCCTGCTCGAAGCGTTCGAATCCCGGAATCTTTCGAATCCGATCGACCGCCGCCTGCATCGTCGCACTTGGCCACGCGTCTTCCTGCCGGGAGCGTTCCTCGGCGGGGCGCTCCTGCTTCTCGAGCCGCAGTTGATGCGCGCGCGCCTGCTCGTACATGTGCAGCGCGTCGGGATCGACGCGCGCCACTTCGCCGAGCTCGAATCCGTATCCTCCGAGGGCGCGCCTGACGCCGAGGGCTCTTCCTCGCTCGAGGACTGCCGCCGCATCCTGCAGGTTTCCGACCTTGGCGAGCGCATACGCGAGGTGATGATGCAGATGGCCGGTCTCGACGATCTCTGCGGTCCGGCTGCCGCGCGACAGCGCGTTCTCGTAGAGAATTCTCGACGCCGACAGCGCAGTGTCGAATGCTTCGGCGGCTTCCTTCCAGCGCTCTTCCTTGAACAACAGATCGGCCAGACCGCGGCCGACGCGCCGGCAGTCGTCGGGGAACTGATCGGGGCGATACACCTGCATCGCCAGACGATAGTGATCGATGGCCGACTCGAGGTTCTTGCCGGGGTCACCGCTCCGGCGCTTCGAGAACGCGACCGCGAGATGCGTCTGGTTCATCGCCCAATTGACAGGGTGCGCGTCGCGCGTGCGCACCTCGAGCGCCAACCGCGCGTGGTCGATCGCCTGGGAGATGTTCTCTTCAGCGTCGCCTTTCGCCCGTTCGAGGTAATACGCGGCGAGATTCGTGTGCGTGGCTGCCCAGTCGTACGGATATGCCTCTTTCGTCCGCACCTCGAGTGCGCGAAGGCTGTGCGCGATCGCGTTGTCCTCGAATTCGGCCCAGTGCGGGTCGCGCGGATGCCAGTAGGTCGTCGCCAGGTTGTGCTGCAGCGTGGCCCATTCGTACGGGTATTTGTCCTTCGTCCGCACCTGCAGCGCGTGCTCGAGATGCTTGATCGCGATGCCGAGATTCGTGGTGCGGTTGCCGTGCACGCGACGTTGGTAGCAGGTCGCCAGTCCGGCCTGAATGTTGGACCACGTCTCGGGCGCGGCATCCTGCGTGTAGACACCCGACGCGAACTCGAAGTGGGCGATCGCGCGCTCGACATTGTCGGCGCGATCGCCGAGCGGCCGCTCCTTCAACGCCTCTCCAAGGAGGCTCTGAACTCTCGCCCATTGCTGCGGATGCTCGTCCCGAGTGATGACGCGGAGCGCGGCCTCGGCGTGCGCGATTCCGGTTTCGATGGTGTCGGCCGTCTGGTTGGCGAAGAAGCGGCGCAGGTACGCCTCGGCGAGCTTGATCTGCAGCCGCGCCCACATCGCTGGCTGTTCCTGTTCGGTGAAGAAATCGCATGCCTGCTCGGCATGCTCGATGGCGCGCGTGAAGTCGTCGTCGACGGGCGATGCCGCCCGATCCCAGTAAAGATCCACGAGCTCGACGTGCGTCGATGCGCACAACGACGGCGCGCTGTCGCGCGTGTATCCGACCAGCGCACTCTCGTAGTGTTCGATTGCGCGAGCGACGTTCCCGGCACGGTCGCCGCGCGTTCGCCTCGAGGCTACGTAGCCGAGACCGCTGTGAACGCCCGCCCAGCGGAACGGTTGGGCCTGTGGCGTGTAGACGCCGAGGGCGAGCCGGTAGTGCTCGGCGGCGCGGTCGTAGTTGTCCTCGCGATCGCCCTCCGGGTTGACCAGCAGCGTCCTGCCGATGTCCGCGTGAAGCACGGCCCACATCGCCGGATTCTCGTCGCGCTCGACGAGAGCCAGCGCCGATTCCAGCAATTGAATTCGCACCGGCAGATCAGCCGGATTGGTGAGGCGGCTCGTCTGGTCGAGCAGCTCTCCGAGCCGCATCGAGACTTCGGTGCCGCTCGTGACCGTCACTTGCAGAAAGGTCTCGATGATGCCGTGCTCGCGGCAGCTGCCAAGGATCGATCCGACCGACGTGATGTCGCGGACGTACTTCTGGGCCGAGTCGGCGCCGACGCGCTCGATGAACGCCGCGGATCGTGCCAGCGCGTCCATCTCGGACAGGCGCTGAAACGCATCGTCGCTGAGAAGCTCCGGATGATCCTGAACGATGGGGTAGATCTGCGTCCAGGTCTGAACCGTCAAACACTGCAGCAGCAGCAGTGACAACGCGGCGCGCCGGTCGGTGGAAGCGTCGCCGGTGCCGTCGGCGTCTTCAGTCATGCGCCGTGATGAAGATGTCGCCGTCAGGCACGCCGATGAACGCCGGAGTCACGGCCGGCGCCGATTGACCGCGCAAGGTTCGAGGCGCAATTTTCGCACCGATATGTTGCGCCTGCACACGTGCAGCATGCTACCGCCCGCCGCCGCGGTTTTGCAAAACCACTTCGTTGACGTTCGTTCGTCGGTATACTGGGCGCCATGCCCGATAAAGCGGAACGTCTGCGGGCCCTGCACAAGGGTCCGGCGATTCTTGTTTTGCCCAACGCGTGGGATGCGGCGACTGCGCGCATCTTCGAAGCCGAAGGGTTTCCTGCGATTGCGACCACCAGCGCCGGCGTTGCGGCCGCGCTCGGGTACCCCGACGGCGGCATCGTCCCGACTCGCGAGATGATCGAAGCGGTCGCGCGCATCGTTCGCGCGGTCCAGGTCCCGGTGTCGGCCGACATCGAACACGCCTACGGCGCCACACCGGATCAGGTTGCCGATGTGGTGCTGCGCGTCATCGCGACCGGCGCCGTCGGCGTGAACGTCGAGGACTGCGTGCCCGGTTCGTTCGATCTCGAACCACTGCCGCTGCAGACCGACAAAATCACGAAGATCGCCAAAGCAGCGGCGAAATCGGGCGTCCGCGTCGTCATCAACGCGCGAACCGACGTGTTCCTGCGCGAGCTGGGTCCCCCGGAAACGCGTCTCGCGGTCGCGATCGATCGCGGCAAGGCGTTTCTCCACGCCGGCGCCGACTGCGTCTTCGTGCCGGGCGTCAGCGACCGGGACACGATCGGCGCGCTCGTGCAGGGCATCGGCGGCCCGGTCAACATCCTTGCCGTCAAGGGCACGCCGTCGATCCCGGAGCTCGAGGCGCTCGGTGTCACGCGGGTGAGCGTCGGGTCCGGCCCGATGCGCGCCTCGCTCGCCCTGGTGCGCGACATCGCGCGGGAGCTGAAGAGCGCCGGTACCTTCGACGGCTTCACGCAGAAGACGCTGCCGTTCGAAGAAGTCAACGAGCTGATGCGGCAGACCTAATAGCTCTCCACCACGGAGGACACCGAGGACACGGAGGAAATTTTGTTGGGAAATTCAAAACCTCCGTGTCCTCCGTGTCCTTCGTGGTGGAGGTTAGGGTGGAGGTCGCAGTGACGGGCATTGGGCTTCGGATCAAGTCCGGCTACGCGATCGCGATCGTGCTGGCGGGGCCGGCGAAGTCGCCGACCGTCGTCGCGCGTCGCATCGTCGAACTGTGCGATCCGGCCGCCGCTGAGACCAAGCAGCCCTACCACGACGGCTTCGGCACCGAGAACGAAGATCCACGCGAGATCGCCCGGCGCGTGAAGATTGTTCAGCGCTGCGCGAAGAAGTCCGTCGCGGCATTGATCGAGGACGTACGCAGCGCTTCAACCGATCGTTCCGATCTGCGCGCCGGCCTCGTCGTCGGCAGCGTGATCGATCCACGGCAGGTCGGCAACCCGCATATTCGCGCGCACGCGAACGAAGGCAAGCTCTTTCGGACTGTCGTCGAGGAGGCGCTGACGTCACACGGCATCGCCTGCGACGTGATCGTCGAGAAACAGCTCTCCGCGAAAGCGTCGGCCGGTCTCGGTCGATCCGACGGCGACATCAGGAAGGCGCTCGCGGCCTTCGGCAAGACGATCGGCAGTCCGTGGCGCGCTGAGGAGAAAGCCGCCGCCACTGCCGCGTGGCTGGCCCTCGGACCAATCAAGAAATAAGCCATTCCGGGAACGCCGGCCGCCTGGATTTCGTCTGTTGTCCTGTGTTTGAAAATCTGTTCGCCGACGTCCGCTATGCGCTCCGCTGGCTCCGACGCAGTCCCGGCTTCACGCTGATCGCCATCGCCTCGCTGGCCATCGGCATCGGCTTCAACACCACGCTCTTCACGCTGGTTGACGCGCTGCTGTTCCGGCCGCTGCCGGTCGAGCGGCCCGGCGAGCTCGTCGACGTCTTCACCACCGGCGGCGACGGCGACATGTACGCCACGTCCTCGTATCCGGACTTCGTCGACTTCAAGGCGCAGAACCAGGTGTTCAGCGACATGCTCGCTTACAGCCCATCGATCGCGGCGGTGAAGCTGACCGATCGCTCGCGGCTGGCAATGGGCGAGGTCGTCACCGGGAACTACTTTCAGATGTTCGGCGTGAAAGCGCGGCTCGGACGTACCCTCGTGCCCGAGGACGACAAGCCGGGCGCACCGCGCGTCGCGGTCATCTCCTACCGCGCCTGGAACCGCGAGTACGGCGCGAGCCCGTCGGTGATCAATCAAGCGATTCGCATCCATGGTCAGCCCTATACCATCGTCGGCGTCCTGCCGGCGGAGTTCATCGGCATGGTGCCGCTCGTTGCGCCCGAGGTCTGGACGCCGATGACCTACGTCGATGACGTCGAGCCGGGGGGCATCATCAGCAATGTCCCGTCGCCGACCGGCAACACCCGGCTCGAGCGCCGTGGCATGCGATTCATGTTCGTCAAGGGACGCCTGAAGCCGGGCGTCACGCTGGAGCAGGCGGCCGCCAACTTCCGCGTGATGGCGAAGCAGCTGCAGACGACCTACGTCCAGACCAACAAGGATCGCGACGTGGCGATGGTGGCGACGAAGAACGTGCACATTCATCCTGCCGCCGACCGCGCCCTGTTGCCGATCGCCATGGGACTGATGGTCGTCGTCGGTCTCGTGCTCCTGATCGCGTGCGCGAACGTCGCCAGCATGCTGCTGGCGCGCGCGTCGGGACGCCAGAAGGAAATCGGCATCAGGCTGGCGATCGGGGCGAGCCGCATGCGGTTGCTGCAGCAGCTCTTGTCCGAGAGCATCGTGATGGCGACGCTCGGCGCCATCGCCGGCATCGCGCTCGCATGGACACTGACACGGCTCGCGATGTCGATTCAGCTGCCGATCCCGATTCCACTCTCGTTCGCGCTGCGGATCGATTCGCGCGTGTTGATCTTCACCGCCGGGGTGACGTTCATCGCGGCGATGGTGGCCGGCCTCGCGCCGGCGCTGAAGACGACGCGGCCGAATCTCGTCACCGAGCTCAAGGGCGACGTCACGGCCACACACGCGGGCGGCCGCCGCTGGACGCTGCGCGACGGCCTCGTCGTCACGCAGATCGCGGTGACGCTGGTGCTGCTGGTGGCGGCGGGCCTGCTGACGCGCAGCTTGATCGCGGCACAGCAGCTCGGCGTCGGCTTCAAGAGCGGCGGGCTGGCGATTCTCTCGACCGACATGAACATGATCGGCTACGACGACGCGCGCGCCAAGGAGTTCTACGACCGCGCGCTCGAGCGCGTGCGTGCGCTGCCGGGCGTCGAGTCAGCCGCGCTCGCCGAGCGCGTGCCGTTCTCCATCAACTACAACCGCACCCTCGTCTTCCTTCCCGAGATGCACGGGCCGAACGACAAAGGGGTCGTGATCGACGTCGCGCGCGTTGGTGCCGAGTACTTCGAGACGCTTGGCGTCAGCATCCTGCAGGGACGCAACTTCGCCGCGATCGATACACCGACCTCGCCGTCTGTCGCCATCGTCAACGAGTCGATGGCGCGGAAGTACTGGCCGAATCAGAATCCGCTCGGCAAGCGGTTCCGGACGCAGAAGTACGACGGCAAGGAGTACGAAGTCGTCGGCGTCTCTGCGGATTACAAGGTGAGCACCGTCGGCGAGATATCTACGCCGTACATTCACTATGCGGTGTCGCAGCGGCCCGATGCGGCCGAGCAGATTCTCGCGCGCACGCGCGGCGATGCCGGCGTGCTGTTGAACGCCATGCGCCGCGAGCTGACCGCGCTCGAGCCAAACGTGCTGTTCCTCGACAACCAGACGATGGACGCGCAGGTGGCGGCGACGCTGCTGCCGGCGAAGGCGGGGGCGATGAGCGTCAGCGTCGTCGGCGTCGTGGCGATGGCGCTGGCGTCGATCGGGCTCTACGGCGTGATTGCGTATGCGGTCGCGCGCCGCACGCGCGAGATCGGCATCCGCATGGCGCTCGGCGCGAAGCCGGGCACGGTGATCGCGATGGTGATGCGGCAGGGATTGACCATCGCCAGCGCCGGCGTGGCGATCGGCGCGCTGCTCGGGCTCGGCGCCGCGAAGGCGATTGCCGGCGCGCTCTACGGCGTCAGCTTCGTCGATCCGATCGCGTGGACCGCGTCGATCGTGACGCTGTTCCTCGTCGCCGCGATCGCGAATCTCGTCCCGGCCCGCCGCGCGTCGGCGCTGGACCCGTCAGTCGCGTTGCGATCGGACTGAACGGCCTTACGTCATCGACCCGTTGCGCGATTGCCCACCGCGCGTCGGGCTTCCTGCAACTCGGGCCGGCCCGGCGTATCGCCCTTCGCGCAGATCTTCACGAGCTGCTCGTAGTACTTGCGCGCGGCGGCGCGATCGCCGGATGCGGCCGCGGCCTTCGCGGCGCCGGCGATGGCGCGGAAGCGGTTCGGCTCCTTTTTCTGGACCGCTTCGAATTCTTTCAGCGCCTGCGCCGGCTGGTTCATCTGCAGCAGCATCTCGCCGAGCAGCTCGCGCGCCGGCGCGAGCGGTCCGGGCGTGACCGCGTTCTTCTCGGTGGCGTCCTCGCGCTCGGCGGCGGCGCGCATCTCGTTCAGCGCATCCTGCTTGCGTCCTTCGACCAGCGCGAGCCACGCGGCCGCGCCCCGACGCTGGATGTCGACCTGATCCGCCCAATAGCTCTCCTTCGCCTGCGCCAGCCGATCGCGACACTTCTCCAGCGCCGCGATCGACGTACGGATCGTCGCCGCATCGCCGAGACGCGCGGCGCCGAGCGCACGCGCGAAGTAGGTCATCGCCTCGGTGTGCGGAAACGCCGTCTCCTGCGGCTCGAGCGCAACCGCCGCCTTCCAGTCGCCGCGCTCGAGCGCGTACCTCGCCGGGATCGCCGCGGCCGCGAAGTACGACGCCAACGGCGGCGCCGCGCCCGCGACCTGCGTCGTCGTCTTGAACCGTCCGAAGATCTCGGGCACCGAGTCGCGGACGCGCAGCGCCGCGCGATCCTGCCCCGTCTGCAGGTAGGCGTAGGTCTGGTAGTCGCTGGCGTGCAGTTCCTCGCCGGTCGAGCTTTCGCGCTTCGCCGCCTCCGCGGCGGCGATGTTGGTGTCGATCGACTCCTGCCAATAGCCGACACGCGTGAACGTGTGCGAGGGCATGTGGAGCGCGTGCGGGGCCGCCGGCGCGATCGCGGCGTAGCGCCGCGCCGCCTCGAGCGCATGATCCGCGAGCGGCGGAACGTCGTAGGTGTGGATGATGTAGTGGGCGAGCCCCGGATGATCCGGCTGCTTCTCGAAGAGCTTCTGGAGGATCTCGCCGGCCTTGTTCTGATTCGCGTAGGTCTTGTCGGCCGGGTCGGCCGCGAAGGCGAGCGACAGCGCGTAGAAGATCGCCGCCTCCGTGTCGTCCGGATAACGGGCTGCGAGCGCCGCCATCGCGTCGCGATACGCGAGCACGCGCGCGCTCTGCGGCGTCTGCTCGAAGTCCGCATACAGCTTCGACGCGGCATCGACGTACGCGGCCTCGCGCGCGGTCTTCGGCGGCGCCGCCTTCGCACGTTCGATGGCCGCGCGCCCCTGCTGCAGCGCCGCTGCCGGTTTGGCGCCGGCGGCAAAGGGATTACTCCATCGGCTCAGGGCGATGCCCCAGTACGAGATCCCGCAGTCGGGATCGGTCTTGAGCGTCGCGTCGAATCCCGCAATCGCCCGTCCGAATTCGAACGAGTGCAGCAGCGCCACGGCGCGATCGAACGACGGCTGCGCCGCCGCGCTGCACGAGGTCGCGAAATGAACGGTGCCAAGCTTCTCGGCGCCCGGCGCGGCGTGTTGATGATCCTGGGCCGCCGCCGCGGCGGCCAGCGCAAAAACGACAGCGAACAACAGACTTCCGCGGCCAGCCATCGTGTTTCTCCCTGACTTTATCTTTTGTACGCGAACGGTCCCGGGTGCGACTCGCCGATTATACTTTTCGCTCTCCCCCATGTATTCCGTCGACTTCGCCTACGCGCACGACACCGGCTTTGGCGGCTTCGCCACGGGCGCGGGGCCGGAGCTCGTCCGCATCCTCCGCGCGCACGGGATCACGGACGGACGCATCGTCGAGATCGGCAGCGGCAGCGGCATCCTCGCGCGGCGCCTCACAGATGCCGGCTACGACGTCACCGGGATCGATCGCTCGCCGGCGATGATCGAGATCGCCCGCAAGAAGGCGCCACGGGCGACGTTTCGCCGCGGTTCGCTGACGCGCTCGACGATTCCGCGCTGCGCCGCGGCGTTCGCCATCGGCGAAGTCGTGTCCTACGTGTCGGCGAGCCTGCGCCCGTTCTTCGCGCGCGTCCACGACGCGCTCGACGCGCAGGGCCTCTTCGTCTTCGACTTCATGGAATCGACCAAGGGCCGCACCTACGCCGGCAGGCGGTTCAGCGGTGCCGACTGGGAGATGATCTCCCGCGCCGAGGCCAGCAACGGCGGACGCACGCTGACGCGCCGGATGACGCTGCTGCGCAACGTCGACGGAAAGTACCGCCGCTCGCGCGAGACGCATCACGTCACGATTCGCAGCCGCGCCGAAGTGAAGACGGCGCTTGCGGCCGCGGGATTCTCGGTCGAGATGAGCCGCTCGTACGGCCGATTCCGGCTGCTGCGCGGCGACGTCGCGGTGATCGCGTCCAAGCGGTAGACACAAAGGACACAAAGGACACAGAGAACACAAAGGATGATACCGATGTCTCGAGTGCTGATGCTGACCGGCGGCGCGTGCGTCGCCGCCGCGATGACGATTGCCGCGCAGACCAACCGCCCGACCACAACCACGGCGACAACGACTGCGCCGCGAAAGGGATTCACCGTCGTCGAAGCGACCATTCCCGAGATGCGGGGGGCGATGGAACAGGGCCGCGTCACGTCGCGGGAGATCGTGCGTCAGTATTTGATCCGCATTGCGACCTACGAGGACAAGCTGCACGCGGCCATCACCATCAATCCGCGCGCGCTCGACGAGGCCGATGCGCGCGATCGCGATCGCGCCGCCGGAAAGATCCTCGGCCCGCTGCACGGCATCCCGGTCGCGCTCAAGGACAACATTCACACGACCGACATGCCGACCACGGGCGGCGCGCTGGCGTTCGAAGGCCTCGTGCCGCCGTACGAGGCGACGCTGACGAAGAATCTGCGCGCGGCGGGCGCGATCATCATCGCCAAGACGGGACTCACCGAGCTCGCCAACTGGGTGGCCGGCGCACCGACGCCGATGCCGGGGAACTACAACGGCCTCGCCGGCTTCGGCTACAACCCGTACGATCCGCGGAAGGATCCGCGCGAGGCGACGTTCGACGGCCGTCCCGTGCTCGGCACGGGCGGCTCGAGCTCGGGGATCGGCACGGCGGCGAATTTCTGGGCTGGCAACGTCGGCAGCGAAACGTCCGGATCGGTGCTCAGCCCGTCGAATCAGAACATGCTCGCGGGCATCAAGCCGACCGTCGGCCGCATCAGCCGCTACGGTGTGATTCCGATCACCGCCGATCAGGACACAGCCGGCCCGATGGCCAAGAGCGTCAGCGACGTCGCGATCATGCTCGGCGTGCTCGAGAGCGCGGCGCCCGATCCGAACGACCCGGCGACGACGGCGTGCACGCCGCCGCCGGGTCGGGACTACACGAAGTTCCTGAAGCGCGACGGATTGAAGGGGGCGCGCATCGGCATCCCGCGCGCGTTCTACTACGAGCGCATCACGCCGCCCGGCGAGAAGGAGCCGCGCGGCGGTCTGAACGACGCGCAGAGAAAAGTGATGGACGAGGCGATCGCCGTGCTCAAACAACAGGGCGCGGTCGTGGTCGATCCCGCTGACATTCCCAGCATCACCGACAAGGATCCGAACAACAACTTCCTCTTGTTCAACACCTGTTCCGGTGTCGACGATGCGAAGGGCAAGGACGCGAACTGCTCGGTCGTGCTGAAGTACGGTATGAAGCGCGACTTCAACAAGTGGCTCGCGACGCTCGGCGCCGCGGCGCCGGTGAAGTCGCTGACCGCGCTGCGCGAGTGGAATACGGCGCATCAGAAAGCCGGCGCGATCAAGTTCGGGCAGTCGAATCTCGACATCTCGGACGAGATGGACGTCGAGCGCGACCGCGCGCGCTACGAAGCCGATCGCGCCAAAGACGTGCGGCTCGGCGGCGCGCACGGCATCGATCAGGTGATGAAAGCCGAGCGGCTGGACGCGGTCGTCTTTCCGGCCGCCAGCGGCGCGGCGATCGCGGCCAAGCCCGGCTACCCGACCGTCATCGTCCCGTTCGGGATGGTGCCGAACGCGCTGACGCCGCCGATTCCTGCTGGCTTCAACGCGAAGCCGGCGCCCTACGGCGTCAGCTTCACCGGGATGGCGTGCAGCGAGCCGCGCCTGCTCGAGCTCGCGTACTCGTTCGAGCAGGCGACGAAGAAACGTGTGCCGCCCCCTTCCGCGCCGTAACGTTCGCACATGCAGTTCGCAAGACGCGTCTTCCTCGCAGCCGGCATCTACGGTCTGCTCGTCGTCACGCCGATGTACCTGTTGGAGTCACGGATCGGCGAGCAGCAACCGCCGCCGATCACGCATCCCGAGTACTTCTACGGGTTCGTCGGTCTCGCGGTGGTCTGGCAGCTCGTCTTCCTGCTCATCGCGAAGCACCCGATCACCTATCGGACGCTGATGCTGTTCGCGGTTCTCGAGAAAGCGAGCTTCGGTCTCGCCGTGCCGATCCTGTTCGCCATGGGACGCGCGCCGTTCCCGATTCTCGTCGGCGGCACGATCGATCTCGTCTGGCTCGTGCTCTTCGCGATCGCCTACGGCAAGACACCCGACCGCGAGACGTCATGATCGCCCGCATCTGGCGTGGCTGGACGAAACGCGAGGACGCGAAGGCCTACGCGGAGTACACACGCGCGCACGGCCTGGTCGGTTATCGGCAGACGCCGGGCAACCGCGGCGCCTACATCCTGCAGCGCGACGACGGCGATCGCACCGAGATCATCACCCTCTCGTTCTGGGATTCACTCGAGGCGATCAAGGGCTTCGCCGGCGAGGACGTGGAGCGAGCGGTGTTCTATCCCGAAGACGATCGATACCTGATCGCGCGCGATCTCACCGTCACCCATTTCACGGTCACTGAGTAAAGAGGACAATCATGAAACATCCTCTGGTCTCGACGCTCGTCTTGGCGATGGCGGCGGCGGCATGCTCGCCGAGGGCCGGGTCGCCGGCATCCTCTGCGTCATCGTCGCGCTGGCCGGCCGCAACGCTCGTCGATCTCTCGCACGACTACAGCGATCAAACCGTCTTCTGGCCGACCGCCGAGCCGTTCAAGCTCGAGAAGGTCGCCGACGGCGTGACTCCGCAGGGCTATTACTACGCGGCGAACAACTTCGCGACCTCCGAGCACGGCGGCACCCACATCGATGCGCCCGTGCACTTCGCGAAGGGCCATTGGTCGGTGGATCAGATTCCGCTGGAGAAGCTCACCGGCGACGCAGTCGTCGTCGACGTGACGGCGAAGTGCGCGAGCCAGCCCGATTATCGCGTCACCACCGAAGACTTCACCGCGTGGGAGCAGACCAATGGGGAGATTCCTTCAGACGCGATCGTGCTGATTCGCACCGGCTATTCGCAGTACTGGCCCGACGCGGCGAAGTACCTCGGTACAGCCGAGCGTGGCGAAGCGGCTGTGGCCAAGCTTCACTTCCCGGGACTGCATCCCGACGCCGCAAAATGGCTCGCCGACACGCGGAAGGTGAAGGCGCTGGGCCTCGACACGGCGAGCATCGACTACGGGCAATCGAAGATGTACGAGTCGCACCAGCTTCTCTACGGACGCGACATCCCGGCCTTCGAGAACCTCACGAACCTCGATCGTCTGCCGGCCCGCGGCGCGTTCATCGTCGCGCTGCCGATGAAGATTAAAGGTGGAAGCGGCGCTCCGCTCAGAGCCGTCGCATTCCTGCTTCGGTGAACGCTGTCGCGGCGCTCGGTCGGGTGTTCGTGCGACATCGACCGGCAGTCCGTCGACTTCAACGTTCTCGATCCTCTTGCATTGTGACGGAGACGATGGCATCGTCGTCGTCGTCCCTCGACGACGCCCGAGCGGAGTCGAGGAGCCGCCGGATACTGATACTGGTGGCGACGAAACATTGGAGACGTGTGATGGCGCCCGCTCCCGAGCTGATGACGGTCGACGAGTATTTCGCGTATACGCCCCTCACGCTCAAGCCGATGGAATTGATTCGCGGCGCGGTTCGCGTCGCCGATGCGCCGATGCCGCGGCACCAGTCGGCGGTTGCCGAATTGTTTCGAGCGCTCGACGCGCACGTCCGCAGCCGGAGGCTCGGCAAAGTGTGGCTGTCGCCGCTCGACGTCGTCCTGAACGAGCGAGCGGCGCTCATCGTCCAGCCGGATCTATTTTTTGTCTCCGAGGCGCGCTCGTGGATTGTGACCGACCGGGTCCGCGGCGCACCGGATCTGATGATCGAGGTCCTCTCGCCGAAGCCGCGCATCGGCAACACCGCCGAACGCGTGAGGTGGTTCAGGGACAACAGCGTGCGCGAGTGCTGGCTCGTGCATCAGGATCAGCGATCCGTCACGGTCATCACGTTCGCCGACTACCGCGAATGGTCGCGGCAGGTGTTCCAGCGGCGCGATCCGATTGTCTCGACGGTGCTGCCGGAGTTCACGTTGTCGCTGGACGAGATTCTCGAAGAAGACGCCTCGTAGGATCAATCGCCAGCCATGCCACGGCGCCGGACACATAGACGATCGCGGTGATGTAGAACGCG
>DAIUKO010000035.1:0-1907 GCA_036848175.1 Vicinamibacterales bacterium | reverse complement strand
CGCCAGCCATGCCACGGCGCCGGACACATAGACGATCGCGGTGATGTAGAACGCGAAGTTCCACGAGCCCCACCGATCCACGGCGTAGCCGACGACGAGCGGACCGACCATGCCGCCGAGATTGCCAAGCGTGTTCATGAAGCCGGTGATGACGCCGGCGTGATCCGGCGCGATGTCGATCGGCGCGGCCCAACACGCACCCAGCGCGAGATCCGCAGACGCCAGCGCCAACGCCAGCAGGATCGCCTTGCCGGTCGGCGCGAGCGGCATCGTCGATGCGAACACGAGCGCGCCGCAGGTGAGAAACGCGGCGAAACCCAGATGGCAGCGCGCGACGCGCAGCCCGCGGGTGCGCGCCAGATAGTCGGTGAGCCAGCCGCCGACGACGTCGGCGATGCCTGCCAGCAGAAACGGGAGCGCGGCAAACAATCCGCCGCTCATGAGCGAAAAGCCGAGCACCTTGATCAAGTACGTCGGCAGCCACGTGAAGTAGAAGTAGAGCCCATACCCGAACGCGAAGTACATCGCGCAGATCGCATAGAGATTGCGGCTGGTCAGCAGCGTCCGCCAGGGCGTGCGCGAGACGTCTCCATCGCCGGCGTGAAGCGGCCGTGCCGCGTCCTGATGAATCCACGCGAGCTCGTCCGGGCTGACGTCCGCGCGCTCCTCCGGCCGATCCCGATACCACGCGTACCAGGCGGCCGCCCACACGATGCCGAGCGTGCCGAAGAGCACGAAGCTGGCGCGCCACCCCCATCGCGTGACGAGCACGAGCGCGATTGGCGCCGAGAGCATCCCACCAATCCGCGATCCGAGAAACATCACGCCGTTGGCGCGCCCGCGCTCGCGGACCGGAAACCAGCGCGAGAAGCTGCGGGCAATGTTCGGAAACGCGCCCGCTTCGCCGGCGCCGAAGAGAAAACGGATGACGACCAGCGACCTCAGGCCCTGCGCGGCACCCGTCAACATCGTGAACGCCGACCACCACAACACGATGCGGGTCAGCACGCGCCGCGGACCCTTGACGTCGCCGAGCCAGCCGGAGGGAATCTCGAACAGCGAATAGGCGAGCGTGAACGCGCTGAACACCACGCTCATCTGCAGGACGGTCAAGTGCAGATCGTCCATGATGAACGGCGCCGCTGCCGAAATGCAGATGCGATCGAGGTAGGTGACGACGGCGAGAAGGAAGGCGAAGGCGAGAACCCGTCCGCGAACGCGGGTGGATGGCGGCATGCGGCTGATAGTTTAGAATCCTTCCCCGTGTCGACACTCACTCAGCTCGTTGACGACCTGAACGCAGGCCGGCTGCGCATCGTCGATTTGACGCAGCCGCTTGGACCCGAGACGCCCGTGATCGGCCTGCCGCCAATCTTTGCCGCCTCGCCCGGCGTCACCATCTCGGTCATCTCGAAGTACGACGACAAGGGACCGGCGTGGTACTGGAACGCGCTGACGTTCGGCGAGCACACCGGCACGCACTTCGATGCGCCGGTGCATTGGGTGACGGGGAAGGATCTGAAGGACAACGCGTGCGACACGATTCCGGCGCGCCGCTTTGTCGGGCCGGCATGCGTGATCGACGTCTGTCGCGATGTCGAGAAGAACCCCGACTTCCTGCTGACGCCGTCGGGCGTCGAAACATGGGAGGCGGAGCACGGCCGAATCCCGCGCGGCGCGTGGGTGCTCCTGCGGACCGACTGGAGCCAGCGGCGCAATCCGTCGCAGTTTCTGAACGTCGCCAGCGACGGGCCGCACACTCCCGGCTTTCATGCCGACACGTCGAAGATGCTCGCCCGCGATCGCGACATTCTCGGCGTCGGCGTCGAGACGATCGGGACCGACGCCGGACAGGCAGGCACGTTCGATCCGCCGTTTCCCAACCACACGATCATGCACGGCGCCGG
>DAIUKO010000034.1:19275-35579 GCA_036848175.1 Vicinamibacterales bacterium | reverse complement strand
CCCGGCCTCGGCACGCAGGGCGGATTCTCGTTCTGGCTCCAGGATCGCAGCGGCGGCACCCTCGACGTCCTCAATCAGAACGTCGAGAAGTTTCTCGACGCGGCGAGGAAGCGGCCGGAGCTCGTCGGCGTGACGACGCAGTTCACGGCGGCGGTGCCGCAGCTCTTCGCCGACGTCGATCGCGACAAGGTTCTCAAGCAGGGCGTCGCGCTCGGCGACGTCTACCAGACGATGCAGGCCTTCCTCGGCGGCGTGTTCGTCAACCAGTTCAACCGCTTCGGCCGTCAGTGGCGCGTCTTCCTGCAGGCCGAGGGTGCGGACCGCACCGATCCGTCGGCGATCGGCCAGTTCTACGTGCGCAACAACGACGGCGCGATGGTGCCGCTCTCGACGCTGGAGATCACCAGGCCGGTGTTCGGACCGCAGTACACCAACCGCTTCAACGTCTATCGCGGGGCGCTCGTCACCGGCGCCGCCGCGCCCGGCTACAGCTCGGGACAGGCGCTCGACACGCTCGAGCAGGTCGCGCGCGAGACGCTGCCGCGCGAGATCAGCTACGACTGGTCGGAGCTCTCCTATCAGGAGAAGAAGGCGGGCGGATCCGGTCCGCTGTTCGCGCTCTCGATTGCGTTCGTCTTTCTGATTCTTGCGGCACTCTACGAGAGCTGGTCGCTGCCGTTTTCCGTGCTGCTGTCGGTCCCGGTGGCGGTGTTCGGCGCGGTGCTCGGGCTGTGGCTCCGCCGCTACGACTTCAACGTCTACGCGCAGATCGGCGTGATCATGCTCATCGGCCTGGCGGCGAAGAACGCGATTCTGATCGTCGAGTTCGCGAAGGCGAGGCTCGAAGAGGGGATGAGCCTCGTCGACGCGGCGCTCGAAGGCGCGAAGCTGCGCCTCCGTCCGATCCTGATGACGTCGTTCGCCTTCATCCTCGGCTGCGTGCCGCTCTGGTTCGCCAGCGGCTCGGGCGGCGCCTCGCGCCGGATTCTCGGGACCGTCGTCGTCACCGGCATGCTGGCCGCGACGCTGATCGCCATCTTCATCATTCCGCTGCTCTTCGTCCTGGTCGAGCGGTTATCCACGCGCCGGGCGCCGGCGCACGGCCGCGCGCCCGATCTCGTGCCGGGTGAGGGCCACTGAGATGTTCCGCGTATGTTGTCGCAGCTGTCTTCTCTCGATGGCGATCGTCACGTCCGGTTGCCTCGTTGGTCCGAACTACAAACGGCCGCCCGTCAATCAGCCCGACACGTTTCGCGGCGTTGATGACACCGCGGCCGCATCGACCGCGTCGATTGCCGACGAAAAGTGGTGGCAACTCTTCGACGACGAGACGCTGCAGACGCTGATTCGCACCGCTCTGGAGCACAACGACGACGTGCGGCTGGCGGCCGCGCGCATTCTCGAAGCGCAGGCACAGCTGGGGATCGCGCGCGCCGATCAATTTCCGACTGTCAGCGCCGGCGTCGACGTACTCGGTCAGCGGCCGTCCGCCGCGCTGGGATTCCCGTCGCGGAACATCGGTGCGGTGCAGATCGAGGCGTCGGCGGCGTGGGAGCTGGATTTCTGGGGCAAGTTCCGCCGCGCCACCGAGAGCGCGCGCGCGCAACTCATCGCGACCGAGTGGGGCCGGCGCGCCGTGCTGGCCACGCTCGTCAGCCAGGTGTCGAGCGCATACTTCGGGCTGCGCGCGCTCGATCTGGAGCTCGACATCTCGCGCAGGACGCTCGAGTCTCGGCGGCAGTCGCTCCAGCTGGCGCAAGTGCGAGAGCAAGGCGGCGTGACGTCGCTCCTCGACGTGCGGCAGGCCGAACAACTCGTCTTCAGCGCGACCGGCGAGATCGCGACACTCGAGCGCGAGATTGCGCAGCAGGAGAATTTCCTCAGCTTCCTCCTCGGTGGCAATCCCGGATCGATCGCGCGCGGCAAGCCGTTGAGCGATCAGCCGCATCGCTCCGACGTGCCGGCCGGTTTACCGTCGGCCTTGATCGAACGGCGTCCCGACATCCAGCGCGCCGAGCAGGAGATTGTCGCGGCCAACGCGCAGATCGGCGTCGCGCGCGCGGCGTACTTCCCGCAGATCGCCCTCACCGGATCGGGTGGATTCGAGAGCACGGCACTGGCCTCGCTGCTCACTCCGACCAATGCGATCTGGGCGGCGGCGGCTTCGGCGACGGCGCCGATCTTCACGGCCGGCCGCACGCGGTCGCAGGTCGCCCTCGCCCAGGCTCGCCGGGAAGAGGCGGCGATCGCGTATCAACAAACCGTCCGTCAGGCGTTTCGCGAGGTATCGGACGCGCTCATCGGCTACCGCAAGCTCCGCGAGTTCCGGGAGCAGCAGGCGCTGCTCTTCGGCGCGGCGCAGGATGCGCGCCGGCTCGCCCAGGTGCGATACGAGGGTGGCGTCACGAGCTACCTCGAAGTGCTCGACGCCGATACACGCCTGTTCGACGCGGAACTCGGGCTGGCACAGGCCGAGCTCGCCGAGCGTTCGGGGTTCGTCGAGATCTACCGCGCGCTTGGCGGCGGGTGGAACTAAAGCGTCAATCACAACCGACCCGTCCGGGCGACTCATCCGTAACGCGATCCCGACGGCAAGTCTGTTGCTTCCTTGTTCCGAACGGCGATGCGACGGCGGCAGCCTTGACACCAGCGATTGCACTTGACGCGCCCGAAACGGCGCAAGAGCACGCACCCCCAGCGTCCGCGGAGCTATTCAGCCAGGAGCGGCTCGAGGCGCACGCGGAGCACCTCGCGGCCGCGCACACGCTCTCGACCGACCCGCGGCGATCTCAGCCGATCATCGTCCACATCGACGAGAGCGGCCGCCGGCTCGACGAGGCGTACCGATTCCTCACCAGCTCGACGCGGACCGCGCAGGCCGTGCCCTCGGAAGACTGGCTGCGCGACAACCATTACATCGTTCAGGACCAGGTTCGCGCCATCCGCCAGGATCTTCCGCGCCAGTACTACCTCGAGCTGCCCAAGCTCGCTGGCGGTCCGCTTGCGGGCTGTCCGCGCGTCCTGGCGCTCGCGCGCGACTTGGTGATCCACACCGCGGGACGGCTCGATCTGCAAATGCTGATCGCGTACGTCGGCGCCTACCAGCGCGTCTCGCCGTTGTCGATCGGCGAGATCTGGGCGGTCCCGATCATGCTGCGCATCGCCCTCATCGACGAGCTGCGGCGGCTCGCCGACAACGTCGTCGCAGCGAGCCGCGATCGCGAGCAGGCGCGGCGCTGGGGACTTCGCTTCAGCCAATCGACCGACAATGCCGCGACAATCATCGATGCGTCGCTGCGCGCCGCCGAGCGCGAGGGCGGGCGGCTGTCGGACGCGTTCGTCGTCGAGCTCCTGCAGTGGCTGCGCGATCAACCGGCGTCGGCGGTGCCGGCGTGGGAGGCGCTGCAGCGTGCGCTCCAGAACCAGGATGATTCGGCCGAAGCGATGCTCCGGCGCGAGCATACGCGCGAAGCCACCAATCAGCTGGCGATCGGCAACATCATCACCAGCATGCGGCTGCTGTCGTCGATCGACTGGCCGTTCTTCTTCGAACGGGTCAGCATCGTCGAACAGATCCTGCGCGACGATCCTGCGCGCGCGTACGCGGCGATGGATTTTCCGACGCGCGACCGCTACCGCCATTCGGTCGAAGAGCTCGCGAAGGGTTGTGGCAAACCCGAACCGGAGATCGCGCGGCTCGCCGTCACGATGGCTCGGGAGGCGCAGCGCGCGGCGCCCGACCACGACCGGCAGCATCACGTCGGCTATTTCCTGATCTCGCGCGGCCGGTTTCTGCTCGAAACGGCGGCAGGCTATCCGCCGACACTGCGTGACCGCATCGCGCGGTTCGTCTTCCGGCATCCCGCGCTCGGGTATCTCGGCACCATCGCGGTTGCGACGGCGGTGTCGATCGCCAGCCTGCTGTCGTATGCGGCGCGGCACGGCGCCGCCGGGTGGGAGCTGTGGATCGTCGCCCTGATCACGCTGCTGCCGGTGAGCGAGCTGACGATCGGGCTGCTGAACCTGCTGCTGACCAACGAGGTGCCGCCGCGGCCGCTGCCGAAGCTCGATCTGCGCAGCGGCATTCCCGAGCGCGACCGGACGTTCGTCGTCATCCCCGTGATCGTCGATCGAGAGGCGCAGCTTGCGTCGCTCCTCGAAGACCTCGAGGTGCGGTTCTTCGCGAACCGCGATCCGCATCTGCACTTCGCGCTGCTGACCGACGTTCGCGACGCCGATGCGGCGGTCGAACCCGATGATGCGGCGCTCGTCGAGGCGGCGAAGCGCGGCATCGAGACCCTCAACGCCCGCCACGGCGACGATCGGTTCTTCCTGTTTCATCGCGAGCGGCGCTGGAACCCGGCGGAGCAGCGATGGATGGGGTGGGAGCGGAAACGCGGAAAGCTTCACGAGTTCAACCGGCTCCTCCGCGGCGCGGCCGACACCAGCTTCGTCGTGCAGCTGGGGCGCATCGAGATTCTGCCGTCGATCAAGTACGTGATCACGCTCGACTCGGACACGCAGCTGCCGATCGATGCGGGACGCGCCCTGGTCGGCACGCTGTCGCATCCGCTGAACAAGCCGCGGTTCGATCCCCACGTCCGCCGCGTCACGGAAGGCTACGGCGTCGTGCAGCCGCGCGTCGACGTCAGCATCGTGAGCGGCAGCCGGACCGTGTTCGCGCGCGTGTTCTCGGGACACGTCGGCATCGATCCGTACACGACCGCCGTGTCCGACGTGTATCAGGATCTCTTTCACGAAGGCAGCTACGTCGGCAAAGGCATCTACGACGTGGACGCGTTCGAAGCGGCACTCGCCGACCGCGTGCCCGAGAACACGCTGCTCAGCCACGACCTGTTCGAAGGATCGTTCGCGCGCGCGGCGCTCTGCACCGACATCCACGTCGTCGACGACTATCCGTCGCACTACCTCGCGTTCGCGGCGCGGCAGCACCGGTGGGTGCGCGGCGACTGGCAGATCGCGCGCTGGCTCCTGCCGTCGGTGCCGACGGCGGATGGCCGCACCGAGCCGAACGACCTGACCGTCATCTCACGGTGGAAGATCCTCGACAACCTCCGGCGCAGCCTGATGCCGTCCGCGCTCGTGCTGTTGCTCGCCTGCGGCTGGACGTTTCTGCCGGGCACACCGTGGATCTGGACGCTGCTGGCGTTCCTCGTCCTCGCGTTCCCGGCGTACACGCAGCTCGTGCGATCGGTCACCAGCCGCTTCGCCGGCGTCGAGTTCCGCGAGCACCTCCGCGCGGAAGGCGACAACATCCTGACGGCGCTGAAGCAGGCGGCATTTTCGATCCTGCTGCTCGCGCATCAGGCCGTGGTGACGATCGACGCGATCGTTCGTGCCGTCGTGCGGCTCCTCGTCACCCGGCGCCATCTGCTGCAATGGGTGACCGCGGATCGGGCGGTCGTCCCGCGCTCCCTCGCCGGTTCGTGGAGGCGCATGTGGCAGGCCCCGGTCGTGGCGGCGGCCATTGCGGCGGTCGTCGTGTGGACTCGATCCGAACATGTGTTGTTCGCGACGCCGTTCCTTCTCCTCTGGGCGCTGTCGCCGATTGCCGCCCACACCTCCGGTCTGCCGCTCGCGCATCGGCAGGCGGCGCTCACGCGCAATCAGCGCGCCGTGCTGCGCCGCGCCGCGCGCAAGACGTGGCGGTTCTTCGAAGAGATGCTCGGGCCGGCGGACCATTGGCTGATTCCCGACAACTACCAGGAGAACCGCGCCGATGTCATCGCGCACCGCACGTCGCCGACCAACATCGGACTGCAGTTGCTGGCGACGCTCTCGGCCTTCGACTTCGGCTACCTCAGCCCGGTCGGTGTCGTCGATCGCCTCGAACCGACGTTCGACACGCTGTTGCGAATGCCGCGCTATCGCGGTCATTTCTATAACTGGTACGACACACGGACCCTCGCGCTGCTGCCGCCGGCGTACATCTCCACGGTCGACAGCGGAAATCTCGCCGGCCATCTCCTCACGCTGCGAGCGGGCTTGATCGAGCTCGCCGAGACGCGCCCGATCATCGAATCGTCCGCGTTGGAGGGACTCGAGGATGCGATCGATCTCCTGGAAGAGGAGTTGGGGGACGCGGCTCGCGGTCCGGTGGCGAGCCGATGGAGTCAGCAGCTTCAGGAAGTCCGATCGGCTCTCACCGGGCGCCCCTCGACAATTGCCGAATGGCGAACGCTGCTCGGCAAACTGCGCGAGCGGCTGGCATCGCTCGGCGTCCTGCTCCACGAACTCGAAGAGTCAGCGGTGGCAACCGACAAGGACGCGCCACGCCGGACGGCTGCGATCGAGGCTGCCGGCTACTGGCTCGAGCGCGCCGCCGGTGTCGTGGCCGGCCGTTCAACGGAGCTCGATCGGTTGACCGCGTGGACCGCGCTCGACCTCGACTCTGACCGTGAGTCTGACCGCGGGATGCCGACGCTGCCGCAGGTCATCGCCTCGTGCACGGCCGCGCTCGAAAGGCTTGCCGATCGGCGCGACGCCGGTAGTCTTCGCGGCGCCATCGAGCGCGCGCGGCGATACGCCGAAGACATCGTCGATCGCGCGGACCGACTGGCGGATCTGTCGGACGATCTGTTGGAGGAGATCGAGTTCAACTTCCTGGTCGGCCAGGACCGTCAGCTGTTCTCGATCGGCTTCAGCGTCAGCGACGGACGCCTCGACAACTCGCACTACGATCTGCTCGCGTCGGAGGCGCGCCTCGCCAGCTTCATGGCGGTGGCGACTGGCAAGATCCCGCAGGAACACTGGTTCAAGCTCGGGCGTCCGCTCACGCCCGCGGGCGGCGCCCGCGCCCTGCTGTCGTGGAGCGCATCGATGTTCGAGTACTTGATGCCGCTCCTGATCATGCGCACGCATCCGGGCACGCTGCTCGACGAGACCTACTACGCGGTCTTGCGGCGACAGATCGAGTACGCCGGTCAGCGCGGCGTGCCATGGGGCATTTCAGAGTCCGCGTACAACGTCACCGACCTGGATGGCAACTACCAATATCGCGCGTTCGGTGTGCCGGGGCTCGGGTTGAAACGCGGGCTCGCCGAGGATCTCGTCGTGGCGCCGTACGCGACGGTCCTCGCAGCGCCGATCGAGCCGAAAGAAGTGACTCGCAATCTCGAACGCCTGCGCGCCGGCGGATTGGCGGGACGATTCGGATTCTACGAGGCCATCGACTACACGCCCGAGCGGCAGCCGGAAGGATCGAAAGGCGGCGTCGTCCTCCTGACCTACATGGCGCATCACCAGGGCATGAGTCTGATCGCGCTCGACAACGCGGTGAACGGCTCGCCGATGCAGAACCGCTTCCACGCCGACCCGCGCGTTCAAGCGGCGGAACTGCTGCTCGACGAGCGCATCCCGCAGATCGTCCCGCTCAAGAATCCACCCGCGGAGACCGTGGAGCACGTTCCCACCCTGCGCGGGGTGGTGGCGCCGCCGGTCCGCCGCTACGTGACGCCGCACACGCTGAGCCCGCGTGCGCACCTGCTCTCGAATGGCTCGTACACCGTCATGGTGACCAACGCCGGCGGCGGCTTCAGTCAGCGCCGCGATCTGGCGATGACCCGCTGGCGCGAGGACATCACCACCGACGAGTGGGGCAACTTCTGCTACGTCCGCGATCTCGACGGTGGACGGGTCTGGTCGACCACGCACCAGCCGTCGGGCCGGGAGGCCGACGAGTACGAGGTGACGTTCTCGCAGGATCGCGCCGTCTTCCGCCGGCTCGACGACGGGATCGAGACGCGCACGGAAATCGTCGTCTCGCCGGAAGACGACGTCGAGATCCGGCGCGTCTCGTTCACCAATCACAGCGAGCGCCCGCGCAGCCTGGACGTGACGAGCTATGCCGAGGTCGTCCTCGCTCCGCCCGACGCGGATCTCGCGCACCCGGTGTTCTCGAACCTGTTCGTCGAGACGAAAGCCGTGGTCGAGCGCGACGCGCTCATCTGCGATCGCCGGCCGCGCGCGGGCGGCACGCGTCCGTACCTCGTGCACGTGCTCAGCGGACGCGGACGCGCCGGCCCGGCGACGCAGTACGAAACCGACCGCGCGCGCTTCATCGGCCGCGGCCGCACGCTCGCGCGGCCGCTCGCGCTCTTCAGCGCCGACCCGTTGTCGGGTACGACCGGACCCGTTCTCGATCCGATCGTCTCGCTGCGTCAGTCGATTCGTCTGCCGCCAGGCGGCACGGCGCGGCTCGCCTTCACGACCGGATTCGCCGAATCCGAACGCGACGCTCTGCGTTTGATCGACAAGTACCACGACCGGCGGGCCGTGGCTCGCGCCCTGGCGCTCGCCGGCACGCACAGTCAGATCGAGCTGCGCCACTTCGGCCTGACCGCTGACGATGTGATGCGTTTTCAGCGGCTCGGCGGACGCCTGCTCTATGGCGACCCGCGACTGCGATCGGTCGACGCCGTCCTCGCCAACCGTCTCGGTCAACCCGAGCTGTGGAAGTACGGCATCTCCGGCGATCGTCCGATCCTGCTCGCCCGGGTTGCCGACGTCGCGGAACTGCCGCTCGTCCGCGATCTGCTGAAGGCGCACGAGTATCTTCGCGTGAAAGGTCTGATGTTCGATCTCGTCGTGCTGAACGAGCGCGTAACCGGCTATCGACAAGACCTGCAGGACGCGATTCAGCAGATGGTCGAGAGCGGCCCCGAGCACGGATGGCTGGATCAACCGGGCGGCGTCTTCCTGCGGCGTGCCGATCTGATGCCGCCCGACGATCAAACGCTCGTTCGCGCGGCGGCGCGGGTGGTGATGGACGGCGCCACCGGCGGACTCCATCAGCAGTTGTCGAGGCCGCAATTCCCGTACGAGCCGCCGCCGGCCGTCTCGCGATCGACGCGCGACGTTCACCGCGCAGACGCGACGATCGACGCGTCACCGGCCCGGGAGCTTCAGCTCGCCAACGGCCTCGGCGGCTTCGCGGATGGCGGACGCGAGTATGTCATCACCGTGAATCCGGCTGCCGGCGTCATCACGCCGGCGCCCTGGTCCAACGTTGTCGCACACGAGACGTTCGGGTTCGTGGCAACGGATCTTGGGCCCGGATGTACGTGGTCGGAGAACAGCCACGACAACCGGCTGTCGCCGTGGCGCAACGATCCAGTGCGCGACGAGCCCGGCGAAGCCGTGTTCCTTCGCGACGACGACACCGGACGCGCGTGGTCGGCGACGCCGCTGCCGATGGGCGGCGGACGGCCGTATACCGTCAGACACGGACAAGGCTACAGTGTCTTCGAGCACGCGCACGAGGGCATTGCCTCGAGGCTTCGTCTGTCAATTCCACCCGACGAGGTCGTGAAGCTCTTTCACCTCTCGGTCCGTAACACATCGACGCGTCGCCGTCATCTCTCCGTGACGCTGTACGTCGAATGGACGCTCGGCGAGCAGCGCAGCCGTACGCGCCTGCACGTCGTGACCAGCCGCGACCCGGCCACCGGCGCGGTGATGGCGCGCAACGGGTTTCGGCAAGGATTCCGCGATCGCGTCGCGTTCGTGGATCTCGCCAGCTCCGCCGATCGCGGCGTGCGATCGCGAACCGTCACCGCCGATCGCACCGAGTTCATCGGCCGGAACGAATCGCTCGAATGTCCGGCGGCGATGAGCCGCGACGTGCTCTCCGGACGCGTCGGCGCGGCGCTCGATCCGTGCGGCGCCGTCCAGGTGCAGATCACGCTCGAACCGGGCGAGGAAACTCTCCTGATCGGACAGCTCGGGGAAGCGGGCGATGCGGCCGCCGTGCGAGCCATCGTCCAGCGATATCGCGACGCGCGCGCGGCCGACGCGGCGTCCGAGAAGACGCGGCGGTTCTGGGACGATCTGCTCGGTTCGATCCAGGTGAAGACGCCCGAGCCGTCGATGGATCTGATGCTGAACCGATGGCTCCTCTATCAGGCGCTCGCGTGCCGCGTATGGGGACGGACGGCGTTCTATCAGTCGAGCGGCGCGTTCGGCTTCAGAGATCAGCTGCAGGACGTCCTCGCGCTCGTCTTCACCAGACCGGAGATGCTGCGTGCGCAGCTGCTGCGCGCCGCGTCGCGTCAATTCGTCGAGGGCGACGTGCAGCACTGGTGGCACGAGCCCGGCGGACAAGGCGTCCGCACGCGGTTCTCGGACGACCGGCTCTGGCTCGTCTTCGCCGCGCTGCACTACGCTGCGGCGATCGGGGACGCGGCGGTGTGGAACGAGGAGATTCCATTTCTCGAAGGGCGCATCCTCAATCCGGACGAACACGAAGCGTACGAGCAGCCCGAGGTGTCGCGGCAGGCCGGCTCGCTGTACGAGCATTGCGTCCGCGCGATTGCTCTCAGCATGCCGACCGGCGCGCACGGCCTCCCACTCATGGGGACCGGAGACTGGAACGATGGCATGAGCCTCGTCGGCGCCGGAGGACGAGGCGAGAGCGTGTGGGTGGCCTGGTTCCTCGCGTCCCTCCTCGAGCCGTTCGCGCGGATTGCCGACAGCCGGGGCGAGTCCGATCGTGCGCAGATCTATCGCAACCACGCGACGGCGCTCGTGAAGGCGATCGAAGAGGCGTGGGACGGCGAGTGGTATCGCCGCGCGTACTTCGACGATGGCACGCCGCTGGGATCGGCGCAGAACCAGGAATGCAGAATCGACTCGATTGCGCAGTCGTGGGCGACGATCTGCGGCTGTGGCGATCCCGAACGCGCGCGTCAGGCGCTCGACTCCGCCATCCGTCACCTGGTACGCCGCGATGATGGCCTGGTGCTGCTCTTGACGCCGCCGTTCGACACGATGACGCCGAGCCCGGGGTACATTCAGGGCTACGTGCCCGGTGTGCGTGAGAACGGCGGCCAGTACACGCATGCGGCGCTCTGGACGGTTCTCGCGCTCGCGCTGCGCGGCGACGGCGATGGCGCGGAAGAGCTCTTCCGGTTGATCAATCCAATCAACCACACATCGTCTCTCGACGCGCTTCAACGCTACCGCGTCGAACCGTATGTCGTCGCGGCCGACGTCTATTCGCAGCCGATGTATCCCGGCCGCGGCGGCTGGACCTGGTACACGGGGTCGGCGGGCTGGATGTATCGCGTCGGCATCGAAGCGATCCTGGGCCTGACGCTCGACCGCGGCGAACTCCGCATCGATCCGTGCATCCCTCGCTCGTGGCCGAAGTACGAAGCGACGCTGAAGCGCGCCGGATCGGAGTATCAGATCGTCGTCGAGAACCCCGATGGCGTGAACCGCGGCGTCCGGCGAATTGACGTCAACGGTGTCGAGCGGCCGAAGCCCACGATTCCTCTGATTGCCGACGCTGGCGTCGTTCGCGTGCGAGTCGTGATGGGAGCTGTGAGCCGTAGTTCGTAGAGCGCCGCGCCACGAGTGATACTCGGGTCTCTCCATATGTGACAATTCCCAACGACTTGTCAGACGATAGTCAGCCGGCAAGGGTGACTGACGTCGACGTCGCTGTCATCGGCGGAGGTCCGGCGGGTGCAGCCGCGGCCCGCCTGCTCGCGCTGTGGGGCCACTCGGTCCGCGTGTTGACCAGGCCCGCCGATGCCGCTCGTGGCGCCGCGGAGTCGCTCCCGCCGAGCACGCGCAAGCTGCTCTCGACGATCGGCGTTCTCGACCGCGTTGAGCACGCCGATTTTTTCCGCACCACCGGGAACACGGTGTGGTGGGGCGAGCGTCTCGGGGACGTGGAGACGTTCGACGCGCCGCCCGGAGAGGATGTCGACGCCGCATCGCGCGGGTACCAGGTTTTTCGACCCGCCTTCGATCGTCTCCTCTTGACCGCCGCCGCCGATGCCGGCGCGGAAATCGTCGAGCACGCGTACGCGCAGCGCGTTCATCTGCCTGCGGCCGATTCGGCCGCCGGGAACGCGGCAGCTTCGATCGATTACCAGGTTGAGCAGCAGCCGCCGGCGACTCTGCGATGCCGTTTCGTACTCGATGCCTCGGGACGCGCCGGCGTCATCGCGCGACACGGCTATCGTCTCCATCAATCCGGGTTCCGGACGCAGGCATTCATCGGCGTCTGGCACTCGGAATCGGGATGGGATGTTCCCGATGGCACCCATACGCTCGTCGAGACCTACGGGGACGGATGGGCGTGGTCGGTGCCGCTGTCGGCGACGCTGCGACAGGTTGGCGTCGCCGTCGACGGCGCGACGACGAGGATCGCGCGCGGTCCGACATTGCACGAGACCTATCGCGCGGAGCTCGGAAAGGCGCGGCACCTCGGCGCGCTGATGTCGGGTGCGACCCTCGATCGCGTGTGGGCGTGCGACGCGTCGTTGTTTCGGGCACGCGAGTACGGCGGTTCGCGCTTCCTGCTGGTCGGCGATGCCGGTTCCTGCATCGATCCGCTCTCGTCATTCGGGATCAAGAAGGCGCTGGCGTCGGCGTGGGTCGGCGCCATCGCCGCGCAGACCTGCCTGAAGCATCCGGATCGGCAGCCATTCGCGCTCGAGTTCTTCTCGAACTGGGAGCGTGACGTCTACAACTCCAACCTTCGTCGATCGGTCGGATTCGCGCGCGAGGCGTATGACCGCCATCCTCATCCGTTCTGGGCCGAGCGCGCGGCCGTCGATGTCGACGCGGCGAGCGCGACGGTTGACGAGGAAGATTGGTTCCGGGCTGCCGACGTCCGGGCGGCGCTGGAGAATCTGAAAAGAAACGTGACCGTCGCCTTCACGCGCTCCGAACGGATCGGCCTCGTCCCACGACCGGTCATTCGAGACAACGAGATCCTTATCGAAGACGCGTTCGCTCTACAGGGCGCGTCGAGAGGGATTCGGTTTCTCGCCGGCGTCGATCTTCTGAGGTTGAGCGAAGTCGCTTGCCTTTACGATCAAGTGCCCGATATTTTCGACGCGTACTGCCGCACGCACGGCGATGTTCCGCTGCCGAACTTTTTGGGCACGTTGTCGCTCCTCGTCGCCAAAGGCATCCTGCAAAGACACTGAAGAGAAAAAAACCGACAACTTTGTGCACGGACAACGTTGCATGCAACGTTTTTGTCCGTATGCAAGGTCGTGCGGCCGTGTTAGAGTGCCGCCACTCATCCCGGAAATCATTGGTCGGCGCGTCGAACCCCTGGCGGCGGATCGCAATCATCGTTAGCGCGAAGGCTTCAGTCGCTCAAACGTAGCTAGTCAGGGAGGGTGTATATGCAGCGCGTATGTGCCGTTCTGCTGTTAGCACTTGGCGTAGCCCTGCCAGCGGCGGCCCAACGGACGACCGGTGAGATCATCGGCAAGGTTGTCGATGAGTCCGGCAGCATTCTGCCGGGTGTGACCGTCACGCTTCGCGGCGCCGGCGTCGCGGGGACGCCGACGGTAACAACGTCCGAGACCGGAACCTATCGGTTTCCGGTTCTTCCGCCAGGCACGTACGACGTCGAGTACACGCTCGCAGGCTTCACGACGCTCAAACGCGAAGCGATTCCGGTCGCCGTGGGTTCGACCGTCGAACTGGACGTGGCGATGAAGGTGGGCGTCCTCGAAGAATCGATCACGGTCTCGGGCGAATCGCCGGTCGTCAACCTCGCTTCGTCTCAAGTCAGCACGGCGTACAACAGCGAGTGGGTGCGGAACGCGCCGGTCCGTCGCTTTTCGTACTTCGACCTGATCAACTCCGCGCCCGGCGTGAGCGCGACGACCAACGTGGGGCAGGGCACGGCTGCGACGTCGCTCGGCAACAGTACCAACGAGAACTCGTACCAGGTCGACGGCACCGACATCAGCTCGACGCCGTGGGTGAACACCGACGCCGTGGAAGAAGTCGAAGTGCTGCAGCTCGGCGCGTCGGCTGAATACGGCAACGTGCAGGGCGCCGTCTTCAACATCGTCACGCGGATGGGCGGCAACGCGTTCCACGGCGACGGGAATTTCTATTTCCAGAACGACGCGATGACCGGTCGCAACACACCTGAATCGGTCGACCACGGGTTCCCGTACCACCGCGACAAGTGGAGAGACGCCACCGTGCAGGCAACGGGACCGTTCATCCGCGATAAGTTCTGGTTCTTCGGATCGCTCGAGTATCAGCGGGACTGGGACTCGCAACCGGGAGTCGATCCGAAGTCACCAACCTTGAACGACTCGCGGCGTGTGTTCTGGAAGTTCAACTACAACATCACGCCGAACCATCGGCTGCTCCACGGATATCACAACGACTACTACTTCATTCCGGACATCGCGTCCGAGTTCACCGCGCCCAGCACGATCTCTCTCAGCCACGGTGACAATCCGACGCCAAACCTCGTCTACACCGGCGTGCTGTCGGACAAGTCGTTCGTCGAGGTGAGGTACTCGGGTTTCTGGCTGCACAGTTCGACCGATCCGAACGAACCGGGCGTGGAACGCGTGCAACCGCGATTCGAGGATCAGGACACCGGGCAAATCACGGGCGGCATCACGACGTGGGTCGAAAACCGGAGCTGGCGGTATGGTTTCCAGACGAAGTACTCGCATCTGACAGATGAGATCCTCGGCGGCACGCACGACTGGAAGGCCGGTCTTCAGTTCGTCGGACACGGCGCCGATACGCTCACGGGTAACAACGATCTGTACCTCACATATAGCGTGACGAAGCGGCCGACGACTGGAACGACGCAGCTCCCGTATCATGCAAGCTCGGAAGCCAAGTCGATCGGCACGTACCTTGACGACACAATCCGCATCGGCAATGCGGTCGTGAATGCGGGGGTGCGATACGACTACAGCAAGGGGATGTTTCCCGCGCTGCCGTTCCTGGACGCTTCCGGCAATCCCACCGGCCAGATGTCGCCCGCCAACGACGACGTCTATCACTGGAACACGTTCTCGCCGCGCGTCGGCATCAACTACAGGGTGAACCAGTCGGGCAAGACGGTCGTGAAAGCGCACTACGGCCGGTACTACAAGCTGCTCGAGGCGTCGGAGTTCCGCCCGGCGGTGCCGTCGATTAGCACGGTGTTCAACTTCACGCTCGACGCGAACGGCCGGCCGACCAACATCGTGCCCGTGCGAGGCGCCAGCCTCCAGATCGATCCCAATTTCAAGTCGCCGTACAGCGATCAGTTCATCGCGCAGCTCGAACAACAGCTCGTCGCGAACCTGGGTGTGCAGGTGAACTACGTGCACAAATCGGGATCGGACTACGGCGCCTGGCAGGACATCACAGGCGTGTACACGCCAGTGCCTTACATCGACAACGTCGGCGTCGACGCGACAGGACAGACTGTCACGGTCTACAGATTGATCAGCAATCCGGCCGACCGAGTGTTTCTCGAGACCAATCCCGCCGGGATGTTCATGAAATATAACGGCGTCACGATGATGGCCACCAAGCGGATGTCCAACAACTGGCAAGGCGTTGTGTCACTCGTGCTGTCGAAGGCAGAGGGACGTCTGGCGTCGAGCGCGAGATTCACGCCGGTCACGTCGCAGAGCAGCGCAGCGACCACCGGTAATTTCGGACGTGACGCGGCCGGCCCCAACGACTTCGTCAACTCGGAGGGGCGGTTGGTTGGCGATCGGCCGGTCGTGGCCAAAGCGCAACTGATCTACCGGTTCCCGTGGGGCATCATGGCCTCCGGCAATCTGCAGCATCAGACCGGCCGCTTCTACTCACGCGCGGTCCGCGTCAGCGGCCTCGGCTTCCCGGCGGCCCCGCAGATCAACATGGAGGCGAACACCGGTGACCGTCGCGTCGCCAACATCAACCTCTACGACGTGCGCGTGACCAAAGAATTCGTGCTGCCCAACAGCCCGATCAGGCTCGAAGGATTCCTCGACGCGCTCAACCTGACCAACAGCGCGCAGTACGAAAGTGTCGGTTCCGTGCTGGGAACGTCCTCGGCCTTTGGCGTGCCGACACGCTACATCCCGCCGCGACGCTTGCAGCTCGGCGCCAAGATTCGTTGGTAACCGCAGGGAGATTCATATGTTGCGAACTGCGACGATCGGGTTGTTAGCCTTCAGTCTCGCTGCGTCAGCCTCCGCCGGCGATCTGCAGCAAAGCATTGCCAAAGCCGTCCAGCAGACGCGCCAGAAGGAGGAAGAAAAGGCGCTGCCGAAGGGTTATTCGAAACCGCTCGTATGGGGAGGAACGGCCCTGTTCGTCACCGGCATGACGATCGGGCTGTTTGCCTTCATCAACAACGAGAACGGCGAATTCGCGGAGTTCGGTGAGGCCAACGCGGTGAACAAACCGCTCGGCGCCATCGGGCTCGCGACCGCGTTCGCCGGCGGCACGATGATGTTTCTCGGGGCGCATCGCCGCGGCACGGCGAACCGCGCGCCGTCGGTGACGTTCGGAGC
>DAIUKO010000034.1:0-19175 GCA_036848175.1 Vicinamibacterales bacterium | reverse complement strand
ATGTACCTGCGAAGCATGAGCGCTCATCCTTCGACAAGCTCAGGATGAGCGTGTGAAGGAGCGTTCGGAAGACCGTATGGTGATCCCATGTTGAAACAGATTGGGTACCTGCTCTGTGCGATGTTCGCGGCTGCGGCCGCGCCACTCAGCTTCACTGGCACGACCCAGCAGCCGGCGGCACCGTCATCGCAACAAGCGCAGGCGGCCGCTGGAGACAGTGCCGATCGTGCCGTCGACGAAGGCATTCCCGTCACCAGCGATCTCGTGAAGCGGAAATGCGGCACCTGCCATCGGCCGGACGAAAAAGGACGGCTCACACGCATCTCGTACCGCCGCACCACGCCCGAAGGCTGGGAGCAGACCATCAAGCGGATGATCACGCTCAACAACCTCGCGATGGAGCCGGCCGAGGCGCGCGACATCCTCCGCTATCTCGCCGATCGCCACGGCCTCGCGCCCGATGAAGCGAAGGCGGCGTCGTTCGAGGCCGAGCGGCGGCTCATTGAATACGTGTACGCCGCCGACAAGGAGACCAACGAGCTCTGCACCACGTGCCACTCGATGGGCCGCGTCATCTCGCAGCGGCGCACGAAAGAAGAATGGACGCTGCTGCTCGAGATGCACCGCGCCATCTATCCGGGTACCGATACCGTGTTCCGTCGTGTCGCCGGCCGGCGGCAGACGCCGCAGGCAGGCAGCCCTCCGCCTGACAACCGGCATCCGATGGAAAAAGCGATCGCGCATCTATCGACCGCGTTCCCGTTGACGACGCCGGAGTGGGCGGCGTGGTCGGCGACGATGCGGACACCGCCGATGCAGGGCCGCTGGGCGCTCGCCGGTTATCAACCGGGTCGCGGCCCGGTCTTCGGACAAGTCACGATTAGCGAGGCCACGCCGAACAGCGGCGACTTCACCACCGAAGCGACCCTCAGCTACGCGAAGGGTGGTCAGACGATCACGCGTCGCGGCCGCGCGCTCGTCTACACCGGCTTTCAGTGGCGCGGCCGATCGAGCGGTGATTCGACCGCGTTTCCGATTCCCGGCGTGAGCACCGATTGGAGAGAAGTGCTCTTCGTCGATCGCAACGCGCGCCACGCCGAGGGCCGGTGGTTCACCGGCGGATACAACGAGTTGGGCATCGACGTCCGCCTCGATCGCATCGGCAGCGATCCGATCCTGCTCGGCGCTGCCGAACCGATGATCAAGACCGGCAGCGCGCGGCAGGAGCTGCATCTGTTCGGCGCCAACCTGCCAGCCAACGCGGCGCCCGCGGACGTCAACTTCGGTCCTGGTATCACGGTCGATCGGATCGTCAGCGCGACGCCGACGCAGATGGTCGTGTCGGTGTCGGTCGCGCCTGAGGCGTCGGTCGGACGCCGCAGCGTCGTGATTGCGGGCGCGAGCGGCGAGGCTGGTCTCGCCGTGTACAACACGATCGACTACCTCAAGGTGACGCCGCAGTCCGGCCTTGCCCGTCTCGGCGGCGGCACGGCGTTCCCGAAGGAGTATCAGCAGTTCGATGCCATCGCCTACGCGCGCGGCCCCGACGGCAAGGCGGATACGAAAGACGACGTCGAGCTCGGTCGCGTCGACGCGGTGTGGACGATCGAAGAGTACGCCGCGACGTTCAACGACGACGACAAGGACTTCGTCGGCCAGATCGATGCCGAGACGGGTCTGTTCACGCCGAACATCGACGGCCCGAATCCGAAGCGCAAGAACAACGCGAACAACTACGGCGACGTGTGGGTCGTCGCTGCCTATCCGCGCAGCCTGGTCCAGGCCGCGGACGCGAAGACACGGCAGGTGAAGGGACGCGCGCACCTGCTCGTCACCGTTCCGGCGTATATTCTGTTCGACCAGCCGGAGGTGGCTCGATGATCGCGTTGGCGCCCCGCGAGTTCCATCTGTTCCAGGCGGCAGGGCGTGATTTCCTGTATCTGGTGCCGAGCGCGGCAGTCTTTGCGCTCGACGCTGCGACGTCCGCGGCGCTTCGCGTGGTGACAGAGGAAGCACGCACTGAAGACGCTGTCATCGCGGCGCTTGCCGATCGGTTCGATGCGGCGACCGTCCGAGAGGCCCTGGCCGATTTGCTCGAGGCGCGCGCCATCGGTTACACGCATCAGCCCGAACCGAACTACCCGCGTCTGCTGCCGTTGATCCCCGCAGCCGACTCGACGCGGACCGGCGTCATCCCGCTCACCACGATGGTGATGAACGTTACCAACCAGTGCAACCTCGCCTGCACCTACTGTTACGAGTACGGCGAGGACAAGATCGTCGACACGGCGAACGGCAGGAAGCCGAAGTTCATGGCCGAGCAGACGGCGCGCGACAGCGTCGACTTCCTGCTCAGGGAAAGCGGCCGCGTCGCGCACCTCACCTTCTTCGGCGGCGAGACGCTGCTCAATTTTCCGGTGCTCCGCTCGACGGTCGCGTACGGACGTCAGCGCGCCGCCGAGCTGGGCAAGTCCATCGATTTCAGTCTCACCACCAATGCGACGCTCCTGCGGCCGGAGATCATCGAGTTCCTCGTCGACAACGACGTCGGCGTCACGATCTCGATCGACGGCCCGCGCGAGATGCAGGACAAGTTCCGCGTCTTCCACAACGGCAGCGGCAGCTACGACGTCGTCGCGCCCAAGATCAAAGAGCTGTTGAATCGGCACCGGACCAAGCCCATCGCCGCGCGCGTGACGTTGACCTCCGGCACGCTGGACATCATGCGCATCTACCGGCATCTCACCGACGAGATTGGTTTCGTGGAAGTCGGGTTCGCGCCGGTGACCACTTCGCCGGGACAGTCGTACGCGATCGGCGAGCGCGGATTCGACAACATGCTCGAGCAGTTCCGGCTGCTCGCGCGCGAGTGGCTCGCGCACGCCGTCGCGGGCCGGCATCACGGATTCTCGAACGTGACCGAGTCGCTCGAGGAGATCCACAAAGGCGTGAGCAAGGCGTACCCGTGCGGCGCGGGCCTCGGGCTGCTCGGCGTCTCGACTGACGGCGACGTCGCGCTCTGCCATCGATTCGCGGGGTCGGACGCGCACAAGCTCGGCACGGTGCGCACCGGCGTCGATCGCGAGCAGCAGATCGCGTTTCTCGAGAAGAACCACATCGCGGACAAGACCGATTGCAGCAAGTGCTGGGCGCGGCCGCTCTGCTCGGGCGGCTGCTACCACGAAGCGCACGTGCGCTACGGCACGACCACCCATCCGAATCTCCACTACTGCGAGTGGATTCGCGGCTGGACGCACACGTGCCTGGAGCTCTACGGCGAAGTGTCGGAGCGGAACCCGGCGTTTCTCGCGCGCTTCGACCGCGACGAAGTCAAAGCGGAAGCCGTCGTGTAGCGGCAGCCCTTCAGGGCTGCCTCGTGTGAAGGAGTCATCATGCGGCATCTGAAACCGATCAATCAAAAGGCCGATCGTGTCGTCGAGCACGCGGCCGCGCAGACCGACGACGTCGTCGCGTTGCAGAACCCGCAGGTGCGGCCGCATCTGCCGATGGGATGCACGTTCCTGTTCTCGCCTGGATGGGAAGCCGACCAGGCGGGCGGCACGGCCGGACTCTGCACGCCGGTCGAGCGCGACATCTTCGACTGCCACATCAGCTGCTTCTGGCCGGCCCAGGTGCCCGACATGCTCAATCACTCGCCGAACTGGACGGGCCGGTGTGCGGCGGCGCAGAAGGACTGGCGGAAGATCGACCTCGTGTTCCCGTGATCGCGTCGCGCATTCGCGGAAGGACCTGGAACTCAGATCGCTCATGGTGAGCTTGTCGAACCATGAGCGCTCCCGCTCATCCTTCGACAGGCTCAGGATGAGCGTTGAGTGTGAGGAGACCACTCAATGTTGAATCGCATTCTCGCAGGCATCGGACTCGCGGCTGCGATGCTCGTCCTCGCCGGCGCGGCGCCGCCGGCGAAGCTCACCGCCGGCAACGGCACGCTCTACATCGGCGGGTGGCCGAACCGAATCTTCGTCATCGACGAGGCGACCGAGAAGGTCACCGGCACGATCGAAGTGACGACCGCCGGTCCGCCGAAAGGCGGCCCGCCGCGCTCGATGGTGCTGTCGAAAGACAAGAAACGTTTCTATCTCACCAACTCGCTCGAAGAGGTGGAGATCCTCGACATCGCGAGCCGCAAGAGCATCGACCATTTCTCGATGTCCGAAGGGCGGAACAAGCGGACCTACATCCGCGGCATGGTTCCGGATCCGCTCGATCGCTTTCTGATCATGGTCCTGAAGGTCGTCGAGAAGAAGATCGATCGCTACGAGGTCGCGCCGCCGAAGCTCGTCGTCTACGACCTGAAAGAGCACAAGGTCACGCGGACGGTGCCGTGGCCGAACAACGAAGAGCGCGAGAACGTCAACGTCATGTTCTCGCCGGACGGCAAGCTGCTGTACTTCTTCGCCGAAGACGTGCTGATCTACGACACCACCGATTTCAAGCAGGTCGACACCTGGGAGCTGTCACGGCCGATCGAGGAGGGATTCGGCCGCTTCGATTTCGGACCGCGTGACACCACCTACGAAGAGCCGGGATTCTACAGCGGCATCTTCACGGTCAGGGATCCGGTCCTGAACCGCGACATCATGGGTGTCGCGCGCGTGAATCTCCTCGCGAAGAGTTTCGACTTCTGGCCGATCGGTCCCGCGATGCAGCTGCCGATCGGCGCGCGGCCGGTCGGCTTCTCGCTCGCGCCGGATCGCAAGCGGGCCTACGGCGTGCTGCAGGAGATCGGCCACTATCAGTTCTGGACCTTCGATCTCGAGAAGCACAACGTCGTCAAGACCGAATTCGAAGGGCGCCCGCGCATGGCGCTGCGGACGAGCACGAACGGGAAGGTGTTGTACATCTATCAGGCGGGCAGCACGATCGATCTCTACGACGCCAGCAACTACAAGTACATGCGCACGCTCACGCTCGATGCGGACGAGACCACCGATCTGATCGTGATTCCCGGCGAAGCTCAGAAGGCGACAGCCTCCGCCGGCCAGCCGTAGGTCAACCTTGGCGCTCGGCGCCGCACAACGGCGCCGAGCTCAATGGTCGGGCGAGGGCCTGCGGAACCTCACGACCCGGTGCGTATCAAGCGCGATGTGGATTCGGTCCGCGCCTGCCGCTGCTTCTGATCTCGCCGTTCGCGAAGCGCAACTTCGTCGATCACACGCTGACCGATCAATCGTCGGTCATCCGTTTCATCGAAGACAACTGGGGTCTCGGACGGATTGGCGATCAGTCGTTCGACGAGAGGGCAGGGTCGATCGCGAACATGTTCGACTTCTCGCATCGCGGCCATCGCCGACATCTGTTCCTGGATCCGGCCACGGGACAGCCTGTCAACGAGGACGAGGACGACCGGGACGAATAGCTGAGGGCGGCGTTCCAGCAGTACGCTCGATCGACGATGCCAGTGACTACTGGGTGACGTCATGACACGCGTCACCCAGGTTCAACTCGCGCGCACCACCCGCTGCCGCTCACCAGAATCCAACTGATCGCCATCTCGCATATTGTTCTGCGGGCACTTGTTTGTTCACAGCCCTCGCAGCGATGATGTCGCGATCGCGATGAGAGCCGAACGCGAACGGCAGGGCATTTTCATTTCGTACGCGCGCCAGGATGGCGAATCGCTCGCGCGTGCCCTGCACGAGCGGCTGTCCGCGGAAGCGCCGGACATGCCGGCGTGGCTCGATCGCCACGATCTCGAAGGAGGCGTCGGCTGGTGGACGCAGATCGAGCAGCATCTCGATCGAGCCGAGTTCCTCATCCTCCTGATGACCCCGGCCGCGCTGCACTCGGAGAACACGCGTCGTGAGTGGAGAAGCGCGCGCCAGCGCGGTGTCTGCGTATACCCGGTGACGGCGGCGCAGACCGGTGAAGTGGACTACAGCGCTCTGCCCAACTGGATGCGCAAGGCTCACTTCTACGATTTGAATGCCGAATGGGAGAAACTGGTCGCTCATCTTCGCCGCGGCTGCCGCGCGACTCGCGTTCCGTTCATGGCGCCGGCGCTGACCGCGAGCTTCGTGCATCGGCCGCGCGAGACCGAAGCGTTGATCGATCTGCTCTGCTCTCGAGACGCTTCGGGCCCCGTCGCGATCACGACGGCGCTCCGCGGCGCCGGCGGCTTCGGCAAAACGACGCTTGCCGCGGCAATCTGCCACGATGACCGTGTGCTGGAAGCATTCGACGACGGGATCCTCTGGGTGACGCTCGGGCAGTCTCCGCATCTCCTGAACGAGTTGGCCAAGCTCTATGCCGCGCTCACCGGCGAACGGCCCGGATTTGTCGATGTCGATGACGCCGCTCGCGAGTTGACTGAGAAACTCCAGAGCAAGACCTGCCTGCTGGTCATCGACGATGTATGGCATCGGTCCCATGTCACCCCGTTCCTGCTGGGTGCACCGGAGTGCGTCCGTTTGATCACGACGCGGTCATTCGACGTCGCCTATGACGCACGGCGCATCGACGTCGATCAGATGGAACCCGGAGAGGCGGTGCAGTTGTTGGTTACGAGGGCGGGTGCTGCACCGGATGCCATCGAGCCGTTCAGACAACTGGCGTCGCGTCTCGGCGAATGGCCGCTGACGATCACGTTGGCGGGTTCGGTGATGCGTCAACGGATAGAGCGAGGCGAAAGCGTCGCCAAAGCGCTCGACTACGTGAACCGCGCGCTCGACAAGCGCGGCGTCACCGCCTTCGATCGTGGTCAGCCATCCAGTCGTCAGGAGGCGGTGGTCCGGACAGTCGGCGCCAGTCTCGACTTGTTGACCACAGACGAGCAACGGCGGTGCGCCGAGCTCTCGGTGTTTCCCGAGGACGCCGCCATTCCGCTCGATGTGGCGGCGACGCTGTGGGAGCTCGACCCGATCGACGCCGAGGACCTGGCCCGCAAGATCGACGACGTCGCGTTGGTCGACTTCGACCTGCGCACCGGCACGTTGAGAATTCACGACGTGCTGCGCACGTTTTTCGCCGAGCGCCTGCATGATGTGACCGGCGCGCACCGCCGGTTGATCGACAAGTGGGGCGATCCGCGTGCGTTCCCGGATCATCAATCCTCGCTCGAAGCCGCCTACATGTGGCGGCGCTATGCCTACCACATGCGCGGCGCCGGCCTGCAGGCGCAATTGCAGGCGCTGCTGCTCGATCCGCTGTGGCTCGACCTCAAGCTCCGTGCCACAGGCTTTCAATCGCTGATTGCTGATTTCGAAGAATGTCCGGGCGACGCCGCGCTGGCGCTCGTGCACGACGCGTTGCGGTTGTCCGCACCGATGCTCGGCGGCGATTCCGTTCAACGCGATGCTCAGCTCGTCGGCCGCTTGCTCGCACGCGACGAGCCGGCAATTTCCGCGTTCCGCCAACGTGTCGTCGACTCGATCCATCGGCCGTGGTTGAGGCTGATGCATCCGACGCTCGATTCGCCCGGCGAGATGTTGCTGATGACGCTGGTTGGTCACCAGGCGGGCGTGACCGCGCTTGCCGACGACTCCCGCCAGGATCGGGTGATTTCGGCTTCGAACGACGGCACCGTCTGCGTCTGGGATCGAGCCGTCGGCTCTCCGATTCACAAGCTCCACCACTTCGAGCTCGGCGCGCGAGCCGTCGCGGCGAGTGGCGACGGACAAGTTCTGGTGAGCGGAGGCGCCGACGGTCTGTTGTACTGGTGGAACCTCGGCACGGCGGAGCCCGATCCGTGGGTCTTCTTCGATGCTCGCGGGCCTGCTGTCACTGCGCTCGCGCTCTCCAGCAATGCAACCCTCGCGGTGTGGGCCTCACGCGAAAAGGTCGTACGCGTGTGGGATGTGGCGCGGGGGATGGTGCGCAATATCCTGACGGGTCACAGCGACCGTGTGACATCGGTTGCGATGTCGGCCGACGGCAGCCGAGCCGTTTCGGGCTCCGACGATTGCACGGTCCGCGTATGGAATCTCGCCTCCGGCGAGCTCGTTCGCACGCTCGACGGTCACACCGATTCCGTAAACGCCGTGGCCATCGCGGCCGACGGGCGGCACGCATTGTCCGGTTCGACCGATCGGACGGTGAAGATGTGGGACCTCGATACGGGCTCGTGCGTGCGTACGCTCGCTGCCCACGCTGGCAGCGTCACCGCCGTCGCACTCGCACCGGCGGTGGAACGCGCGATCTCAGGGTCTGCTGACAAGTCTGCCGTGCTGTGGAATCTGCGCACCGGCGAGGCGCTCGCACGACTCGAAGGTCACAGCGACGCGATCACCGCCGTCTTGATGGACGAGGCCGGCACTCACGCGACGACCGCTTCGGCCGATCGCACGATCAAACTCTGGCGTCTCGACAGCCTTCGAGCGCCGGTGGCGAAGGGCGCTCATGCCGGCGAGGTGGTAGCGCTGGTCTTCAGCAACGACGGACAGCTATGCGCGTCGGGCGGGGACGATGGTCGCGTGATCGTCCGCGAGGTCCATTCGGGCCGTGTCGTGCGAGCCATACCAGCGCACACCGCTCCGGTCCATTCGCTCGGATTTTCCGACGACGGCTCGTGTCTGCTGTCCGCTGGCCTCGACAATCAATATTGGATGTGGACGATCGAGTCCGGTGCGAGCACGTGGATTCCCGTTCGGCACATGTCCGCAGTCGACACGTGCGCGCTGAGTGGAATCGCACGCTACCTGACGACATCATGCGCCGATCGGTTCGTGTACGTCTGGGATGTGCCGAGCGGCGGCCTGATCGATCGATTCGGGACGCGGCGGCTGTTCGATCATCTGATCGCCAGACCGGCGGCTCGCACCGATCCTCTCGATCAACGCGCGGATCCGGATCTTTACCTGCCGGGCGAGCCCGTCTACAACGTTGCGAAAGTCTGGCTCAGTGCGGACGGTGACCATGTCGTGCTCAGCGCCACCACCCGCGATCCGAACCCGATGCGGCACAGTCTCATCACAGTCGATGCCGGAGCGCCGGTGGCGCTTCGCGACGGCGTCTGTCTGCTGACATTCAGCCTCCGGACCAGTGAGATCCATTCCATCGTGACGAAGCAGCGCGAAGCGATCAGCGCGTTTGCCATCGATGGCGGAGCCACACACGTTCTCTGGGCATGCAGCAATCATGAGTTGGAACTGGCGGATCTCGAGCTCGAGGCGCCGGTCGCACGTCTACGCGGACACGTCGACAGGGTCAATGCCGTGGCGCTGACGGCAGACGGCCGACGTGGTGCCTCATGCTCGCGGGACCGCTCGGTACGAGTGTGGGATCTGCAATCTGCCGATCAGATTGCCGCGTTCACGTTCGATTCCGCCCTTCGCTCGATCGCGTTGTCGCCCCGCGACGACATCCTGGCCGTGGGAGATGTCGCCGGGCGCGTTCATTTGCTTCGCCTCGAAACATGACTATCGTTCCGTCAGCAGGTACACGGCGAACGACGCCAGCCAGTGTTCGCCTTCGTAGTGGCCGGTGGCCACATGCTGCAGCGCGTCGAGCGCATGCGTGTGGCCCGCGGTCGCGAGCGTGGCGCGCGCCGGATCGCGGTCCGGCAGCGCCGCGGCGACGTGGCGCATGCACCATGCGCGACTGAGGTTCAAGCCATCCAGGTGCCCGAGCTGCGGATCGGATCGATCGGTCACGATCGCTATCTCCATCAGGTTTTTCGGCTCTCCGCGTTTCAGCTGCGGCAGGTAGTTGCGGAACCAGTCGGCGAACTGCGGCGGCGCCAGTACGCGGCGCATCAGATCGGCCTCGACCAGCGCCGGTGAGAGAAAGTCCGAGCCGTTCGGTTCGAGCCTGGCCGGGTAATCCACATCGTTCGCGAAGTAGGCGACGCTCCGCTTCACCAGCATCTCTTTCAGCGCGGCATCACCGACGGCGTTCGCGTAGTCGAGGGCGAAGGCGAGGCCGAACGCGGTGTTCGGATGGAGTCCGGTTCGAATCGGATAGGTCTGCTTCGGCAGGAAATCGAGGTAGCGCTGGACCAGCGCATCGGTGAGCGGCTGAAGATTCTGCTCCCAGCGTTTCGCCTCGGGCGACGTCGAGATGTGCAGTTCTTCGGCGAGCTTCAACGCCCACGCCCACCCGTAGGTCCGCTCGAACGCTTGTGTGCCTGGGCGCCTGAAGTACGCCGCTTCCGTTTGAATGTTCGCGGCGGTGAGGTTCGCGTCGAGCGCCTTCACAATGCGATCGCGTTCCGGGAGCGCCGGAAACAACCGGATCAGGCGCGCGAGCATCCAATGGCCGTGAACCGAGGAATGCCAGTCGTAGCAGCCGTAGAACGCCGGATGCACCTTCTGCGGCGCCTGCACGTCGTCGGCCGCGTTGAGGACGTAGGCGGGAGAATTCGGATACTCCTTGCTGACGCATTTCAACGTGATCTGCGCGAAGTTCGAGGCGCTCTCGGTCGTGAGCGCGGGCAACGGATCGGCCGGCATCGGACGACTCCCTGACGTACAGCTGGCGAGGCCAATGACGCATGTGAAAACAGTGAAATCGCGTACTCGCTTCATCGCCGTCACCATACACTACCCGCGCGGGCCAGTGGACCGTAGAGGCTGGAGTGGTAATAGTCACAACGAACCTTCGACCACGGTTTTCGGGCCGCGACAGCGGAGCGGCCCGGTCGTGAATTCGAGCAAACACGCCGCTAAAATGTCGCTCGACCCATGAATCGAAGGGCGCTGCTGCAGCTGTTCGGAGGCGTCGCCGTCGCGGTCACGCCGGGATTCCGCCTGCGCGCACAGACGCAACATCGCATCGCGATCGCCGGCGGCGGGATTCTCGGCGCCAACATCGCGTATCAGCTCGCACGGCGCGGCGCGGCGGTGACACTTCTCGAAAAATTGCGGCCCGCAACCGGCGCCACCGCGAACTCGTTCGCGTGGATCAACGCGAAGAAGCAGCCGCAGGCCTATTTCGGGTTGAGCCTGATGGGCATTCAGGCGTGGCGGGAGCTGCACGCCGACATCGGCGCCGACCTGCCCGTGCGCTGGGGCGGATCCGTGGAATGGACGAACACGGCCGAGCGCGCGGCGCGGGAGGCCGAGACCGTTCACCGTTTTCAAAGCTGGGGCTACGCGGTGCGTCTCATCGACGAGCGACGGCTGCGCGAGCTCGAACCGAATCTCGTGCCCGGCGTCGTGACTGGCGCGAGTCACGCGGAAGTCGAAGGCGCAGCCGACCCCGTCGGTGCGACCGAAGTCATCCTCGCGCGGGCCGCACGCGCCGGCGCGCGCGTGGTGCATCCCTGTGAAGTCGTCGGTCTGGATCGCTCGAACGGCAGACTGCGCGCGGTCAAGACGACACAAGGCGACGTCGAGGCTGACGTGCTCGTCGTCGCCTGCGGCACGGACACGCCGAAGATTGCGGCGATGGCTGAACTCAACGTGCAGCTGACCCGGTCGCCCGGCATCCTGTTTCACACGCCGCCGCAGCCGCCGCTGGTCGATCGCGTCGTGCTGTCGCCGATCGGCAACGTAAAGCAGAAGCCCGACGGCCGCATCGTGACCGGGCTCGACTTCGGACCGTCACCGGTCGAAGATGCGACGAAGGAGAAGGGTGAGGCGTTCCTGTCGAAGATGGCCGCCGTGCTCCCACAGCTCGCGAAGGCCTCGATCGAGAAAGTGACGCTGGGCTTCCGGCCGCTTCCGAAGGACTCGTACCCAATCGTCGGATTTCCCCAACGCCGTCCCGATGTCTACCTGGCCGTGATGCACAGCGGGGTGACGCTCGGTCCGCTCGTCGGACGACTCGCGTCGCTGGAGATCCTGGACGGAGTCCGCGTGGAACCGCTTGCGCCGTATCGACTCGAGCGTTTTTGAGCGATGATCACGACCATGCGAACCTTTTCATTTCTCCTGCTCGGACTGATCGCATCGTTCTCGCAACAGAACCACACGCCCGCGTCGGCGGCCGCCTGCACGACTGCGACGGCGAACTGCACGGAATGGGTCGCGCTCGGTTCGGGGCCGGCGCGTTCGCTGATCTATCGCACGCGCTCGCTCGACGTGCGCAATGACAGCGTCCGGCGCGCGCTGATCATGGTCCACGGGACGAACCGCAACGCCGATCATTACTTTTCGACGGCCGTCGCGGCGACGTTCCTCGCCGGCGCGCTCGACGACTCGGTCGTGATCGCGCCGCGGATCGCCTCGGCGGCGGGCAATTGCCACGACACGCTCGCGGCGGATGAAGTCAGCTGGAGCTGCACCGGCGACAGCTGGAGGTCAGGCGGCGTGTCGGCGAGCCATCCCGATCTGACATCGTTTGATTTCGTCGATTCGGTGCTGAAGAAGCTCGCGAACAAGAGCGTCTTCCCGAACATGCGCGCGATCGTCGTCGCCGGACATTCGGCGGGCGGGCAGTTCGTCGCCCGCTACCAGATGGCGAACCGTGTCCACGACACGCTCGGCGTTCCGGTCACCTACGTCGTCGCAAATCCATCCAGCTATGCGTGGCCCGATAACACCCGGCCTCAGCCAGTCGACGACGGCGCGCCCGAGAACGCGAAAGGCGCGTGGGAGACGGAGAAGGTCCACACGAAGTTTTCGTACGGCGCGTTCGACGCCTCGACATGCGCGAATTACGATCGCTGGCCGGCCGGTCTCGAGAACCGATCCAGCGGATACACGGCGAAGATCAGCGACGAGCAGCTGAAGAAGCAGCTCGTCTCCCGCCCGACGACGTTTCTGTTCGGTCAGGTCGACACGCTGCCGCTCGGCGGATTCGATTCGTCGTGCCCGGCAATGGCGCAAGGCGCGACGCGCCGCGCGCGCGGGGAAGCGTACGTGAAGTACATCAACGAGCGGCTCGGCGCGAAGCACCAGGTCCAGATCGTGCCGGAATGCGGCCACAACGATCGATGCGTGTACACTACCGACGCCGTACTGCCGGTAATCTTCCCGAAGATGTAATAGGACGTGGGTTGACGTGCGGTGGGAGCGAGCACGATTCATCGGCACAACGGCAGCGATCGTCCTGCTCGCTCGTGCCCTGCCGCTCGGCGCGCAGGGCGTCGAAATCGCGCCCCTCGGCGGTTACCGGTTCGGCGGCGATCTCTTCGAGATCGCCGCGGCGCGGCCGCTCGATATCGATGGCGCTCCGGCGCTCGGCGTCGTCGTCGATGTGCCGATCGAGAACGGACTTCAGGTCGAAGGGTTGTTCAGCCATCAAGGCGCGAACGTGTTGGCGCCGCTCCAACCTTACGGCCCTCCCGTGCGCTGGCGGGTCTCGGTCGATCACTGGCAAGGTGGAGCGCTGCAGGAGTTTGGATTCGGACGCGTACGACCGTTCATGACCGGCATGCTCGGGCTGACGCGATACGCCGCTGAAGCCGACAATGAAGTGCGTTTCACGCTCGGCGGCGGCGGCGGCGCCAAGCTGTTTCTCGTCCCTCACTTCGGCGTGCGGCTCGACGGCCGGGTGTTCGCGACCTTCATCGACGCCGGCGCAACCGCGATCGCCTGCGCACCCGGTGCGTGCTTCTTCGCTTTGCGCGCGAACGTGGCCTGGCAGGTCGAATTCACCGCGGCGGTCATCGTCAAGCTGCCTTGACACAGTTGCGAGTGCCGCGCTGGCGTGGCGGCTGCCTCAGCTGTGGCGAGATCGTGATTGCCGATTTCGCATGGCTTCCGCAGCTGGACAGGTATACCGTGGACAATTGCTTCGCTGAACGTACGTCCATCGGGAGGTCACTATGATCAGGTTGCTTGCGCTGACGCTCGCGGCGGGTCTCGTCGTCGCGTGTTCACAACCCAGTTCCCAGCAGTCGGCGGCAACTGGGCAGGCGGCGACAGCCACGCCGGCACAGAGCGCGGCGCCGCAGGCCGCACCGGCATCGGACGCGGCCGCTGCTCAACCAGCTCCGGCGCCCGCGCAGCCGGCCGAAGCGCCGCCTGCATCAGCGGCGCCCGCGGCCGCCGCGCCACCGTCGACGTCTGCCGCCGCTGCACGACCATCGACACCAAGCGCGGCGCCGCCGGCAACCACTGCAGCCGCGGACCGACCGGTGAGTGTCGCAACGCCGCCGCCTCCACCGCCTGAGCCGACATTCCGCGAGGTCACGATTCCGGCCGGCACACCGATCCAGGTGAAGATCCTGAGCACGCTCGCGTCGAACACGAGCAAAGTCGAGGATCCCGTCAAGGGATCGGTCGAGAAGGCCGTCGTCATCTCCGGCGCGACCGCGATTCCTGCGGGGTCCGCGATCACCGGATCGGTCATCGACGTCAAGGAGTCGGGACGCGTGAAAGGCAAGGCATCGCTCGCCATTCGATTCGACCGGCTCACGGTCCGCGGTGAGACGTACAAAGTCCAGATGGCGCGCATCGCGCAGGAGGCGGCGCAGAACAAGAAGGACGACGTGAAGAAGGGCGGCCTTGGCGCCGGCCTTGGCGCGATCGTCGGCGGCGTCGCCGGCGGCGGAAAAGGCGCGGCGATCGGCGCAGTGGCCGGTGGCGTGGGCACGGTGATGGCGACGAAAGGCGACGAGGTGCAGATTGCACCGGGCACTGTGGTGACGGCGTTGTTGCAGGACCGGATCACGGTATCCGTGCCGGTCAAATAGATCACAGCACGTAGCGGCGCTTTGGATGCGCCGCGATGAAGGCGCGGAATTCGCCCCACGTCATCGCCGCCAGGCGCGCGATCTCTCGTTCGGCATCCGGCGGCCGATGGCGGGTCAGCAGCACGCGATCGCGATCGCGATCGACGATCGCCACGCATCGCACATCGTCGCCGCCGAGATAGCTGAACGCCCGGAACCCGCGTGGACCACAGGCCGTTGTCAGGATTTCGAACGATGTGTCGTGAGCGACGGCGCGGAACGCCTCGCCGTCGCACTCGATGAGCGCACCCTCTGTCTGCATCAGCGGACACTCCCAATCGCCTGCCGCACCGCCGATCGGAACGTCCGGCTGACGTCCCGAGAGCGGTAGGACGTCGAACCGTCGATCGAAGAAGAACGACGTCGTCTGCACGTGGCCGCAGATCGGCGCGAATCCGGTCATGTCCACTTGAAGCAGGCCATGCTCGCGCAGCAGGCGCGACGATTCCGGAAGCCAATCAGAGTTGTCGAGGATGATCAGTCCGCCGCTGCGGAGCGCGGTGAGCGCAGCGCGGCAGCATTTCAACCGGGTCCGCCCGCGTGCCGGTCCATCGACGACGATCACGTCGAAGCGTTCGCCGGTGCGATGAATCGCCGCGGGGAACTCCGCCAGGTCGGTTTGCAGCGTGACGGTGGCGTTCGCTGGGACGCGCGCGGCGATCGTGTCGAACCACTGCTCGTCGTCTTCGACCGAAACGACCCGGCCGGCAATGGACGCCCAGAACAGCGTCGACATGCCGGAGCCGTACTCGAAGATCGTCTTCGTGCGGAAGTCGAGTTGCTGCAGGTACTGGATGGCTGGATACGTGTACCACGGAAGCGGATTGCCCGCGCGATCGGTCGCCAGCCGCGATCGAACGCTGGCAAGATGGCCGTAGTCGCGCCAGAGAATCAGCGCAGCGCGCAGCGACGGCGTCCAGTTGGACGGCAGCCACGTCGACCGCTTCACCCGGTTGAGGATGGTTGCATACGCGCCGGCTCGGGCGGCCGTCATCACGAGCGCACCTTTCACCAGCGTGCAGTACGTACGAACAAGAAACGCATGAACGGTCGCCGGAGCAAACGACGCGCCGGGCATAAAAATGTGATGAACGCGCCGTTCGAGCGAATTCAGTCCGACGCGCTATCCGATCGGATAGGGTGCAATGCAGAACGGATAGGGAAGGCTCAGCGGAGCGCGCGGATTTTGATGTTGCGGAACGCGATCGGGAATTGCTGATACTGCAGCCTGAGGTTGCCTTCCGAGAACTTCGCGTCGTGGATGTCGAGCGTCGTCTCGCCGTTCAGGACCACGACGATGTGGTCGTCCTCAGCCGTAATCTGGAAACGATTCCATTGGTCGGGTTTGAACATGAAGTCGCGCGACGTTTTCGCGGTCCCGACGATCGCTCCAGTGTTGTAGCCCGCCGGCTGTTGTTTCCAGATCTGGACCTCGTAGCCGCCGGCTTCTTTCGGTGAGCGGACGAACACACCGCTGTTGGTCAGCTCACCGCATCGGAATTCGATCGACAGGACGAAGTTCTTGAAGCTTTGATCGGAAGTCAGGTAGCCGGGCGGCTCGCCGCACGCCGTCAGCAATCCGTCGACGACTTCCCAATGTGAGGCGCCGGGCGCCGCATCGGATCGCCCCGCTGCCGTCACGCACGGTTTCGGCGTCGAGCCCACCTGCGCGAGCGCACCGGGCTGCGCCGGCGGTGGCGCGGCGGCGCGGCCGCCGCCTTGAGCACCCGGCGACGGATGCCATCCCTTCAACGTCTTGCCGTCGAAGAGGAGCTGCCATCCCTGCGCCTTCTCTTGCGCGGTCAGCTCGTTGATCGTCTGGCCGTACGCCGTCGCCGACCACACGAGCAACGTGAGTATGAGAAGCGATGGCCTGATCACGGCCACCGATTATGTCTGAATTGCCGCGGGGATCAACCAGGAATCACGCCGCAGGCGCAGTGCTCTCGACGCACGACATCAGCGCGTCACGGATGCGGTAGGCTCGGATGCCGAGCGCATTCATCGAGATCCCCAGCCGACTGGCGAGATTGCGGCGCCGCTCGATTTTCTCGCGGCCTGCGTCGCGGTAGTACTCGACGATCAACTCGCGCTGATCGGGGTTCAGCTTCTGCAAGCAGCGATCGAGCGACTCAAGCCGCTGTTCGTGCAGAACGAACTCGTCGTTCGCGTCGTGCGCATTGACGGAACGTGCATCCGCCGCCTGGGATTCGTCGAGGCGCACGAGCCTGCGCTCGCGGCGAATGTCCTCGAGCATGACGAACTTCGCGACCAGATAGCAGTACCTGGCCGGCGGGCTGATCGAAATCACCCGGTTCTGTTCCAGCGTTCGACCGATGCGGTTGAGCGTCTCGTCCGCCAACTCATTCGCCGCCGGGCGGTTCCGCCGCTCGAAGTAGGCGACGAGACGCCGGCGGATCTCGACGTAGCGTTCGCCTCGGGAATCGACGCCGGCGTCCAGCCACTCCAGCAGTCGCGTGAAGGCAACATGCGACAGCATCGATTCCTGTTGAACCGCATCCTGTGTCAGGACGCACACACTGCTCATTTGAACCTGCCCTGTCTCCCTATCTGTAGTATCGAAATCCGCGACCGTATCACGACCCGCCCTGTGCCGGGGGCTGTGCAGAGCGTCCTGAAATACCTTGCCGCTCTCGTTCCTACCAGGTAGAGCGTCAGTTTTGTGGCGCTCGACAACGCGAAGATGACGGCGACGATGATTGCGAACTGGGTCGGCGGGTATCGCGGAGCCGCGCCCGGCAGGAGCTACGCGGAGTCGAAGCCGGTGCGGACGTTCGGCCGTGGCGAATGACGTTATCGCCTACCTGGAGGGGATACGACGCTGACGCTGGACGGGATTCGGGCGGGACATCAAATCCCGAATCCCGAATCCCAAATCCCGACGGGGTTCTACTTCAGCACGGCCCGGATCCGCGCGAGATGGTGATAGCTGTGCCGCAAGGCGTGATCTTCGATGAAGAACTGGCACGTGAGCGGCGCATCCGAGTTGAGCGACACCGGCGCGGCGCGATCGAGTTGTTCGTCGCTCAGCGCCCGCACTGCCGCCGCGGTGGCGGCGCTGTTGCGCCCGAGCAGATCGAGGGCGGCCGCTCGCGTGACGGCGTCGTTCTCCCTGGCGTGCGCGGCGTTGATCGCGTGGACGTTGTCCCACGTGACGCCCGCGATCGGTTCACCGGCGGCGAGCGTTTGCGCGAAGTTGATCTCCAGCGGATACATGCTGGCGACGTGATGGACGACGACGCCAATCTTGCGGCCGTCTCCGGGAATCGGGGTTTGCCACTCGGCGTCGGTGAGCCCGCCGGCGAGCGCGGCCAGAGCGCGGGCGCCCAGTTCGAGACGATCGGCGAGCGCCTGCGCGCGGGCGCTTGCCTTCTTGCCGGCGCGCTCTGCTTCGGCCGCGGATTCAACGGGAACTACATTGCTCATAGCGATCCTTTCAACATTCGCCGCCGCCTCAACGCGTCGGCTCGTCTCTACGTTACGGTGAGGTCCAGCCTGTGAACCATGCGCATGCGTCCGATTTCTCTAGCCGCGCGTCCGTGAGTGACGCCGATCCGTCCGGTCGTCCACGTCCGGTACTCGTCCGTCCCGCGCGCACGTCCTTGCGCGTGACGACCGACGTGCTCTCCGACGTGCTGCGCGCGGTGCGCCTGACCGGCGCGGTCTACTTCGACTTCGAGTTGAGCTCGCCGTGGGTCGCCGAGGCGCCGCCGTCGCGCGCGATTGCCGGACGCGTGATGCCGGGCGCGCAGCGCGTCATCGAATATCACCTCATCGCCCGCGGGTCGTGCTGGGGGCACGCCGTCGGCGCGGAGCCGATCCGGCTGCGCGAAGGCGATCTGATCGTGTTTCCACAAGGCGATGCGCACGTGCTGGCGAGCGCTCCGGACATGCGCGCCGCGCCGGACATGTCGGCGTTCGCGCGGCCGTCGACGGCGCTGCCGTTGTTCTACGAGCTCGGCGGCGGCGGTCCCGATCGCGCGCGCATCATCTGCTGCTTCCTGGGCTGCGACGAGCGTCCCTACAATCCGCTGCTCGCCGCGCTGCCGAGCGTCATCCATCTGTCAGCCACCGGTCCGCGCCCGACGACGGCGTGGCTGCGAACGTTGATGCAGATTGCCGTGCGGGAATCGTGCAGCACGCGCCCGGGCAGCGAGAACGTCCTGGCGCGGCTGTCGGAGCTGATGTTCGTGGAGACGATCCGCCAGTATCTCGAGACGCTGTCGGCGACCGAGACCGGCTGGCTGGCGGGATTGCGCGACCGCGTGGTCGGACAGGCTCTCGCGGCGATGCACAGCGCGACGAGCGCGCCGTGGACGGTCGATCGGCTCGCGCGGCTCGTCGGTGTCTCGCGGTCAGTTTTCGCCGAGCGGTTCGCGCAGATGGTCGGTCAGCCGCCGATGCAGTACCTGGCGCTCTGGCGCATGCAGGTCGCGTCGCGCCTCCTCGCGGACGGCGGGCCGGTCGCCGAAGTCGCGAACGCCGTGGGCTACGAATCGGAGGCGGCCTTCGGCCGCGCGTTCAAAAAGCTCGTCGGTCAGGCGCCCGCGACGTGGCGGCGAGAATCCGCCCGTCG
>DAIUKO010000033.1:21509-35684 GCA_036848175.1 Vicinamibacterales bacterium | reverse complement strand
TGAAGATGTTCGGCGACACCGAGGTGCGCAGCATCGACGAGTGCCGCGGCTCGTTCTCGAACAACCAATCGTCGGCCGCCTTGCGCACCTTCGGATCGGTGGAGAGGACGTCGCGGTAGTACTTCGCGACGTCAGGTGGTGAAATCGCCGCGAGCTTACGGAAGTAGGTGCCGGTGGTCTCGTTGAAGCGGACATCGGGCCGCCACTCGCCGATTCGCGAGACAGCGCCCGCCAGGTGGACGATCGCGTTCGACTTGAGCGGCACCGACCCGTGGCCAGAGATGCCGTGCGCCACGAGCTCGATGCCGCGCGGGATCTTCTCGAGCGTCTGCACCGTCGCGTACTTCGTCTCGCCGTTGATCCGGGTCACGCCGGCGCCCTCGGCGTAGCAGTACTCCGCCTCGATCTCCGGGAAGTGCTGCTGGACCATGAACTGGATGCCGAAGTTCGAGTTGCCTTCTTCGCCTGCTTCCGAGAGGAAGATGACGTCGCGATCCAGCGGCACGCTGAGCCGCTTGAGCGTCAGGACCGTCATCAACGCCGCCGTGAGGTTGTCCTTGTCATCGACCGTGCCGCGCCCGTAGACATAGCCGCCTTCGCGCGTCGCGCTGAACGGCGGGTGCTTCCACTTCGCCGCGTCCACGGTGACGACGTCGCTGTGGCCCATGATGAGGAAGGGCCGTTTGCTCCCGTTGCCTTTCAGCCGCGCGACGACGTTCGCACGCTTCGGATCGAGGGCGAGGATCTTCGCGGGAATGCCTTCCTTGTCGAGCACGCCTTTGACGTACTCCGCGACCTGCGTCTCGCTGCCCGGCGGGTTGCTGGTGTCGAACCGCAGCACCGCCTGATAGTGGCGCATCGTCTCGTCTTCGATCGCCTTCCAGTCCGGCTGTGGCGATCCCGCCTGGACATTTCCTCTCGCCGCGATTGACGCGGCGCCTCTCGTCGTGATCGACGCCGCGGCGAGGACCGATACGGCCGCAAGCAGCACGAGCCACGATTTCGTGACGATCATCGCTCTCTCCTCACGAGGTCACTTTGGCCGCCAGGTAGCTTCGCCGCGCGCGAACCGTCATGCCCGGCGGCGCCACCTTCACCTGAAGCGAGTGCATTTTGCCATCGAGCAACGTCGGCGTGAAGCCGAGCGCGTACTGGTGATGCAACTCCTCGGCGACGCGCTTGAACGTGGACGCGAGATTGCTGGTCGACGTCAGCTCGAAGTACCCGCCGCCAGTCGCCTCTGCGATTTTCGGCAGTCCTTCATCGGGCTTGCCGTTCAAGGGCATTCCCCGGCCGAAGCCGCCGCCTCCGCCCCATCCGCCGCGGCCGCCCCATCCGCCGCGGCCCGGGAATCCATATCCGCCGCGCGTCGGCGCGCGCGGCGCGGCCCAGGACGGGATCGAGCTCGCGAGGCCGATGGCGTACACCATCACGTCCTCTTCCTCGGCGCGCTTCATCACCGATTTCAGCGAGCTGTTGTTGGCGCTCATGTTCATCGGACTGTCGACGCCGTCCGTGAACACGAGCACCACGCGGCGGCCCTGTTGATGCAGCAGCGCCGTGATGCCGACGTTCACCGCATTCCACAGCGGCGTCGGTCCCTCCGGCTGCAGCTCGGTGCGGAGGATGTTGATCAGCTCGTCGTGATCGGACGTGAAGTCGCGCGGATCGACCTGAATGCGCGTCGCGAAGCTGCCGATCCGCGCCTTGTCGGCCGGCAGCATCTCCTTGACGAACTCCTCGGCGGCCTGCTCGACCAGCTCGAAGTTCGCGCGCATGCTGCCGCTGCGATCCAGCAGCATCACCACCGTGATCGGCTGGACGTCGTTGGCGAACAGCGTCAGATCCTGGCGCTTGTTGTTGTCGTCGATCGCGAAACTGTCGCGAGCGAGATCAGGAACGAGGCGTCCGCCCGGCTCGGTTACGGTGGCGTAGACCGCCACGGTGCGATTCGCCGAGGAGAACGTGGCTGGGGGCTGCTGACCGGCCGCCGCGAGCGCGCCGGCGATCAGACAGATAAGGAAGACGACAACGGCGCGGGATCCAGTGCGTGACATACACCACGTGCGGGGAGGTCGCTGGCCGTCTCCGATGCTACCACGCCGCGCGAAGCGCGGCGCCCTACCGGCCGGCGTACTCGGCGTCGGTCACTTTTTCCATCCACTTGGTTTCGCCCATCGTCAGCGCGATCTGCACGAGCCGGCGATCGGGTGTCGCCCCGTGCCAGTGGGCGACGTTCGGCGCTGTGTAGTCGCTCTCGCCGACGCCGAGATCCTTCGCCGGTTCGCCTTTCCGCTGTACGCGCGCGCGCCCTTCTTCGACGAGCACGAACTGTCCCTTGCTGTGACTATGCCATGCCGTTCGCGCGCCGGGGCCGAAGCTGCGTCTGCCCGGGCTCAGATCCTTGGCGTCCAGCACTTCGGTGGGTCCCGTGAAACGCGGATCGTCCTGCTGTGCGTGACCAACCCAGTAGGTCGACATCGCCAGCAGCAGGACGAATGAGCACGCGACGATGATGCGCGTCATGGCGCGTCCTTTCTTGCGCTTACTTCAGCGGCGAATAGTCAGTCGGATCCATGAACACCGAGACGACCTTCGACACGATCCGGCCGTTGACCTGCGATTCGTCGGAGACCTTCTTCCATTCCGGATCGGCCTGGAACGCGGCCCAGCTCGCCTTCGCGGCGTCGCGGCTCTTGTGCGCGACGATGTAAATCAGCGTGTTCGCGGAATCAGGCGCGTCCTGCGGATGCCAGTAGCCGACGTTCTCCATCCCGTGCTTCTTGAAGATCCGCATGGTGTGATCGCGGAAGCGCTTGTCGAGATCGGCCAGCTTCCCTTCCGGCGACGTGTAGGTGCGCAGCTCGAACACACGCCTGGCGTCCGACTGCGCGCGCACGATGCTGCCGGCCGCGAACCCGCTGACGAAGACCAGACCCGCGCAGACGAGCAGCAGAGACTTCTTGGTCATGTGTCGCTCCTTGAAGGCGTGAGTATAACCTCCCGATGCCGATCGGCCCACCAGCTCCACGCGGTCATGATCGCGGCGCCGATGCTTGCGCCGACGATGATCGCGTTGACTGACGGCGGCGGACTGCTCATCGCGTTCGCCGCATAGACGACCACGAGCAGCGCAATCAACGCGGCGAATCCCCAGCGGCCGATTGCGTCGCGTGCCCGCGTGATCCTCAGGTAGATCCACAGTCCCGCCGCGAACATGATCCCCTCGACGATCATCGTCAGGGCGACGCTGTTCCACATCCCCAGGCCATATGTCGCCCCGCCCGGATAAATCGGCATGTCGGGGGCGTGCGTGATCCAGTCGAGCAGCCAGTGACTGACGACGAGCGCCGCGAGGACGATGAAGATGCGGCCGTTCCGTCCCGTCGCCATCCGGTAGATCGCGCCGAACGCGACGCCCCAGACGATCAGCATGACGAGCGAGTGCGACCACGGATAGCTGACGAAGTCCAGCGGCGTGAACGCGGTGTTGCCCGGATCGATCCGTACCTGCTCGAGACCGAGCGCGAGAAACAATGGCCACAGCACGTCGGCGACCTGTGATGCCGTCAGCAGCACCGCGAGCGACACGCGCGGCGTGACTCGCTTCGCGGCGAAACCGAGGGCGAGGTGGCCGACGAACATGGAAGGACCCACATTATGATGGAGGCGTCATGCGCCTGCACGAGTATCTGGAACGGATTGAGGCCGGCAAGAGCGGCGCCCGCACAGCGGGCGCGCTACGCGCGAGCGCGCTCGGCGCCGATGTCGACACGCTGCGCCGGCTGCACGCCGCGCATCGCGAGACGTTTCTCTTCGAGAACCTGACGATTCAAACCGGCGGCCGCATCAGCCTCGCGCTCGACGATCTCGAGCGCAAATTCGTCGACGAGCGGCGCGGCGGCTACTGCTTCGAGCACAACACGCTGTTCGCGTCCGCGCTTCGCGAGCTCGGGTTCGCGCCGATCACGCAGCTGGGCCGCGTCCGCCGCGGACCGCCGGAGCGCTGGTGCCGGACACACATGGTGCTGCGGATTCCGATCGGTGACGAGGTGTGGATGGCCGACGTCGGCTTCGGATCGATCGGCTTGATCGAGCCGATGCCGCTCCGCGAGGGTGCAACGTCCAATCAGGGCGGCTTCGAGTATTCGCTGCGCCGTGAAGGTGGGCTGTGGGTGTTGTCGATGCGGGATGCGGAATCGACGCAGGACTTGTATGAGTTCTCAGAAGAGCCGCAGACGAGGTGGGACGTCGAGGTCGCGAATCATTTCACCTCCACGCACCCCGACTCGATCTTCCGCCGCACGCTGACGATCCAGCGGACCGGCCGCGCCGAGCGGGTCGTGCTGCGCAACAACATCATTACGAAGTATCGAGACGGCAGGACCACTGACGAACCACTCGAACGGAGGCATCTGCATGCCGCGGCGCGCGAGCTCTTCGGCCTCACGCTGCCCGACGGTCCGTTCGTCTTCGACTCTTACGCAGCGGAAGTCTAGCGAGCGTCGCCGCTTCGCTCAGACGCCGTGGCCGTAGCCGGGCTCGTCGGGCGGATGGTTCTCGATCGGCGTCAACGTTCCGTGCGAGCTCTTGCCCGGCCCGGCTGGCGGCTGAGCCGGACGGACGGTCATCGGCGCGGCGTTCGACGGTTTAGGTTGCGGCTGAGTGTTGGCGGCAGTCATTGGGTTCCTCTTTTTCTTATCGGCCAAAAAATCAAAAGGGCCATCACCGTTTTCAGGTGATGGCCCTTTTGTGGAATCGCTTCTTTATGGTTCGGCTACATCACCCGCTGGTTGTCGGCACACTAATGCCGACGCTGCTAAGGAGCAGGACCAGAAGTCGCCCGGCTGCGGAGAAGTTCACCAAAGTTCCGTTAGGATAGCACGGACGCACCGGCTTCAGCCAGCAGCTCTCGCAGAACGGACCGGTGACAGTGGGACTCGTCCTCGCAATAGCACCCGACCGACAGATTTGTCGTCGATGACAAAGCTGCAAGCAGCGCCAGCAACCGCTGAGCGGCGGGTGCGCGCATTTCGGCCCGATAACGCCGCGCGAACGTCGCCCAGCGCGCGGGCGTGATCGGCTTCGACATGACCCACCCGCGCAGCGGCTCGCTCGGCGCGAGCCCCGGCATCCACAGATCGTAGTAACCGAGCCGCGCGTAGTCGGTTTTCTTCACGCCGCGCGGCGGCCGGCGCACCGTCCCCAGACGCAACCCTTCCGATCGCGCCCGTGGCGATCCGAGTTTAACGGTCCGAATCGCCATGGGTGATGGACGCGAGCAGCTTCCTGGGTGCGACCTGCCGGTAGGCGTCGCGCAGGATGTCGCCGAGCTCGTCCCAGTCGCACACGCCATCCAGCCAGATACCGATCCAGCCGCTCGGTCCCATGTACGGCGGCACGAAGAACCGTTGGGGCGCCGTCCGCACCGCGCGCTCCTGGCGGCCTGGCGCCGCCTTGACCCACACCGCGTGCCGCCCTCCGCCGTGATGGTTGTGCGCATCCGCGTACATCGCAAACATCTTGTTGTTCACGCGGAACGTCGGCTCGCCCCACGCTTTCACTTCGTGCGCCTCGGGCAGCGCGAGACAGAGCTTTTGAAGCCGGGCGAGCGGGCTGCGCATGGATGCAGACGCGAGAGTAACACTTCGCCGCGATCGCGGTGTTATACACCTAACGTGCGTGGTGAGCGCGGGGAGCTGGATGTCGAGGCCCTCAGTGGCCGGTACGGGCCGATGGTTCTCCGGCGGTGCCGCCAGCTGCTGCGAGACGAAGACGAAGCGCTCGATGCCGCACAGGACGTGTTCGTCAGGGTGATCGAGCGCCGCCGCGATCTCGACGCCCGCTACCCTTCGAGCCTGCTCTACCGCATCGCGACCAACGTGTGTCTGAACCGGATTCGCGATCGCGGCCGGCGGCCGGCGATCTCGGGAACGACCGACGACGACCGAATCGACCGAATCGCCTGCGCGGAAGCCGCGGGCGGCGAAAGCGATGCGCGCATGCTGCTCGACTGGCTGTTCAACCGGCACCCGGAATCGAGCCGCACGATGGCTGTCCTCCACTACGTGGACGGTCTGTCGCTCGAACAGGTCGCGGACGAAGTGGGATTGTCGGTCTCGGGCGTGCGCAAGCGGTTGAGACAACTCCGCGACACCGTGCGTGCGCACGCCCAATCAGGAATGGAACGATGACTGCAGACATCCCAGACCTTCTTCTCGAGCGATATCGCCTCGAGGAGCTGCCGCCCGACGAGGCTGCGCGGATCGCGGATCGACTCCGCCGCGACGAGGCGCTGCGTCGGCGTCTCGCGGCGCTCGATCGTTCTGACCAGGAGATTCGCCACAGCGGCGTGCTGGATCGCGTCATCGCGCGGCTGCCGCGGACCGAGCCTGCACCACGCCGCCGGTTCGTCTGGTTCGTCGCCGTGCCAGCCGCGATCGCGGCGATGGCTTTGATGGCATTCGACGTCATCACCGTGGCGCCTCGCATCGATACACCGGCCGTGTCGGACGGCGATCGGATCAAAGGCCTCACGCCGTCGCTCGCGGTGTATCGCCGAACGGCGCAAGGCAGCGAGACGCTCGCCGACGGCGCGGTCGCGCGGCCGGGCGACCTTCTGCGCGTCGGCTATCGCGCGGCCGGGAAGTCGTACGGTCTCATTCTCTCGATCGACGGCCGCGGCTCGGTCACGGTCCATCTGCCGCCGCACGCGGAGCGCGCCGCCGCGCTCGAGCGCAGTGGCGTTGTCCTGCTCGACCAGGCCTACGAGCTGGACGATGCGCCGCAGGTCGAACGCTTTTACTTCATCACCGGCGATACGCCATTCGCCGTCACGCCAATCGTCGAGGCGGCGCGCGCCGCGGCGGCGAATCACAATCCTCCGGCCGCGCTCGCGCTGCCGCGCGGACTCGAGCAATCCACGTTCGCGATTCAGAAAGAGGCCCGACCATGACTCGCTTCGTCTTGCCTGCGGTAATCGGCTCGACCCTCGCCCTCGTGCCGGCCGGCGCATCCGCGGCGGGACCGCTTCAACGCTACGTGCTCGTCGTCGGCGCCAATTCCGGCGGCGCGAACCGGCCGCCGCTGCAGTACGCGATCTCCGATGCGGAACGCTTCGCGCGCGTGATGGTGGACCTCGGCGGTGTCGCGCCGGCCAATCAGCTCCTGCTGCGGCAGCCGAAGTTGAAAGAGCTGATCGACGCGCTCGACACGCTGACGCGGCGCGTGAGCGACGCGAAGCGAGCGGCCGGCGCCACCGCGGGTCGCATCGAAGTGGTCGTCTATTACTCGGGCCACGCCGACGAACAGGGACTGCTGCTCGGCGACGATCGCTACTCGTATCGCACGCTGCGCGAACGGCTCGATCAGATTCCTGCCGACGTGCGGATCGCGGTGCTCGACGCCTGCTCGTCCGGCGCGTTCACGCGCGTCAAGGGCGGCCGCACGCGGCCGGCCTTTCTCGTCGACGAGTCGTCGAACATGCGCGGCCACGCGTTCCTCACGTCGAGCGCGGAGAGCGAGGCGGCACAGGAGTCGGACCGCATTCGCGCGTCGTACTTCACGCACTACTTGATCTCGGGCTTCCGCGGCGCGGCCGATCTCTCGGGCGACGGCAAGGTGACGTTGAACGAGGCCTATCAGTTCGCATTCAACGAAACGCTCGGCCGCACCGTCGACACGAAAGGCGGCGCGCAGCATCCGTCGTACGACATCAACCTCTCCGGCACCGGCGACGTGGTGATGACCGACGTCCATCAGACGACGGCGACGCTCGTGCTTGGTGAGGATCTCGAAGGCCGCTTCTTCGTACGCACGGCCGCGCAGGAGCTCGTCGTCGAGCTCTATAAACCGGCGGGGCGGCGGGTGGAGCTTGCGGTGGAACCGGGCTCGTACGAAATCCGCGTGGAGAAGGAGAAATCGTCGCTCTCGACGAAGGCCGACGTCGCCGATGGCGCGCGCGTGACGCTCGAGCCGCGTCAATTCGGCCCCGCCGCCGTTGCCGAGGCGACGCGTCGGCGCGGCGACGAGCCAACTGGCACGCAGCCCCCGCGCTTAGCCGTCGCCGGCCGCAATCGGCTCGAGCTGCGCTTCGGCATGTGGCGCGTCGGCGACGGCTCCAGCACCGTCGCCGTGTCGGGCCCCACGATTACTTCGGGCAGCTTCACCAGCGATGCGTTCGGCGGCATCGCCTACACGCGCTACATCCGCGAGAACCTCGCGGCCACGTTCAGCATCGACGGGGTGGAGGTGTCATCCGGAAACGTCGTCGCGCGGAGCGGGATCTCGACCGGCAGCGTCGAAGGCGTGGCGATGCCGGTCGGCATCCGCTGGAATCCCATCAAGGGAGATTTCGCGCACCAGGCCTTGAAGCCGTTCGTCATGGGCGCCGTCGGACCGGTGATCGGTGAGGCCAGCGGCAGCTTCGTCGGCGGCAACACCATCAGCTCGGGAACCGATACGCACGCGACGCTTGGCACCCAATTCGGCGGCGGCCTGGACATCCACATGGCGCGGTCGTTCTCGGTCGGTCTCACCGTCAGCTACAACTGGATGATGGATTTCTCCGAGCCGCTGTGGACCCACAAGAACTTCAACGGCGCGCAGGTCGCGCTCGGCATCGGCTGGCTGTTCGGCAAAGGTTATTAGACGTCTTCTACGACACGATGTCGGACCTCGCGGCACGTCGGCGGGCGGCGCCATTTCAACGGTGCGCAAGGGCCGTTCAGCATCGCGTGGGCGTTCGGCAAAAACACGTCGTGCGAGGCACGTGCGAGGCGACGCCCGATCGGCGATATCCGGTGTCTAACGCCGCATGTCACTGGACCATCTACGCCAGGACATCCATTCGGCGATTCGGAGCCTCAGCCGGTATCCGATCGCGGCGCTCGTCGCAGTCATCTCGCTGGCCGGCGGCATCGGCGCGACGACGGCGACGCTGATCGTGCGCGATGTCGTCTTCCACAAGCCGCCGGTCCTCTATCGAGCACCCGATGCGCTCTCGATCGTCCAGGTCGGATCGCCCGAGCGGCCGGTCATGCCGCTCGGCAGTCTGGTGCCCGCTCCGCTCTTCGTGATCTGGCGTGATTCGGCACGCGACGCGACGATGAGGCGCTTCGGCGCGCTCGCGGCATCGTCGGAAGAACGCGGACGAGAGGTGCGCACGGCGGATCGTGAGGAAACGGTACGCGTCCGATCGGTCACACCGGAATTCTTCGCCGTGCTCGGCGTGGACGCCGCGCTCGGACGAACGTTCTCCGAGCCGGTCGATCCACGAACGGCGGTTCTCAGTTACCGCGTCTGGCAGTATCTGCTCGGCGCTGCTCCGGACGCGATCGGGCGCGTGATCTGGATCGACAACCAGCCGCACACGGTGATCGGCGTGATGCCGGACCGCTTCTGGTTCTCGTCGATGAATTCGGCGATCTGGACGCCGCTCGATCCCGCGGCGCTGCCGGCCGACAGCCGTCTCGAAGTCGTCGTCCGCCGTCAGCCCGGCGTCACGCCCGAACAGCTCACGCAGCAACTGCAACCGGGCTTGATCGAGTACGGCGAAAGACTGCCCGCGCGCGAACGGCAACTGCGGCTCAAGGTGTCAGGCATCGAAGGCACGCCGATGGGAAAGGCAGTCGCACCGTTCCTGCCGTGGCTCCTCGGCGCCTCGGTCTTGTTGACGCTGCTCATCGCTTGCGCGAACATGGCGATTCTCGTCATCGCGCAGTGGACCGCTCGTGAGCGCGAGATCGCCATCCGCGCGTCGCTCGGCGCGAGCCGCGGGCGCATCGTCCAGGCGCTGCTCACCGAATCGGTGCTGCTCGGGTCGATGGGCGGGGTGCTCGGCGTCGGCGCGACGATGGCGCTCGTCGGCGTGATCGTGCACCGCGCCGGCGCGTTCGTCGCCTTTTTCGACCTCTCGGTCAATCCGCGGATCCTCGTCGCCTCCGGTCTGATCACGCTGGCGGCCGGCGTCGTGGCCGGTGTCGGTCCGGCGTTGCTCGAGACCCGCCGCCTGCATGGGAACCCGATGCGCACGATCGGGTCCTCCGATCGGGTGCGTCAACGATGGCGTCACACGCTCGTCGTGACCGAAATCTCGGTCACGGTGGCGCTCCTCGTCGTCACGACGACGATGATCGACAGCTACCGGCGCAGCTTCACCATCGACGTCGGGTATCGCACGAAGCCACTGCTGACGATGCTCGTCGAGAACGCGAACGGTGTGCCGACCGCGCGCATTGTCGACGCACTGAAGCAACTCCCGGGCATCGCCGCGGCCTCGGCGTCGACGAGCGTGCCGTATTCGGCGTCCGGCCCGATGCAGCGCGTGTCGGCCGATGCGGCCGGATCGAATCCGATCAGGGCCGAGCAGGCGCTCGTCGGCCCCGAATTCTTCGCGACACTCGACGTTCCGATTCGCGTGGGCCGCGGATTCACCTATCGGGACGTCGCCGCGTCGCGCGTCTCGATGGTCAACGAAACCCTGGCGCGGCGGCTGTTTTCCGGCGGCGATCCGATCGGCCGTCGTGTGTGGGTTGGAGAAATCTCATATGAGGTCGTCGGTGTCGTTGCTGACTACCTCAACGGCGCGTTTCAGGAGCGCGACCGGATGCCGAAGCTGTACCTGCCGCTCACGGAGACACGAGCGAATCTTACGCGGATGCGGTTCCTGATTCGCGCCGCTGGCGATCCAGCTTCGGTGACGCGCACGCTGCGCAAGGACGTTCAGGCCGCGCTGCCTGGCAACGCGGTCGCCAATGTCGTCACGATCGAACAGATCATCGACGTCGGCGGACAGGAGATGCTGATCGGCACGGCGCCGCTCGCGCCGCTGATTGCGATCGGCATGCTGCTCACGGCAGCCGGCATCTACGGTGTGCTGGCGTTCGCGATCACGCGGCGATCGAAGGAGCTCGCGGTGCGAGTGGCAATGGGCGCCCGCGGACGCGATCTGGTGCGGCTCGTCAGCGGTCATTCGCTCCGGCTGGTGGCGACCGGCACCGGCTGCGGCATCGGTGTCACTTATGCCCTGGCGCGCCTGATGCGAGCCGCCGGCGGCGGCGGCAGCGCGTTCGATCCGAACTGGACGGCGTTCGCGGTGCCGATTGTGGTCGTCGTCGTCATTGGCGCGCTTGCCACATGGATCCCGTCGCGCCGCGCGCTGGCGATCAATCCGTCGGAACTCTTGAGAACGATCTAGCGTCGTGCGTCCGACGCTCGTGGTGAGCTTGTTCAACGCTCGTGGTGAGCTTGTTCAATGCTCGTGGTGAGCTTGTCGAACGCTCGTGGTGAGCTTGTCGAACGCTCGTGGTGAGCTTGTCGAACCACGAGCAGAATTGTCCTTCGACAGGCTCAGGACGAGCGTGGTGGTGCCGGACCCTTAAACACCACACGAGGCTGCTAAGTCGCCAATTCCTCTGGATCGGGCAGAGTAAACGTGTCGGGCTCGCTTGGCGGCTCCGGCTCCCTGGTCAGATGACGCAGCTTGTTGACGTCGCCGACGATTTCAATCACGCCGCAGTGGCGGCACATCGTCGCCTTCGTCATGACGTCGCCGGTGGCGAGGGTGAGGAACTTCGCGTCCTGCGGCCGGAACGACGTCCGGACCGCCGAGAACAGCGCGCCCGCCGCCAGCATGTCGCCGCCGCATCGATAGCAGGTGTTCGCCATACCCCCGGAAGTGCCCTCCGTTCGCACAACACCGTAAGCCAGTCGCCACTTTCGTATGAGCCGTTTCGGGGCCCCTACGCGATTTCTCGAAAACGTCTCGAGAGATTGCAGAAACCATACCGTCGCCGAGCTCGCTTCACGGTTTTGCGCGGCGTCGCGAAGCGGCTCGCGTCCTTGATCAATAGCCGGCCACGAAATCGACCTGGTATCGGAGCGGACGCCCGGCAATCCAGCGGCGATAGTTGTCGATGAAGACCGGGGCGATGTCGTCGGGAAAACTGATGGCCGCGGTGTGCGACGTGATGACGATGTTCGGCAGCCGCCAGAAGATGTGATCCGCCGGCAGCGGTTCCTGCTCGAAGACGTCGAGCACCGCGCCGGCGAGACGGCCGCTCTGCAGCGCCTCCACCAGCGCACCCTCGTCGACGACCGATCCGCGTCCTGGATTGATGAAGACCGCGCGCGGCGGCAGCGCGGCGAGCAGCGCGGCGTCGACGAGATGCCGCGTGCCCGCGGTGTTCGGCATGACGCTGACCAGATAATCGAGATCGGCGGCGAAGCGGATTCGATCGTCGCCGTGAAAATACATGTCGACGTCGGCGCACCCTTCACTGCCGCGCGTGTAACCCTTCACGCGCATGCCGAAATGTTTCGCGGTGGCCGCGAGCGAGGCGCCGATCGAACCGACGCCGAGCAGACCGATCTGTTTGCCGCGCAACATCCCCGGCGGCGCCGGATCCCATCGGCCCTGCTGCTGCGCCGCGTACTTCTCGAACGCCTTCCGCTCGTGCGCGATCATGTAGCCGAACACGTACTCGGACATCTGCGGACCGAACACACCGCGTGCGTTGGTCAGGATGTAATCGCGCCGTAAGGACGGATCGAGCAGCGGTTCGACGCCCGCCCAGGTCGATTGCAGCCACTTCATGCCGGTCAGGCGCGCCAGCGCGGTGCGAACCAGCGACGGCTCGCCGAGAACCATCTCGAAGCGGTCCGCCGCCGAGACATCCGCATCCGCCGAGGCGATCACGTGAAGATCCGGCAGTCTCGCCGCTGCGATGAGACGTTGGTAGTCGGCGGCCCGGCGCGAGAGAATCAGGAGGTCGTGCACGACGTGCTAGTATCGCGCGAGTCAGTCCCGTGTTGCGCCTCTGTGCGATCGTCCTCGTCGCCTCGAGCATGACGGTCAACCGCGTTCCTTTCGGCCGCATGACCGACGGCGCCTCCGTCGAGCTCTTCTCGCTTCGCAACGATCACGGCATCGAAGTGAAGATCATCTCCTACGGCGCGATCATCACGTCGATCCGCACGCCCGATCGTCAGGGACGGTTCGCGGACATCGTCCTCGGCTTCGACGACCTCAACGGCTACATCGCCAACCCGCGCTTTTTCGGCGCTGTCCCGGGACGCTACGCCAACCGGATCGCGAAGGGCCGATTCACCATCGACGGCAAGACCTACGAGCTCGCCACGAACAACGGGGCGAACCATCTGCACGGCGGCGTGAAAGGCTTCGACAAGGTGTTGTGGAGCGCGGAGCCGTTCGAACGCAACAAGACAAGCGGCGTCACGCTGCGCTACACCAGCCGCGACGGCGAGGAGGGTTATCCCGGCACGCTGAACGCGACGGTGACCTACACGCTGACGCCGCGCGACGAGCTGGTGGTCGAGTACGGCGCGACGACCGACAAAGCCACGCACGTGAACCTCACGCAGCACAGCTACTTCAACCTGGCGGGCGAAGGCAACGGCACGATCGCGCATCATCAGATGCTGATCAATGCCGATCGCTACACGCCCGTCGACGAAGGACTGATCCCGACCGGCGAGCTCGCGCCGGTTGCCGGAACGCCGTTCGATTTCCGCCATCCGGTCGAGATTGGCGCGCGCGTCGAGGCGGACAACGAGCAGATCAAACGCGGCGCCGGCTACGATCACAACTTCGTCCTGAACGGCGGCCGCGGCCTGCATCTCGCCGCCAGAGTCGTCGAGCCGACGAGCGGCCGCATGCTCGTCGTCGAGACGACGGAGCCGGGCGTTCAGTTCTACTCCGGCAACCGGTTGACGAAAACGCCGGGGAAGAGCGGCCACGTGTACGACATGCGCAGCGGCTTCTGTCTCGAGACGCAGCATTTCCCCGACTCGCCGAACCAGCCGAACTTTCCATCGACGCTGCTGCGGCCGGGTGCGACCTACGCGACGAAAACCGTTTTTACCTTTGCGGTCGCGCAATGAAGCGCGTGACGTTTCTCATCGGTGTGTGCCTTGCCGCGGCGGCCGCGACCGTCACGATCACGGCGCAGCACGGCGGCGACGGCTACGCCAACAACTACGCCAACAACTACGTCGGCGCGACGCTCATCCGCCTCAACGACAACGGCGCCTGGTCGTGGTTCATGGATCCGCGCGTCATCGTCAACGAAGGAAAGCTGATCGCCGGTTCGGTGCGCGCCGTCGGCAGCAATCAGGCGAACATCACCGATCCGCGCTGGGGCAACGTCGAGATTT
>DAIUKO010000033.1:8122-21409 GCA_036848175.1 Vicinamibacterales bacterium | reverse complement strand
GATCTGCGGTATCACTACGCGCGCTGGAACGGCACGACGTGGCACACCGAGGAGATCGCCTACGCGGGCCGACGCCTCTATCCGACCGAAGACGACTACTCGGGTCTCGGCGCACTCGATCCGAACAATCCGGACGTCGTCTACATTTCAACGGACGCCGATCCGTCGACCGGGGCGCCGCTCATCAGCGCCGCGGACGAGCAGCGCCATTACGAGCTGTTTCGCGGCGAGCGCGCCGCGAGCGGCAAGTGGACGTGGACGCCTTTCACACGAAATTCGACGAACGACAACCTGCGTCCGGTGATTCCGCAGTGGAACGATCGGCGCACCGCGATCGTGTGGATGCGCGGCAAGTACGTGCACAATCAGGGTGAGTGGTATTCGGCGCTGGTCGCCGCGATCGTCCCGGCAACTCGGCCGTGAGTTTCGTGTAAACGTGATGTAAACCGCGGTTCGGGTAATTGGCCGCATTCTCGAACCCGTGGTAGTACTTCTGCTCTTCTCGGAGCCGCGACATGACAATCAGATCAGTTTTTGAGAAAACGTTGATTCGTGCTGGTGAAGTACGGTCGTACCAGGTTTCGATCGGTCGTGACGGTTGGGAATCGTCGGAGAAAGACGCGCAGAAAGTCGCCAGACACCATCATGCCGACTGGCATCAGGTCGAGCGAACCCTGACGCGGTTCAATCAGGAGATCGACGCGCTGCGCAGCGAAGGCTGGCTCGAATCGTAGACGCTATCGCGTCGCCACGATCACGGCCGGCCATCCACTGCGGACCCACACGCGGACGCCGATCACAACCGCGAACAACACCAATCCGAGTGGAAGCGCGAACGGATTCATCTCGACGCCGAGCAGCTCGGCGCCGCCCAGGCCAAACGAAAACAGAACGACGAGAACACCGATCACACGAGAAGCCGTTCTGGCTTTCGTCTGGCCGATCGCGGCCAGCGTGAGCGTCGACGCCGCGAGATACCCGTCGAAGCCGTCGACGAGCGCCATCCCGCAGGAAAACGCCCCGCCGAGCAGCCACGGGTTCGCGCGATCGGCGAGAATCAGCGCCGACAACTGCGACGCGGTTTCAAAGCCGGCGGCGAGCAGCATGCCCAGAAAGAACGGTTGCGCGACGACGGGACGCTGGACGGCGACCGGCAGCGGTGATGGTCGAACGACTTTCCAGAGATTGACCACGCCGATCAGGATCAGCATCCACGGTCCGAGGAAGGCAACGCGGCCGGCAATCATGTGGCCGGCGCCGGCTGCGAGCAGCGTGACCACGACTCCGTGGCCCACCGCAAACAGCAACCCATTGGTCGCTCGCGGCCGGATGCGAGCCAGGCCGTCGATCGCGGTGAGATGATCGGGATCGGTCCCGTGCCGCACGCCGAGCGCGAACGCGACGAGCAGCGTCGAATTCACTGACACTAAACGCCGGCGGGCGGAGCGGGTTTGGATCGAAGCTCGATCGGTTTTCCGTGCGGCGTGTGACGGTAGGCATCCGCCCACGCCTCTTTGCGTTCGACGAGCTCGCCCGGATTCGTCAAACCCTTCTCGGCGACAAGGCGCTCGAGCGCCGCCACCCAATGATCGTAGTAATGCGATCCATCGTCGGGCGCACCGCGATCCGCGGCGGCCTGCAGCTCGGCGGCGAGCGCGGCGGCCCATTCCTTCCACGTGAAGTGTCCCGCCTCGGAAAGCTTGACCGCGAGCGCGAACGCCTGCGCCTGCCACGGCTCGGCGAAGACGGGCCCGCCTTCGTCGCGCGGGAGACGCAGCAGCGCGGAGAGGCGATCGGTTTCCGACGTTTGATCAGGCGCGGTCAAGATAGTCGTCCCACATGTCGAGATGGATGAAGTCGCGCGCGGAGGCCTGCTCGCCCCACAGCTCGCGGGCGGTGAAGCGCACCGAGTACAGGTGCTGAGGCTTTTCGCCGAGGAATTGTGCGTTCGTGTCGGGGAAGACGAAGACCCCATGGTCCCGACCGATGACGCCCTGCTTCCCTCGCGCGTAACGCGGCAATCGCGTGTGCGTGGTCGGGTTGACGTTGCGCGCGCGCACGCGCTGCCCCACTTTGAAGCGCGGACTGACGGCGGCCTCGCGCCGCGCGGACCCGCGTCTCGCGACCATCGCCGGCACCATCGCCGCGGTCACCGCCGGCGTGGCCGTGGTCGACTGCGGCGCCGGGCGTCCGCTTTCCAGCTCCGCAGGTGTCACGATTCCGAGCGCGACAATCTGTTTGAGCAACCGCGCGAGCCAGCGCTCGTAGTAACTCATTCGCAAGTAGTCAGCTGGCGGCAGCAATTCGATCTGATAACGCGAGTTGTCGATATTCTGTCTGCCGCCCCCGGCTCTCAACAGTCGCGTGATCGCATAGACGCGGCCTTCCCACGGTTCGTGAAACACCGGCTCGTTCTTCTCGGGATCGATCGGTCCCATGCCGTGCATGCCGCCCATGTCGTGGACGCCGTTCATGGCCTGGCTTCCGAGAGAGAAACCTTGCCAACGCCGACCATCGAGTCGCGCGTGACGATCGCCGCCAGCTGCTCTTCGGTCATGTGCTCGGTGCCGGCCGGCCGTTCGGGCAGCACGAGGTAGCGCACTTCCGCGGTGCTGTCCCACACCCGGACCTCGACGTCATTGGCGAGCTCGACGCCGAACTCGCGCAGCACGCCGCGCGGATCGATCACCGCGCGGGAGCGATACGGGGCCGACTTGTACCAGACCGGCGGCAGACCGAGGATCGGCCATGGATAGCAGGAGCACAACGTACAGACGACGAGGTTGTGAACCTTCGGCCCATTCTCGAGCGCCACCATGTCCTCGCCTTGACCGCCGACGTACCCCAGCTCCGCGATCGCCGCGCTGGCATCTGTGAGCAGTCGCTTCTTGTACGCGGGATCGACCCACGCGCGTGCAACGACGCGGGCGCCGTTGCGCGGACCGATCTTCGTCTCGTACATGTCGACCACGGCGTCGAGCGCGGCGCGATCGACCAACCCCTTGTCGACGAGGAGCGATTCGAGCGCCTTGACGCGCAGGTTCAGATCCGAAGGTACCGCCTGGTGATCGTGTTCGTGGCCGTGGTCGTGGTCGTGAGAATCGTGTGCGTGACCCACCTGTGACTCCGCGGCCATTCCCGCAGCGGCGGCAGCCGCATTCTTCAGGAAATCGCGACGTCCAACCGGATCGTCAGAAGACGTCATCGTCGTACTCCGTCTTCGAGGTTATACACTGAGACGGTTTATGGATCGACGCGATTTTCTCAGGACGGCGAGCGTTGGCGCGTTTGCGACAACCGGACCGGTCCGGCTGAAGCCGGACACGACGGACGAGGGAGCCAGCGACCGCGACTATTGGGTGTCGGTCATGCGAAGGCTCGCGGATCCGGTGTTGACCAATCTCGCGAACGGGACGCTGAAAGCGCGGATGCCGGTCGAGCAGGGCGCATCGGATCGGCGCCCGGTGACCATCTCGAAGCGATCGGACGACTGATGGCCGGCCTGGCGCCCTGGATCGAGCTCGGCACGGACGAGACCAGTGAAGGGCGCCTGCGCGCGCAGTACACGACGCTCGCGCATCGCGCGATCGCGCGCGCGGTCGATCCGTCGTCACGCCAACGGCTGGCTGCGCATCGGCTTCTGCGGCCATCAGCCTGGAATCGGGGAGACCTACATCTCGACCGGCAGCGTGTATCTGTGTTCGGTCGGATTGCTTCCGCTCGGACTCGCGTCGAACGACGAATTCTGGTCCGCGCCGCCCCAATCCTGGACGTCGGCGAAAGCGTGGTCGGGGCAGCCGTTTCCGATCGACCACGCGCTCTGATTCCCGACCTGCGCTCGGGAACTTTTCTCGGCCGGCGGCAACTAAGGGACGGGCAGCCCTAAGGGCCAAAGAGGCCGCGGAGTGATCCGCCACGTCTCAAAGCGATGGCGGCACTGAAAGGGCCGCCCTACGACAGCCACGAAGACCGACATTCGTAGCGCGGGCGTTTCAGGCCAGCGATTGGGGGACTTCGATGCGGCGAATGGCGATGTGGTTCGATGACACGCAGCGTGACGTCGCGTATGCGGTGCGGACGCTGAGGCGCGCCCCCGGCTTCGCCGTCGTGGCTGTGGTCACCCTGGCGCTCGGAATTGGTGCGAACACCGCGATCTTCAGCGTCGTCAACGCGCTACTCCTGCGGCCGTTGCCGTACAAAGACGCGCACCGGCTGGTCCGGATTTTTGGCAGCGTTCCGCCCACCGACAACCCGAGCGGTCCGGCGCGACGCGTGCCTGCCGTGCAGGTTGCCGACATCGCGCCGTTGCGCGCGCAGACCAAGACGCTCTCGCACGTCGCCTTCTATCTCCCGCTGCAGGTGACGATGACAACGGCCGACGAGATGGTGAAGATCGAAGGTGCGCGCGTGTCCGCCGAAGGGCTCGCCATGCTCGGCGCGCAGCCGATCATCGGCCGTACTTTCGAGGCGAAGGAAGAATCGGCCGGCGCCGACACGGTGGCGATTCTCAGCTACATCACGTGGCAGCGAAACTTCGGCGGTGCTGCCGACGTCGTCGGCCGCAACCTGACGCTCGACGGCCGGACGTATGCTGTCATCGGCGTGATGCCGGCCGCGTTTCAATTTCCCGATCCGGCGACGCGTTTCTGGATTCCGTTCGTCGCCGCCAATTTTCCGATGATGGGCGGCTCGCCGATCGCGCGTTTGAAGGACGGCGTCACGATTGAAGCGGCGACCGCCGAGGTGACGAGTCTTCTCCCGCAAGTGCGCGCGAGCCGGCCGGCGCCGCCTGGTCCGCGCGGCCCAATGAGTCTGCCGCCGCCTGCGCCGGCATACGAGCTCGTCGGCTTGCAGGAACTGATGGTGGCGCCGGTGCGGCCCGCGCTGCTGATCCTGAGCGGCGCGGTCGGGTTCGTGTTGCTCATCGCGTGCGTCAACGTCGCCAATCTCCTGCTCGCGCGCACCGCGGCGCGGACGCGCGAGATGGCGGTGCGACTCGCCATCGGCGCATCGCGCGGCCGCCTTGTCCGTCAGACGCTGACCGAGAGCGTGCTGCTCGCGATTGCCGGCGGCATCGCGGGCACGGCGCTCGCCTACGGCGGCATTCGGCTGCTACACGTCCTCGCCGCGGGTCTGCCACGCCGCGATCTCGGGCCGGGCTTCACGCTGCCGCGCCTCGACGAGATCGGCGTCGACGCGTCCGTGCTGCTCTTCACCGTCGCGGCATCCGTCGTCACCGGCGTGGTGTTCGGCCTCGCGCCCGCGTTGCGCCAGGCGCAGCCGAGCCCGATGGACGCGCTTCGAGAAGGATCGGGATCGGCGGTCTCCGGCTTCAGCCTCTTCGGCCGGAATCGGCTCCAGGGCATTCTCGTCATCTCGGAAATCGCGATGGCGACGATGCTGTTCATCGGCGGCGGCCTGCTGATTCACAGCGTCGTCAATCTCTCGAAGGTGGATCCCGGCTACGTGGCCGAGCGCGTCCTGACCGCGCAGGTGACCCTGCCGCGAAGCCGTTACGCGAGCGGCCCGGCGTTCACGACGCTCACCGACGAGGTTGTGGCACGACTCCAGCGCCTTCCCGCCGTGCGCGCGGCCGGCTACGCACGCCAGTTGCCGATGGTCCGCATGCGCCAGATCACGCTGCTGCGGATGACGCCGGACATGCCGGCGCGGATGCCGGTGCCGCCGCCGTTCGACGGCCGCCAGCTTCCGGAGTCGCCAGACATGCGCGTCGTGAGCCGCGACTTTCTGCGCGTCATGGGAGTTCGCCTCATCGCTGGCCGGATGTTCGAGGATCAGGACGGCGCCGGCCGCCCGCAGGTGATGCTGATCAACCAGACGCTCGCGCGCAGCGGCTTTCTCGGCGAGCATCCGATCGGCAAACAGGTCTACGCGCAGGGGCGCACGCCGTGGGAAATCGTCGGCATCGTGTCCGACGTGCGGCAATTCGATCTCGATCAGGACCCCGACCCGCAGATCTTCATCGACTATCGCCAGGAGCCGCCGCCTCCGCCGGCATTCGCCGGCCAGGGGCCGCCGCCGGCGCCGTACTTCGCGGTGCGCACGGCGGACGAGCCATTCGCGGTCGCATCGAACGTCCGCAGCATCGTCCGGGAGCTCGAACCGCAGGCGACCGTGGACAACATCGCGACGATGGAACAGCTCGTCTCGAATTCGTTGTCGCGTCCTCGTCTCTACGCGGTGCTGCTCGGCCTCTTCGCCGGCGTTGCCGTGGCGCTCACGGCGATCGGCATCTACGGCGTGATGGCGTACTCGGTGACGCAGCGCAGACGCGAGATCGGCATCCGCATGGCGCTCGGCGCGCAGCGCGGCGACGTCATGACGCTCGTGCTCGGCCAGAGCGCCGCGCTGACTGCGATTGGCATCGTCGTGGGAGTGGGCGGCGCGCTCGCGGTGTCGCGCTACCTCGCGCAAATGCTGTTCGGTGTGACGCCGCTCGACCCGGCGACGTTCATCGTGGTGTCGCTGATGTTCGCGTCGATCGCGGCGCTGGCCTCGTTCGTGCCGGCGCGCCGCGCCACGCAGGTCGATCCGCTGGTCGCGCTTCGATACGAGTAGACGCCGGCAGGATGATCGACATCAAACCCCGAATCCCGAATCCCGACACTAACGCGTGACGACGACGGTGATCTCTTCGGCCGTCGCGAGGCCGCCGTCATGGGCGAGGCAGCGCAGCACGTAGGTGCCCGGATCGCGAAAGGTCGCGCGCACGTTCCATTTGTTGTCCGGCGGCACGGCCGGTGTTCGCCATCCGTACGACCACGGTGATCCGCCGCCGTCCCGTGTGTCTTCCCACACCTTCGTCTGCGGCGGATCGAAGACGACGCTCCCTGCGCCGCGGTAGACGAACCAGGAGAGGCGGAGTCCGGTCGCGCTGTCGACGGTGAAGCGGCTCGCGAACCCGGGATTCAACCGCGGCATGGCCCTCGTCCTGGGAATCCCGTCGTCGGTGGCCACGGCGGCGAGCGCGATCGATTCGCCTGCTTTCACCATCCGGCGTTTGTCGCCCTCAATGGTCAGCGCCGGCGGCTTGTTGCCAATGAGCGACGAGTCGGTGCCGCCCATGCCGGCCGCGCCGTTGTTGGCCATGATCACGGTGTCGTCGATGAAGTAGTCAGGTTTCAGCGACGCGTAGGCGCGCTCGGTTTTCCCGTGGCTCGTCAACGTCCAGACCAGCTCGTTCTTCCCGAAATCCTTCGGCACGTGAATTCTGAACAGGAAGCGATTGCGCCGCGGGAGGAAGTGCGTTGGCTGCCCCTGATCCGGTCCGCCAGGCTCGATCGCGTTGTCGGCGCCGATCGGCAGATCGATCTCTTCTTCCCAGTTGCGGTTGAAGTAGCCGAAGACCAGCGTGAACGAACCGTCGCCGTTCTGCTCCCAGCCTTCGTACACGGGCGCGATGTTCTGTCCGCTCGAATACGATTCCTGCGCGAACGCGATCGCGGCGGCACACGTCAGCGCCGTGGCCGCGACCAACGCACGCCGCTTCACTGCGGGTTTCCTGCCGTTCGCGGCGGCGCCGGCGGCGCGCCGCACAGCGGACAGCCGATCGTGGTTTGACCGTCTTTCAGTCCGAGCTGCGCGCGGCGCTTCGTCATCTCCGCCTGGAACTGTTCGTCGTTCATGTAGATCGCCTGCATCAGGTTGATCACCATGTTGTCCACGGAGCGGTGGCCGGAACCCGACCAGTTCCGCGGATCGGCGACGTTCTTGTTCGCCGGCGAGTTGTCGAAGTAGCCGATGACGTGAAGGATCGTGCCTTTGGGCAGCAGCGGCGCCGCGTCGTCTGCGTAGTTGTAGACACGGACCCAGCTGTGGTTGTAGCCGGCGCAGCTCAACGTCTGGACGCTGATGCCCCAGATCGCTTCGAGGCACATGCGCACTCCGGGCGCGTGCATGTGCGGCTCGAACGTCATGAGCTTCGTGTTCTGCGGCAGCGTGAAGTACGCGTCCATGCGCTGGTTCGCTTCGCCGCCCCGGATGTCGATGTCGGGACCGTTGCCGACGAACAGCGGCTGGAAGTTGACCTTCGGTTTGTATCCAATGGGATGAAACTTGAAACCGACCTCGAGGTGCGCTTTCGCGTCGACGCCGTTCGAGTGCATGTGGACGGAGAAGAACGCCAGCTTCGAGTCCGCCATCAGCAGCTTGCCGGCGTCGGGGTCGAAGACGTCGGCGTTCCGGCCCACTTCGTGAACCGGCCATCCGCCGATCGACGAGCCGCGGCCCTCGGGCCCGATCACGCCGAACGCGGCATGGTGAACCAGGTAGAGGCCGCCGACCGTCGTCCGGTCGCTCTTCTTCCCGCGCAGGTCGTTCACTTCTTTGATCTCGACAGCCGCGACGTAGCGATCTTCGGAGAGGTTGGTTGCGGCTTCGCCGATCGAGCCGAACCAGTCCGGGGCGAGCGCCTTCATCGTCACGTCCCGCGACGAGACGATCAGATCGGGCGTGCCGATCTTCCACACGCTGGCGTCGGCAAACGTCAGCGGCGGCGGCATGTCATCCGGATTGCCCTTCGGCGCACCGTTGTCCGCCCACGCCGCGATCTTCTGGATCTCGTCGTCGCTGAGCGAGATGTCGTCCTTGAAGTGCTGGATGCCGACGTTCTTCTCGATGTACCACGGCGGCATCACGCCCGGCTTGCCGCGCAGCGCGGTTCGCTGCTTGATGGCGCGAGCGTAGGGGCGAACCTCTTCGTACGTCATCAACGACATCGGCGCTAACGAGTCGGGACGGTGGCACTGCTGACAGCTTCGCTGCAGGATGGGCGCGATGTCTTTCGTGAAGGTCTGCGCGGCTGCCGGTGATGCAGCAGCGGACAAGAAGACCGCGGCGGCGAAAACGCGACGTACGGCTGATGCGCGATGAGGCACGTGCTGACCCTCCATACGAAGCTTCATCCTTGCTCGGCTCCCACTCAACGACTCGGCGAAATCTTGTTGCCGATCTGAAGGTCCCACCCCATCGCGTCCGGCACGTGGAAGCTCTCGAGCGTGCCGGTCATGTCCGGCCGCGGCTCGCGCTGACCGTCCTTGTTGACGTAGACGACATCGCGTTTCTTCAGCTCGGCCCGGACTCGTTCGGTGTCCCAGTTGGCGATGCCGAAGCTGATGTGGCCAATCGCCGCCGTCACGCCGTTCGCGGGCTTCGGCGCCGCTGCCTCGGCGGCCGCGGACTCACTGCCGCGCGCGCGAGCGCGAGCGGCGGCGTTGCCGCGGATGATCGCGCCGGCGACATCGCCGATCTGGGCGGAGGCCTGCGTTCCATTTCCGAGACGCATGCTCCAGCCGAGGAGCGCCTCGTAGAACGCGGCGCTGCGGCGGAAGTCGGGAACTTCGAACGAGATGTGATCGAGGTAGAGCGTCTGCCAACCGGTCGGCTCGAACGGCGCCGGCGCCGGCAGCTTCGCAGTCGCCGGCGTCTTTCGTCGCAGCGCCTTGGTGCCGTTCGTGACGGCGAGATCGAAGCCGTCGGGATCCTTGATGCGAAAGCTGCGATAGTCGGAGCCATGATGTTCGGCGACGGGGTTGAGCCCGCGCTTCTCGAGCTCCGCCTTGACCTTGTCGGTATCCCACGGCTCGATGCCCCACGCATAGCCGTCGAACACCGCGTGGACCAGCGGGCGGTTGACGCCGAGTCCGGCGTCGGTGATCGCGGCCGGCGGCGGCGCCGTCAAGCCGCCGCGGATGATGATGCCGCCGGAGTTCTCACCAATGTCGAGCACCGCCTGGTTCCCATCGTCGCTCCGCACCTTCCATCCCATCAGCGTCGCGTAGAACGCCGCGGCCTTGCGATAGTCGACGCACTGATACGAAAGATGATCGAGCCAGACAGTCTTCCAGCCCGTCGCCTCGAACGGAGGAACGAGCGGCGTCGTATCGCGTGGCGCAGTGCCGCGGCCACGGCCGCCGGCGGCGTCCTGCCCGACGGCGGCGGCTGGCACGGCGACAGCCGCGGCAAATGCCTGCAGAAGTTGTCGGCGAGAGATCTTCCCGCAGTCGAACTCGTCAAGGCGCGGCGTGAACGAGCGGTTCATGATGGCGTCTCCCGGAATCATTGAATGCTAGGCACGAACGCCTGTCGGCGCAACCCTGAAACGCGCCTTCACGCGCACTCGTTATCGGCCGCCGCTGCTCCGCGACGATGGACGCGATGGTCCACCTTTGTAGATGTTGCCGTCCTTCACGACCACCTCGACGTGCGACAGCGCGGTGATGTCGAACAGCGGGTTGCCGTTGACGACGATGAGGTCCGCGATCTTGCCGGGCTCGATGGTTCCGAGCTCGCGGCCTTTGCCGATGATCTGTGCGTTGACGCGCGTGGCGGCGGCGATGGCGCGGCTCGGCGTCATTCCCATGTCGACATGGACCTTGATCTCGCGCCACAGCGCCTCGCTGTGAAAGTTCATCGGCGTACCCGAGTCGGTCCCCATGCCCATCACCGCGCCCGATTCGATGAACTGTTTGACGCCGCGCTCGCGGTACAACATCTCCCGATCCGTGCGCTGGAAATACGACAGCGCCCACCAGTTCTTCAGCGAGTCCTGCACCTCGGCATAGATCTCCGGGCCGAACGCGGCTTTCAAGTCTGGATCCTGCAGCCGCTCGGGAAAATCGGCGGTGTCCGGATAGATCCACGACCGATGCGCAGCCGTCACGACGACCGGACGCCCTGCGTTCACGATGTCGGTGATCAGTCCCTTGCTATAGGGCGGCGCCGTTCCGGCCGACCCGACGTGCTGCAAGACATCGACGCCCGCCTCGAGCGCGTGCCGCACGTCCGCTTCGGCATAGACGTGCGCGTAGACGCGGATGCGACGGCGGTGCGCCGCTTCGACAATCGCCTGGTAGTCCTCGAAGGTCAGACCCTGGTGCGCCTTGATGTGATCGACGCCGGCCGCAGCGAGCCGCTCGGTCTGCTGCGCCGCTTCGGCCGGCGTCGTGATGTTGAGGCCGCCGAACCCGACCTGCATCGCACCCGCCGCACCGGCCGCGGAGAGGCGCGCGATCCATGGACCGCTGACGAACATCCGCGAGCCGACGATCTCGCCTTTGTTGATCCGATCGCGAATCTTGAGGCTCGGCTCGAGCGGTGCACCGAGATCGATCGTCGTCGTCACACCGGCCATCAACAGCTGCTTCGCCGAGATCTCCATGACGCGCGTCAGCATCGCGTCGCCGCCGTGGCTGTTGATCCACGGGAACCACGTCTCGTAGCTGCCGTGCCCGAGCACGACGAGATGGCCGTGCGTCTCGATCAGGCCGGGCAGCATCACTCGCCCGCTGGTATCGACGACAGCCGCGTCGGACGGAATCTTGACGTCGGACGCCGGACCGGCCGCGACGATCTTGTTGCCCTCGATCAGTACCGCGGCACGATGGACCGGCGGCACTTCGTAACCAGTCAACAGCATGCCGCCGACGAGCGCGAGGCGCTTGGAGTTCTGTGCAGACGGCGCCGCGACGGCCAGCAACACCGCCAACGCGGTCACGATCGCCGCTCGCGTGCGAAGAGGATGCACGTCGCCTTCCTGACAGCGATTCATAGGCGAAATGTTAGATCAGCGGCCGTGCCGCCATGCGCGGAATCACTTGACCGATCCGGCGGCGCGCTTCAAGACAATCGCGTCTGCGTCGGACACGGCGATGCGCAGCGGAGGAGTGCCGGCGAGCGAGAAAACCGCCGGGACGTTGTCGATTGCCCGCCCGGTGAGTTCTCGTGTGATGACGAGTGCGGCAAGATATGACCCGGCCACCGTCGGGTGAAGGCCGTCAGGGCTGTAGAGCGCGAGACGACCGTCGAGTTGCCACGCGCGCCGCCATGCTTCGCCGGCAGGCAGGAACAGTCCGCCGACAGCCTTCGCCGCGGCCTCGTACGACGCTTTCACGGCGTCGAAGTCGGAGCGCCGGTCGGCCGTCGGCCACACCATGTACAGCGCCGTCCCCGCGCCGGCGCGTCTGATCTCGGCGTCGAAGCGCCGCGTGTACTCGACGAGGAGCACGCGCGATTCGGGCAGAGCCGACGGTCCCTGCTGCAGGACGACGGTCGACCATCCACCGCGGGCGATCGCGCGCTTCGCACTCTCCTGGTTCCAATGATCTTCGAGGCTGAACCCGCCGAACGCGATGCTCTCGCAATGAAGCGGCGAGCCGACCGACTCGGACATCGCTTCGACCAGCTGAGGGAGATTGTTCGACGCCGTCAGGCTGTTGCCGATGAACAGCACGCGCGGTGGCGAAGCGCGTTCGGTGTGTCCACCAAACGCATCGACGGAGAGCGCGACGGCCGCCATGAGAGCGGCCGCCCCGCGCAACGTGCGCCGCTTGATGCCACGACTTTCAGGGGCACCGGTCGGCGCCGTTGCTCTCGAACGAGTTCTCCTCCAACGTATTGCCATCGGTTGGGCCTTTGAGCCCGCAGGTGTTCATCGCGATCCGGTTTTCGACCAGGGCATTGCCGATCGACGATCCGGTCGGCGTGACGAGGAATTCGATGCCGGCCGGATTCGAGACGACCGTATTCTCCTCGATGAGATTGCCGGTGGCGAAGACGTTGATGCGGATGCCGGCCAGGCCACTCGTTGAGAAGAGATTCTCTTTGACCTTGGCGTCGACTGCCGCGAACAGGAGAATGCCGACGCGGTTGCCAACGAACGTATTCTCCTCCACGACGTTTTCGATCGCGAATCTGATCATGATGCCCCGCGACCGGTTGTTCTGGAACAGGTTCTCCTTCACGGTGATTCCCCGGCTGCCGAGCTGACTGTCGACGCCGTCGACGTTCTCGGCAAACTCGACGTGTTTGATCTCGATATCAGTCGACTCCGCGAGACGCACGCCGGCCTCGAAGTTCCGCACCGTTCCGCCCGAGATCGAGACGTTGGTTCTGCCGGCCACGCTGATACCAACACCGCCGCCCGATCCCGTAATGCTGTGGCCACGTAGATCGATCTTGATTCCATCGGCGCCGACGATCAGCCCGTTGCCGGCGCAGACGAGATCGTGATCCAGCTTCAGGTTCTCGACGATCGTGGCGCCGCACAGGTCATCGGTGGCCGCGGCGGCACTCGCTGCCGGCACGGCTCCCGCCGCCGAACCCAGAAAGAACGGTTCCCAGAAGTCGCACTGTTGCTCGCTCAGGCGCTCGCCTGTGCGAATCGGCACGTCCAGCACAAGGTGCTTCTCGGAGCCTGCACCCTTGCCGTGCGACCCTTTGAACGCAGGCCACTGGACGGCGACGTCGTTGTCGTCGTCATCATCATCG
>DAIUKO010000033.1:0-8022 GCA_036848175.1 Vicinamibacterales bacterium | reverse complement strand
ATCGCGGCCAAGCTCTCGCCGATCATGACGGCTGCGATTCGGGCTTCCCGTGGCGGCAAAGTTCGTCCAGTAATCGGCGATCGAACCGAAGAGCGACAGGTCGTCGGCATTCAGGACATAGTTCGACGGAGGACCAAAGTTGTTACCGAAGACGAAATTTCGATCGAGCCCGTGGATGACCTGATTCGGCGTGCCCGCCGGGACCTGGACGACCGCGGGAGCTTCACGTGCGAACGAATACAGGTAGACGGGCGTTCGCGTTCGCGCAATCGCGCGTGCGACCCTGCGCGCTTCGCAGACCGCTTCGAAGTCGCCGGCCAGTTGCGAGAGTGCAAGCTTGGGCGACGGAAAGCTCGCCGCGGGGTACTGCGCTAGAATCGCCGGCGCGTCACCGCCAAATTCGGTCTCGACGGCCGCCTCGTACTGGTCAGTGGTCAGGCCGGCGGGAAAGCTGCGATCCGCATAAATCCATCCCTCATCTCTCGTCGTCCCCAGGATGACCGGCACGCGACTGAATCGCCCGTGCTCGTACAACACGCGAGGTTGATCGGGGACTTCGAGACCATCGACGACCGGTCCCCAGGCGACTCGTCCGTGTTCGACGAATTCCTGCTGGCCGTTGCCGAACGCCAGCAGCACTTGCGCCGTCGTCTTGGAGCGCATGCACGTCAGCACTTGCGCCGGGTCCGTGCATCCCACCCTGGCGGCAAATCCGCTGCCCGTTGACTCCGCGGCGGAGAGCGTCGGCAGCTTCGCCGAGGCAAACCCACTCTGCATGATCGCGCGATGGAAGAAGCCGGCGCTTCCCGGTGACACGAGATGGAAGCTCACGCTGTGCCCACCCGCGGACTGTCCGCCAATCGTGACGTTGTGCGGATCGCCGCCGAACGCCGCGATGTGATCGCGCACCCACAGAAGCGCCGCGCGTTGATCGAGCAGACCGTAGTTGCCCGAGGAGGGATACCCGGGAATCTCGGCGGTCAGCGCCGGATGCGCGAGGAAACCGAACGGTCCGTGGCGATAGTTCGCCGCGACGACGATGGCCCCGGTCCGCTCGACCAGTTTTTGCGGATTGCTGTCGGGGATGCTCGCGGACGCTGCCTGGAACGCGCCGGTGTGAATCCACACGATCACCGGCACTGGACTGACCGGGACAGGATCGGGTGTCCAGATGTTGACCCTGAGGCAATTCTCGGTACCCGCCGTGGACGTGCTCGCGGGCGGGGTCACTTGCGCACACGGAGTTGCGGCGGCGGTCGCGGTCAACGTCGCTGGCGCCCAGGGCGCGGCTGGCTGCGGCGGCTTCCATCGCAGGTTGCCGACCGGCGGCGCCGCGAACGGAATACCGAGAAAGCCGCACGACCCTCCCAGATCCACTCCCTGCACAGGGCCCTGGAACGTCGTGACAAAACAGGACGCTGCCTGCGTCGCCGCCTCCTGCGAGGACAGGAAGCAGGCGGCGAAGACGGCGATGAGCATGGCGATAGCGAAGCGAGCTCTCATACGGCCTCCAATGTGGAGGCAGCACGATGATGACGGCGCGGCGGATCCACAACGGGCAACAGCGCGCATGCGGACGATGCGCGCTGATACCCGCTATTGCTGCGGCGGCATCGTGGCGCTAGACTGCGGCATTCCCCTCACCACGCGGAGAGACTGCCGTGAGCGATGTGCCCGAGGCCTCGGTCCACTCGGAGGATTCGTCCGGGAACGGGCGTCTCGATTCCTGGAAGGAGATCGGCGCCTATCTGAAGCGAGACGTCACCACGGTTCGGCGCTGGGAAAAACGAGAAGGCCTGCCGGTCCATCGTCACCTCCACGATCGGCGCGATTCCGTCTATGCCTACCGAAACGAGATCGACGAGTGGTGGCAGAAGCGGCGGAACCATGTTGCGGAAAAGACTTCGAACGACGCCACCGTATCCGGCAACGGCCGCGAGCGAATTGCCTGGTCGGTCGCGGCTGTCCTTCTGATCGCGGCGCTGGCATCAACAGCCACGCTCGCCGTCAAGTCATTCTCGGCGGCAGCGCCCGGAGCCGCCGAAGTACGCTTCTCGATCCAGCCGCCGGACGGCACGACATTCGGGACCGTGACGCTGTCGCCCGATGGACGTCTGCTTGCGTTCACCGCATCGACGCGCGATGGGCCGTCGCGGCTGTACGTTCGCCCGCTGCGGTCGTTGACACCACAGACCTTGCCGGGCACAGAGGGCGCCGCGTTCCCATTCTGGGCGCCCGACGGACAGTCGATCGGATTCTTCGCGCGCGGCAGCCTTCAGCGAATCAGCGTGTCGGGCGGGACGCCGCGAATTCTGTGCGACGCGCCGGATGGACGCGGCGGCGCGTGGAACGCTGAAGGCATCATCATCTTTTCGCCGAGCCGCGAAAGCGGATTATCCAAGGTCCTTGCTTCCGGAGGAACGGCCGCGCCGGTGACCACCGTCGATCACCCGGCTGAACGAGGTCATGTCTGGCCGCATTTCCTGCCCGATGGCAGACATTTTCTCTATCTCGCCGACAGTGCAGACGTCGAGCATCACCACCTCTTCGCGAGCGCACTCGGCTCGTACGAGCGTAAAGAGATCATGCCGCTCGCGTCGAATGCGACCTACACGCGCGACGGCTACATGCTGTTCGCACGCGATCGACGGCTGATCGCGCAGCGGTTCGACACCACACGGCTGGAGCTCACGGGCGATCCCGTCCCGATCGCCGACCAAGTGCGGCAGGCAGTCGGGCAGGATCACATGACGGACTTCGCCGTCTCGACCAACGTCCTGATGTATCGCAGCTTGCGCACCGCCGCCACCGAGCTCGTCTGGCGCGATCGAGCGGACCGTCGTTCAGCGTTCGTCAACACGCCCGCGGAGTACTCCGAGCCGACGCTGTCGCCCGACCAGACACGGATCGCCATCGATGTGTTCGACCCGCGGCCGTCGCCGCTATTCGGGTTCAACCTCGCGCGCGTGACCTCGGACATCTGGATTCTGGACGCATCGAGCGGCCGCGCGGCGCGATTCACGTTCGATCCCGGCGCCGACTTCGACCCGGTATGGTCCCCGAGCGGCGACCGCATTGTGTTCTCGTCGAACAGGCGCGGTCCGCTGGATCTGTATCAGAAGCGCGTGAGCGGCGACGCGAGCGAAGAATTGCTGCTCGAATCGGCGCTGTCGAAACACGCGCAATCGTGGTCACCGGACGGACGCGTTCTCGTGTATGCGACATTCGAGCCTGCGACGAAGACCGATCTGTGGATGCTCCCGATGACCGGAGATCGGACACCGGTTCCGCTGCTGCGTACGGCGTTCAACGAGGAGCAGGCCTCCATTTCTCCCGACGGACGTTGGTTCGCGTACACGGCGGACGACTCGGGGCGCGACGAAGTCTACGTGCAGCCGTTTCCGCCCTCGGGCGCCAAGTGGCAGATCTCGACGGGTGGCGGCGGCGACGCGCGATGGCGCGCCGACGGCCGGGAGCTGTTCTACATCGCCGACGATCGACGGCTGATGGCGGTCGCGATCAAAGCCGGCGCCGCGTTCGAGCCGGGCGCGACGACGCCGGTGTTCGACTCCGGCATGCCGCCGCACTGGGGCGAGGCGAGAAACCACTACGACGTGAGCCGCGACGGCAAACGCTTTCTGTTCATGACGCCGGTCGACGACGATCGATCGGCGCCGTTCACGGTCGTCGTCAACTGGCCCCATATAATGTCGCGGTGAGCTCAGCGCCCGGCGGTCAGACGATCGCCGAGACTCGAATCGATCGCGACGATCGACGCATCAGCGCCGCCGGATGGCGCATCGTGCTGCTCGCGAGCCTCGGCGGCACGCTCGAGTTCTACGACTTCGTCATCTTCGGCGTCTTCGCCAAAGACATCGCCGACGCCATCTTCCCGAATCGCTCGCCGCTGGTTTCGCTGATGGCGTCGTTCGGCGCGTTCGCCGCCGGTTATCTGGCGCGGCCGATCGGCGGCATCGTGCTCAGCCACTTCGGCGATCGATACGGGCGCCGCCGCGTGTTCCTCGTGTCGATCTTCGTGATGTCGGGCGCGACGCTCGGCATGGCGCTGGTGCCGTCGTACGCGGCATGGGGCGCCGCCGCCAGCGCACTGATGGTCACGCTGCGGCTCATTCAGGGATTCTGTCTCGGCGGCGAGCTGCCGGGCGCGTTGACCTACGTCGTCGAGACGGCGCCGCGGCATGCGCCGTTCGTGTGCGGCGTGGTGTTCTCGTGCGTCACGCTCGGCGTGGCGGCCGCGACCGGCGTCAGCTTCGCGGTCCGTACGTGGCTGCCGCCGGCGCTCGTGCCGTGGCTCGGGTGGCGCATCGCCTTCATTGTCGGTGCGCTCGGCGGACTTCTGAGCTTCGCGCTGCGGCGCTCGCTCGAGGAGTCGCCGGAGTTCGCGCGCATGAAACAGCTCGCGTCGAAGCAGCCGTTCCGCGAAGTCCTGGCCACGCACTTCGGGCCGGTCATGCTGGGCGTCGCCGGTCTGGCGGCGACCGCCGGATTCAACGGCCTGTTCTTCGCGCACATGGCCGCCTACGCATCCGGCGTCCTCGGTTACGACGCGAGGCAGGCGATCGTCGCGCAGACCGTCGGCGTCATCGTCCACGCGCTCGCGATTGTCGCCGTCGGACGCCTCGCCAGCCGGATCGATCCGCACGTGCTGCTGCGCGCGGGCGCACTCGCGCTCGTAGTCCTCGCCTTTCCCTGGTACCGCGCGTTAGCCGCGCGCAGTCTCGATCCGACCGTGCTGATGGTGCTCGCGGCGTTGTGTGCGAGCCTCGTGAACGGAACGTTCGCGGTCCTGCTGACGGATCTCTTCCCGACGCGCGTCCGCTTCAGCGGCGTCGCGCTCGGATTCAATCTCGCGTTCACGGTGTTCAGCGGAACGGCGCCGCTCGTGGCGACCACGCTCATCAGGAGCACGGGGCTCACGACGGCGCCGGCATTGGTGATGGTGGCGTGCGGGCTGCTGACGTTCGCCGCAAGCTTCGGCCTGGCTCGCAGCAGTTACGTACTGGGATACAGAGGACACTGAGGGCACGAGATTCTTTGTGCCCTTTGTGTCCTTTGTGTCCTTTGTGCCTTACCAGGGCATCGTCCGTTTGGTGAACTTGCGGCCGATCTCGGCCGCCTGCGGACTGGCCGGGCCGATCATCACACCTTCCTTGATCATGTCGACGACGTTGTCGGCGTTCATCGAGTTGAGGAAGAAGATCTTTGCCGCCTTGGTCGCGGCGAAGACCTTCGCGCGCGCCTGTTGCATCAGCACCGAATTCTGCGCGCCCGGGCCGCTCTTCACGCCGAGCGAAAAGGCCATGTCACCCGGTCCCCACTCGGCGAACGCCACACCCGGCACCTTGGTATTGGCGTCGGCGTTTTCGAGCGCGTACTTGTCTTCGAGCTTCAGGCCGAGCAGCAACTCCCCCTTCGGATTGATCGGCCACGCGTCGGCCTTCTCGGCGTACTCATCGGCGGTGATGCCCCAGATGCGCGCCGCGGTCGGGTTGCCGTGGACGCCGCGGCGTCCGCCGTACGCCGGAAAGCGCACCGCTTCGATGAACGCGCGGGCCGCGCCGGGTGTGTCGGCATGGCAGAGGAGGATGCCGTGCACGCCGGTCGCGAGCACCTGCTGGAACATCCACGCGTTGGCGCGCACGGTCGCTTCGTCGGTGCCATTGACCGGCACGTTGACGATGACCGCCGGCGTCTTGTGACCGCTCTTGGTCGGTCCGCCTTTGACGAGCCCCTTCATGTAATCGGACAGACCTTTGACGTCGAACGGCGCGTGCTCCATGTCGTAGCTGATGTAGTCGGCGTAGGTCTGCGCGTCCTTGACGCCCTGCTCGAAGTTGCCGTCGGTGCCCTCGTGCGATCCCGTGTAGTAGATCGGCTGGCCCGCATCGAGCAGCTCGATCGCGCGGTTGATCCGCTTGGGTTTCGGGTCGTCGGCGCGCAGGACCGCTGCGCACAGGACGAGTGACGCCGAGACAGCGAGGAATCGAAGGATGGTCCCCGAACGTTTCATGGCGAACCTCCTGGTCCGCCCCACGGCGGACTGAGAAGTGAACGGCGGTTACGAATTCGGGGGTAACGGTAACACAGGCGGGTGCGGGGGCGTCGAGTGCTGCGCCGAAACGCCGATCAAATGCAAACCACAGAGGAACGGAGGTAACGGAGCGCCTCGGTCCAACGGCGCGCCGCAATGCGGCGCACGATGGTCGAATCGTCCACGAACACGAATCGCCAGGGTTTCAGCGCGATTCGCGTTCGTGGCCGATTCGACCGTCGTGTCGGCCTGCTTCGCAGGCCGACGCCGTCGGACCGATCGGCGTTCCTATTTCGTTTCGGCGCGTCGAAGAAGGGAACCCTCCGTTCGTCCTCCGTTGGCTCCGTTGCTCCGTTTGTGAATCCGTTTCCTCCGTGTTCCTCAGTTACCTCGCGTCAGAACTTCACTTTCACCGCCAGCTGCACCTGACGCTCGGTCGTGCCGCACAGTGCGCACGACGGGCTGGCGAGCATCGCCGAAATCGTGCCGAACGCGGAGTTCCCGAGCTGGCCGTTGGGCTGTCCGAACTGCGGGTGGTTGAGGACGTTGAAGAACTCGAGCCGCACTTCGGTGTCGAGGCGGTCGATCTTCGTGTTCTTGATCACCGACATGTCGATGTTGAAGTCGCCGGGGCCGCGCACCGAGTTGCGCGCCGTGTTGCCGAACGAGCCGGTCGTGTCGGCGACCTGCTGGAAGCACGAGGTGTTGAACCAGCGGTCGATCGTCGGGTTGTCGAGCACCGGATCGCAGATCGTGTTCGGCCGGTTGTTGGTGATGCCGGTGGAGAGCATGCTCTGCGACTGCGTGATCTGAAGCGGCAGGCCCGAGCGGAGATAGAGGATGCCGCTCACCTGCCAGCCGCCATACACCTTCTGCGCCGCCCACGGCAGCTCGTAGATCCAGTTCGAGCTGAACGTGTGCGTCACGTCGTAGTCGGCCGGGCCGCGGTTGTAGGCCGGATCGAAGATGTTGGTCAGCGTGACCGTGCCGTCGTTGTCCGAGTTGAGATCGATCGCGCGCCCGAACGTGTACGAGTTGAGGAACGAGAAGTGGTTCGCCGAGCGGCGCTGGAACTTGACGAGCAGCCCGTTGTACTCCATGTAGCCGCTGCTCGACAGCGCACCGACCGTGCGCAGCCCCGGCGACGTTGCCGCGAACGGCCGGTTCACGTTCGGATCGTTCACGCCGACGCGGGGCGGCGCCTGATTCAGGTCGGTCTTGAGCGCCGCGTCGCGCGTCCGCGATCCGGAGTACGCCGCCTCGGCCATGTAGTTGGCGCCGAACTGCCGCTGCACGTTGACGTTGAAGTTGTGGGCGTGCGCGTCGCGGAAGTCGGTGAGGAATGCCGACCGCGTCGAGCCCGCCGGCGCGAGCTCCGGATGCACGCCGGGAGGCGCCGGCAATCCGTTCGACAGGATGATGTTCGTCCCGAGGCTCGTCGTCTGCGCCTGCGCCTGCAGGAACGGCTGGTTCTGCGCCTTCGACGACGACGTGCCGCCGGGCGTGAAGTTCCAGAACAGACCGTAGCCGCCGCGGACGACCGTCCGGCCGTTGCCGGTCAGGTCGTAGGCAAATCCGAGCCGCGGTCCGAAATCCCGTCGCGTATACGTCTGCAGGTAGCGGCCGACGTTCACGCCGTTGATCACCGCGTCATCCGACGCGACGACGAACCGGCCGGTCGAGACGTCGAAGTTCGACTGCTTGTTGTTCTCCTCGACCCACGGCACGTAGAGGTCCCACCGCACGCCCGCGTTCACCGTCAACCGATCGGTCACGCGAATGTCGTCCTGGAAGTACAGCGCGTACTCGGGCCGCAGTTCGGTGTAGGTGCCCGGATCGAACAGCGTGCGGCTCGCGTTGCTCGCGTAGCCGAGGAGGAAGCTGGCGAGGTCGAACCCGGTGTTCGCCAGCACGGTGCAGCCGCTGGTGATGCCGGCGCAGTTCGACGTCAGGTTCTGGTTGAAGTCGAA
>DAIUKO010000032.1:28080-35725 GCA_036848175.1 Vicinamibacterales bacterium | reverse complement strand
TCATCAACGGCGAGCGCGAGAAGCGGCGGCCGGTGGCGCTGGCCGCGATTCCGGAACGCATGGTGCAGGCCGTCCTCGCCATCGAGGATCGCCGCTACTACGAGCATCCCGGCGTCGATCCGATCGGCATGCTCGGCGCGATGTTCTCGTATCTGACCGGCCGACGTTCGTATCTCGCCGGCGGCAGCACCATCACGCAGCAACTCGTCCGCAATGTGTTTCTGCCGAAGCTCCGCGGCATCACGCTGCAGCAGGCGCGCGCGCGATCGATCCAGCGCAAGCTCGTGGAAATCTGGGTGTCGCTCGTGCTCACCAGCCGCGCATCGAAGCCGGAGATTCTCGAGCTGTATCTGAATGACATCCCGCTCGGCCAGCGCGGATCGTTTGCGATTGCCGGCGTCCCGGAGGCGGCACGCCTGTTCTTCGGCAAGGACATCAGCAACGTGACGCTCGCCGAAGCGGCGACGATCGCCGGCGTCATTCAGGCGCCGGGGGCGTTGTCGCCGTTCACCAACCCGGTGCGGTGCAAGGAACGGCGCAATGTCGTGATCGACGCGATGGTCGATGCCGGCTACATCACCAACGATGTCGCCGAGCGCGCCGCACATGAACCGCTGGTCGTCGTGCAGCGCGCCCTCGAAGCCGAGGCGCCGTACTTCGTCGACTACGTCGGCCAGACGCTCGACGAGCAGTATCCGGGACTGACGACGAAGACGAACGAATCGGTCGAGGTCTTCACGACGCTGGATCTGCATCTGCAGCGGGTCGCTCAGGACGCGGTCCGCGACGGCCTCACGCGCGTCGACGAATTGCTGGCGCGGCGCAAGCGCCGCGGCAAGGCCGAAGCGGCGCTGATCGCGGTCGACCCGCGCACCGGCGACATACTCGCCTTCGTCGGCGGCCGCTCCTACAACCAGTCGCAGTACAACCGCGCGATCGTCTCCCGCCGCCAGCCGGGATCGGTGTTCAAGCCGTTCGTCTACCTGACCGCATTCGAGCAGGCGCGCGCGGAGGGCCGCACCGACATCACGCCGGCGACGATCGTCGACGACGAGCCGGAGACCTTCGAGTTCGACGATCAGGTGTGGACGCCGGCGAACTACCAGGATCAGTACGACGGCCCGATCACGTTCCGTCGGGCGCTCGCCCACTCGCGGAACCTGGCCACGATTCACGTCGCGGAGCAGGCGGGATACGATCACGTCGCCGCGCTGTGGAAGAAGCTCGGCGTCGGCAGTCCGCCCAAGGCGTATCCGTCGATCGCGCTCGGCGTGTTCGAAGCGACGCCGTACGAAATCGCCACCGCCTACACACTTTTCCCGAATTTCGGCGTCGTTCGTCCGCTGCGGCACATCGGCCGGATCACGAGCGGCGGCAAGGAGGTGACGAAGAAAACGTCGAGCGAGGGACGCATGGTCGCGCGGCCCGAGACGACGTTCCTTGTCACGAACATGATGCGCAGCGTGCTGAACGAAGGCACCGCCGCCGGCGCGCGCAGCGCGGGGTTCACGCTCGATGCCGCCGGCAAGACCGGCACCACCAACGATCTTCGCGACGCGTGGTTCGCCGGCTTCACGCCGGAGCTGCTCACGGTGGTCTGGGTCGGGTTCGACGACAATCAGCCGGTCGGCCTCAGCGGTTCCCAGGCGGCGCTGCCGATCTGGACGCAGTTCATGAAGGCGGCGCTCGCCGGCCACGCCGACCAGAGCTTCGAGCCGCCGGAGGGCGTTACCTTCGTCGAAATCGATCCCGAGACCGGGAAGCTGGCGACACCGGCCTGCCCCAAGCGGTTCAACGAGGCGTTCATCGCCGGCACGGAACCGACGCAGCCGTGCGAGCTCCATCATTTCTGATCGCCCATATAATCAATCCACATGAACCGAGAGGTCTTTGCCGCCGTCGCCGATGCGCTCGACCGCGGCGAGCCGGCGGCGCTGGTGACGATCGTTTCGACGACCGGATCGACGCCGCAGCGCGTCGGCGCCAAGATGCTCGTCTTCGCCGACGGCCGGATCGTCGGCACGATCGGCGGCGGCTGCTACGAAAACGATGCGTTCTGGAAGGCGCGCGAGGCGATCACGAGCCGCAAGCCGCAGCTGCTCCACTACGAGCTGTCGGACGACTTCGCGCAGGAAACCGGACTGATTTGCGGCGGGCAGATGGACGTCTACATCGAACCGATCGAGCCGTCACCCGAGCTCTACATCGTCGGCGCCGGCCACGTCGGATTTCATCTCGCGCGGCTCGCCAGCGACGTCGGCTTTCGCGTGCACGTCGTCGACGACCGCGAGAAATTCGCGAACGCCGAGCGGTTCCCGTCCGCGGTCGAGATCGTGGTCGATGACATCCCGTCGTGGATCGGTCGCGCGAACCTGCCCGCTCACGCCTACACCGTCATCGTCACACGCGGCCACACGAATGACCTCGAAGCGCTGCGCGCGCTGGCGCCGCGGGAGCTCCGCTACCTGGGGCTCATCGGCAGCCGAGCCAAGGTCGCGCGCATCTACGATGCCCTGAGCGAGGCGCAGATGCCGGCGGAATACCTCAAGCGCGTCCACGCGCCGATCGGTCTCGATATCGGCGCTGTCACGCCGCAGGAAATCGCCGTCAGCATCCTCGCAGAGCTGATCGCCGTGAAGCACGGCAAGGCGCATCCCGCCGAGATGAAGTGGACGCCGCCGCAACTCTCGAAACAACTCGAGGGAGTAGGGGCGGACCCACGTGTCCGCCCCGGGGCCGACACATAGGTCGGCCCCTCCGTGTCTTCCATCCTGCTGCGCGGCGGGATCGTCATCACCATGAACGACCGCTTCGACATCGTCGACGGCGACGTGTCGATCAAGGACGGGCGCATCGCCGCAATCGGATCGAATATCCCCGACCGTCATGACGTCGTCATCGATGCCCGCGGCGGCTACGTCCTGCCCGGCCTCATCCAGACGCACGTTCATCTCTGCCAGACGCTGTTTCGCGGATACGCGGACGATCTCAAGCTGATGGACTGGCTCCGCACGCGTGTGTGGCCGATGGAAGCGGCGCACACCCCCGACACGCTGCGCGCCGCGGCGCGGCTGGCGACAACGGAGCTGCTGGCCGGCGGGACCACGGCGGTGCTGACGATGGAGACGGTGCACGATACCGAGGTCGTGTTCGAAACCGTCGCCGAAAGCGGTCTGCGCGCGACGATCGGCAAGTGCATGATGGACTTCGATGCGCAGGTCCCGAAGCGCTTGCAGGAGGAGACGCAGGCGTCGCTCGACGAGAGCCTCGCGATTCGCCGCCAATGGGACGGCGCGGCCGACGGCCGGCTTCGCGCCGCGTTCGCACCGCGATTCGCCGTCTCGTGCTCGCGCGAGCTCCTGGAAGCGGTGGCGCATCTTGCCCGCGAGCATCATGCGCTGGTGCACACCCATGCCTCCGAGTCACGCGACGAGATCGCGATCGTCAAGCAGATTTCCGGCGGACTGTCGAACCTCGAGTATCTCGCCAGCCTGCATCTGGCGTCGCCGCATCTATGCGCGGCGCACTGCGTGTGGGTCGACGATCGCGATCAGCAACTGCTCGCCGACCACGACGTCAAGGTCATGCACTGCCCCGGCTCGAACCTGAAGCTCGGATCCGGTGTCGCGCCCGTGCCCGAAATGCGCGCGCGCGGTGTCACCGTGTCGCTCGGCGCCGACGGCGCTGCGTGCAACAACCGGCTCGACATGTTCGAAGAGATGCGGCTCGCCGGTGCGCTGCAGGCGATGCGCAAAGAGCCGGGGGTCCTGCCGGCCCGCGACGTCCTGTGGATGGCGACCCGCGCCGGCGCACGGACGCTCGGTCTCGATGGCGACATCGGATCGATCGAGGTCGGCAAGAAGGCCGATGTCATCGTCGTCGATCGCGATCGCCCACACCTCGCCCCGGGTCCGGATCCCTACTCGACGCTCGTGTATGCGGCAAGAGGGAGCGACGTACGAACGACGATCGTCGACGGCGAGCTTCTCGTGCACGAATTCGCGCCGATTCGCGTGGATCGCAGCGACGTCGCCGTCCAGGCGCGACGTGCAGCAAAAGATCTGGCCGAGCGCGCCGGGATCTAAAATCCTTGTTATGGTTGAGCCGTTCATGTCTGCCCGACGGCAGCCTCACGCGCACCCACGCATCCTCATCGTCGACGACGAGCCGGTCGTGGTTGAGTTCGTCGAACGTGTCCTCGAAACGGCCGGCTACCAGCTCCTCATGACGGCGACGAGCGGCGACCAGGCGATCGAGCTCTGCACGCAAAAGGGCATGCCCGACCTCCTCGTCACCGACATGAAAATGCCGCGGATGGAAGGCGATGAGCTCGCGTCGAAGCTCCGGCAGCAGGAGCCCGATCTCAAGGTGCTCTACCTGACGGGTTTCGCCGATTCGCTCTTCAAGAACAAGGAAGTGCTGTGGGATGGCGAGGCCTATCTCGAGAAGCCCTGCACGATTAACGGGCTGCTCGAAGCCGTCTCGCTGCTGCTCTCGGGTGAAGTCTCGGCCGATCCGTTCGATACATAAATCGTCCTTGTATAATGGTTAGCAGTCTCATGGTAGCGAGTGCTAATGGAAGCCCCTGACCGATCCAAGCGCGTGCTGGCGGCGCTCGTCCGTGAATACATTGCGACCGGCGAACCTGTCGCGTCGTCGCTTCTGGTGACCGCCGCGGGTCTCGGCGTGTCGTCGGCGACAGTGCGGAACATCCTCGCGCGCCTCGAGGAAGATGGATACGTCCAGCAGCCTCACACCTCGGCGGGCCGGATCCCGACCGATCGCGGTTACCGCTTTTACGTCGATTTGCTCCTCGAATCGAAGCGCCGTTATCGGACGGGGACCGCGGTCGAGGCACGACTTCGCCGGGATTCGCCCGACTGCCTGATCGATTCGCTGCTGCCTCAGGTCTCGCACGTGCTGTCGCAGGCGTCGCGCAGCATCGGGTTCGCGGTGCGGCCGGCGCACGAGGTGGCGGTCTTCGATCGCGTCGAGTTCATCCCACTCAGCAATACGAGGGTCCTCGTCGTCATCGTCGCGCGCGGCGGACACGTGATTCAGAAAGTGATCGACATCGAGGAACAGCTGAGCGCCGACGATCTTCGCGAAGCGGCCAACTACTTGAATGCGGAGTTCGCGGGCCTGCCGCTGCACCGGGCGCGGGAGGCCGTGCTCGAACGACTGAACGAGGCGCGCGAGCTCTACGATGCGCTGCGCGCGAGAGCGATGCGGCTCGCCACTTCGACGTTCACCGATCTGCCGACGGATCAGACGATTTACGTCGAAGGCACCTCGGCGCTCCTCGACGACGACAGCGGACTGACGATGCAGACGCTGCAGGTCCTGCTCGAGATGATCGAAGAGAAGCAGAAGCTCGTCCGCCTGCTGAACGAGTACATCGATGGCCCCGGACTCACTGTCGTCATCGGCGCCGAGCACCTCGAGCCGAATCTCCGCCCGTTCAGCCTTGTCGTCTCGACTTATGACGATGGCTCCGGCATCGGGACGGTCGGCATCATCGGACCGACCCGCATGCGCTATCCGCGCGCCATCGCGGTCGTGGACGGCGTCGCGCAGGCGGTGTCGCGCGTGCTTCGCGATCCGAACTAGCGGGGGGATCAACAGAAGGTGAAGGGACCACGTCAGGTTGTGACCCGCGATCTTCGGGCCGTTCCAACGGAACGGCCCGCTTTACGTATCGAACACACGCACCCCTAGGGCTCCCTATGGCTGATGAACCGATGACCGACGCGGCCGAGGCCGCCGACGCACCGCCTGCGCCCTCGCTCGAGGAGTTGCAGCGCGAGCGCGATGACTACTACGACCGCTGGCTGCGCAAGAGCGCCGAATTCGACAACTATCGCAAGCGCATCGAGCGCGAGCGCCGCGAACAGGGCGAACAGGCGGTGACGGCGTTGTTGCTCGAACTGCTTCGCATCGTCGACGACTTCGATCGCGCCCTGACGGCCGATGCCGATGACGGCGGCGCGTCGTACCGCAAAGGCGTGGAGCTGATTCACGCGAAGTTGAACGATCTCCTGCGCAAATATGGCGTGCGGCCAATTGAGGCGGTCGGCGCCGACTTCGATCCGAATCTGCACCAGGCGGTCGTCCACGAGGAAAGCGACGCGCACCGCGACGGCGAGGTGATGAGCGAGTTGCAGAGGGGCTACATGATTGGCGATCGGCTGCTGCGGCCGGCGATGGTGAAGGTGGCGAAGGCGTGAGCAAGCGCGATTATTACGAGATTCTCGGGATCACCCGATCGGCGACGGACGTCGAAATCAAGAGCGCGTATCGCAAGCTCGCGATGAAGTTCCACCCGGATCGCAATCCGGGAAACCAGGTCGCCGAAGAAAAGTTCAAAGAGGCCGCAGAGGCGTACGCGATCCTCGCCGACAGCGAGAAGCGCAGCCTGTACGACCGCTTCGGCCACGCCGGCGTCAGCGCCTCGGCCGCCGGCGGCGGATTCGATCCGACGGTCTTCTCCGGATTCGAGGACATCCTCGGCGGTCTCGGCGACATCTTCGGGTTCGGCGATCTGTTCGGCGGCGGCCGCCGCCGCGGCGGACCGCAGCGCGGCGCCGATCTGCGCTACGACCTGGAGATCACCTTCGAGGAATCGGCGCGCGGCGCCGAGACAACGATCCAGATCCCGCGGCAGGAGACGTGCGAGACGTGCCACGGATCGGGCGCGGCGCAAGGTTCGTCGCCGACACAGTGCCCGCAGTGCCGCGGTCAGGGTCAGGTTCGCTTTCAACAAGGGTTCTTCACGGTCGCGCGAACGTGTCCGCAGTGCCACGGCGCGGGACGAATCATCACCAACCCGTGCAAGACATGCCGCGGCGCGGGGCGCGTGACGAAGGAGCGCAAGCTCACCGTCAAGATTCCTCCAGGCATCGCGACGGGACAGCAGCTGCGGCTCCAGGGCGAAGGCGAATCGGGTGCCGCGGGCGGTCCCACCGGTCATCTCTACGTCGTCGTTCACGTCCACGAGCACGAGTTCTTCCGCCGCGACGGCAACAATCTGTTCTGCGAGATCCCGGTCAACTTCACGACGGTCGCGCTCGGCGGCGAAATCCAGGTTCCGACGCTCGATGGGTCGGACGTGGTCAAGATCGCGGAAGGCACGCCAACCGGAACGACGTTGCGGCTGCGCGGCAAAGGGATGCCTGACGTCAACGGACGCGGACGCGGCGATCTCTTCGCAACCATCCAGGTTCAGACGCCGAAGAAGCTCTCGAAAGAGCAGCGCGCGCTGCTGGAGCAGTTGTCGAAGGTGCTGCCGAAAGAGAAATTCGAGCCGAGACCGCGCGACGAAGAACAGGACGAACGCAATCTGTTCGATCGTGTGAAGGACATGTTCGGGTAGTTGGTGAAGACCTACCCGGCTGTCGACGTTCAGTCTGCAGCTCCGGATCTGATTCTCGCGCTCGCCGACGACTTCGGACCGATCGCGGTTGAAGAATGCGGCGCTTCCCTTCGCATCTTTTTTCCGACCACCGCCGCGCGCGACGCCGCCGTCATGGCACTCGCGGCGACAGCGCCGGCAACCGCCGTCGAGGTGTCCGACGACGACTGGGCGCGGCGCTCGCAGGAGGGTTTGCATCCCGTGACCGTCGGCCGGATCAGGATCGTTCCCAAT
>DAIUKO010000032.1:0-27980 GCA_036848175.1 Vicinamibacterales bacterium | reverse complement strand
CCGAATCCCGAATCCCGAGCGAATCCCGAATCCCTAATCCCAAATCCCGTCACGATCACGATCGCTCCCTCCATGGGCTTCGGCACCGGTCATCACGCGACCACGCGCCTCTGCCTGGCCGCGCTTCAAGAGCTCGATCTGACGGACGCGTTCGTCCTCGACGTCGGCACCGGTTCCGGCGTGCTGGCCATCGCCGCCGATCGACTCGGGGCTCGGGGAGCGCTCGGGATCGATCTCGATCCTGATGCGATTCAGTCGGCCCGCGAAAACCTCGAGCTCAACCTTGACGTCCGCCACGTCGACTTCGAGGTCGCGGACGTCGCGGTCGCTGAACTGCCGCAGGCGGACGTCGTCACTGCGAATCTGACGGGCGCGTTATTGATCCGGTCCGCGGGTGCTCTGCTGGGCGCCGTTCGCCGCGGAGGAACGCTGATCGTGAGCGGCCTGCTCGCACACGAGCGCGACGATGTCGTCGAGGCGCTCGCGCCTGCCGCGATCGTTTGGGAACAAGAGGAAGACGGCTGGGTGGGATTGATGGTACGACCGTGACGTGTGTTGGCGGCCCTTTCAGGGCCGACGTGAAAAAATCGTGACAGTCAACCTGGCCGCGCGACTTCATGTCTAATAAAACGAATATGCGCCGTTTATTTCTTTCGGCCGCTTTGTTGACTGCGATCGGCATCGCGGTATCGGCTCAGCAGCCGCAGCCCGGATCGCTCGGCGGCTCGCAGCAGCCCGCGCGCGACACATCCGCGCAACAGAACAAGGACGCGACGACGCCTCCGCCGCCGACCGGCCGGATCGCCGGCCGTGTCCTCGCCTCCGACAACGGACGGCCGGTCAAACGTGCGCGCGTGTTCGTCAATGCCGCGGAGCTGCCGGGAGGGCGCGGTGTGCTCACCGACGATCAGGGAGTCTTCGATATCACCGAGCTGCCCGCCGGTCGCTACACGCTGACCGTCTCGAAATCCGGGTTCGTGTCGCTCTCGTACGGTCAGCGTCGTCCGCTGCAAGCCGGGACGCCGCTGCAGCTTGGCGACGGGCAGCAATTGAAAGGCGTGGACTTCCGGCTGCCGCGCGGCAGCGCGATTGCCGGCCGCGTGCTCGATGAAGACGGCGATGCCATGCCCGGCGTCATGGTCCGCGTGATGCGCTACCAGTACCTGCAAGGCGAGCGGCGGTTGATGCCGGCGGGCGCAGGACAGACCGACGACAAGGGACAGTATCGAGTCTGGGGTCTGATGCCCGGCGACTACTACGTCAGCGCCGTCGCGCGGAACGCCGGCGGCTTCGGCCGCGGCGGTCCGGGCGGGCGCGGCGGCTTTCCCCCTGGCGGCGGCGGACCGCCCAACGTCGCGCTGCTCGGACGCGGCGCCGCGTTCTTCGGTGGCGGCGGCCAGGAGGATCCGGATCAACTCGCGTACGCACCCACCTACTTTCCCGGCGTCGCGTCGGTCGACGACGCCAAACCGATCACTGTCGGTCTGAGCGGCGAAGTCCTCGACATCAACTTCAGCATGCAGCTCGTGCGGGCGGCGCGTCTCGCGGGCCGCGTCGCCAATCCCGACGGCACGCCGGCCACGAGCGGCAACATCAACCTCGTCGCTGAAAGCGGCGGACGTGCCGGACAGATCGGCGCCAATTACGGCGGCCGCATTCAGTGGGACGGTGCGTTTTCGATCGCGAACGTCCCGCCGGGACGCTACGTTCTTCGCGCCCGCGGCGACGATACCGATCCGCCGCAGTTCGCGTCGCAGCCGATCAGCATCAACGGCCTCGACGTGGACGACGTGACGATCGTGCTGTCGCCGGGCGCGACCCTCAACGGCACGGTCACCTTTCTCGGCGCGGCGCAGCCTCCGGACCTCACGCAGGTTCGCATCTCGGCGCCGTCAACCGATCAAATGGTGTTCGGACCGCAGGGCAACGCTCGCGTCGACAAGGACGGCCGGTTCACGCTCAACGGCGTCTCGGCCGGGTCGCATCTGATCCGGCCGGCCGGCAACATGCGCAGCTGGACGCTCAAATCGGTCGCGATCGGCGGGCGCGACGTCACCGACACGCCGATCGCGGTGCGAAGCGGCGAAACGATCAACAACGTCCAGATCGTCTTCACCGACACGATCAGCGAGATCAACGGCACGATTGCCGATTCGAGCGGCAATCCGATCCCGGACTTCACCGTGCTCGCGTTCCCGACCGATTCGTCACTGTGGCGGCCGCAGGCGCGTCAGATCATGACCGCGCGTCCGGATCAGACAGGCCAGTACCGGATCCGCGGCCTGCCGCCCGGCGAGTACTACCTCGTCACCGTGGATCCCGCGGAACAGGGTGAATGGTTCGAGCTGGCATATCTCGACGAGCATCGCGCCGGCGCGACGCGCGTGACGCTCAGCGAAGGCGATACCAAGAAGCAGGATTTCAAGGTCAGCGTCAGGTAGCTGCGCCGTGTCGGGATTCGGGATTTGGGATTCGGGATTTGATCGTCCACGTCCGAACTACGGGGCAAATCCCGAATCCCGAACCCCGAATCCCTCCTCAGTTACAGATCGCCCCAGAGATACTGCAGCACGCTGATCGCGGCGATCGGGACCGCATCGGCGCGCAACGTGCGGTGGCCGAGGGTGACGAGCCGCACGCCATGCGATCGTGCCGAGGTCCGCTCCGCCTCCGACCATCCTCCTTCCGGCCCGACGAAGACGGTGGCGTCCGGCGGAATCGGTTCCTTCTGAAAAGCCGAGATCGTCTCGATGTCATCGGTCGCACCCGGTTCGACGAGCATCAGCCGCTGCGCCGCCGCCGGCTCCTCGAGATGGTGATCGAGCGTCAACGGCATGCGGATGTCCGGGAGCGTCGCGCGCCGCGACTGCTTGACCGACGCGAGCGCCACGCGGCGCCAGCGATCGACGCGCGCCGACTTGACGAGCGTCGCGACCGTCGTCTCGCTGCGCCTGGTGACGATCGGCTGAATCGCGGCCACACCGAGCATCACCGCGTCGCGGACGATGTCGTCCATCTTGTCGCCCTTGAGCACCGCCTGCGCGAGCGTCAGCGCGACCGACGGCTCCGCCGGCGGGTCGATCCGCGACAGGAGCTCGACGCGCACGTCGCGCCTGACGGCGCTGGCGACGCGCGCCATGAACTCGCGGCCGCGGCCGTCGAAGACGCTCACCGTGTCGCCGACGCCGAGCCGCAGCACGCGCGTCAGATGCTCGCCTTCGTCGCGCGGCAGCGCGACGGTCTCGTCGCCGGGATCGAGGGCGGGCGCGAAAAATCGGTGCACGGAGCGAATGTTATACTCCGCGCCGATGTTTTTCCGCGGGCAGATCGTCGGCAAGTACAAAATCCTGTCGACGATCGGCAGCGGCGGATTCGGAACGGTCTATCTCGCCGAAGACACCTGGATCGACAAGAAAGTCGCGCTCAAGGTTCCGCACAAACAAACGGTTGACTTCGGCGAGCTGCTGCGCGAGCCGCGTCTCCTCGCCACGCTCAATCACCCGAACGTCGTCGCCATCCTCACCGCGGAAAAGCAGGAGAAGGTCTTTTTCATCGTGATGGAGTTCGTTCCCGGCGAGACGCTGGAGAACGTGATCGCACGCGACGGCGCGCTCGACCTCGCGCGCGCGCTCGATTACACCTGTCAGATCTCGAACGCCGTCGATCACGCGCACAAGCACGGCGTCCTGCACCGCGACCTGCGGCCGAGCAACGTGCTGGTGACGGAGAGCGGCCTGCTGAAAGTCGCCGACTTCGGAACCTCCCGGTTCCTCGAAATCGCCGCGCACGGCACCACCGTCATCGGCAGCCCGCCGTACATGGCGCCGGAGCAGTTTCAAGGCAAGGCGGTGTTCGCGTCCGACGTCTATTCGCTCGGCGTGACGATGTATCAGATGCTGACCGGCGTGCTGCCGTACGGGACGCCGTCGCCGGCGGATCTGAACCGGCTGATGCGCGGCGATCTCGTCATCGCGCCGCGGCTGAAGAATCCCAAAGTGCCGAAGGCGATCAACGACATCGTCGTCAAGGCGATGGCGCCGGACATTCACCACCGCTACCAGCGCGCGGCCGATCTGCTCGACGACGTCCTGGCCGCGCGCGGGTCGGACCCGCGCCGCCCGTCGCGGACGCCCGGGAGGGTGATCGCAGGCGTCGCCGACACGCAGGCGGCGGGCGAGGACGACATCCAGTCGCGTCTGAGGGCGCGCGAAACGCCGCAGCCGCGGTTCTGCTGGCACTGCCGGAAGCCGCTTCACGCGCGATCAGATCGTTGTCCATTTTGCGGAGAAGCGCAGTAATGGGAAGTCGTCGATTCACCAAATGCTAGAATCACGTTTTGGAGAGGTTTCGATGGCGTTTCCCGGGACGGGCACGATCTGGATGAACGGCAAGCTGGTTGACTGGAAGGACGCGACCATCCACATCGCGTCGCACGTCATTCACTACGGCAGCGGCGTCTTCGAGGGAGCGCGCTGCTATGCGACGCCGAAGGGCTCCGCCTGCTTCCGACTCGGCGCGCACATGCAGCGCCTCGAACACTCGATGAAGATTTACCGGATGGCCTACCCGCTCGATCTCGCCGGGTGGGAGCAGGCCGTCCTCGACACGATTCGCGCGAACCAGATGAAGGCGTGCTACATCCGCCCCATCGTCTATCGCGGCTACGAGTCGCTCGGCGTGAACCCGTTCACGTGTCCGGTCGACGCCGCGATCGTCCTCTGGGAATGGGGCGCCTACATGGGCAAGGACGCCCTCGAAGAAGGATGTGACGTGAAGATCGCGTCATGGTCGCGGATGGCGCCCAATACGCTGCCGGCGATGGCGAAGAGCACTGCCAACTACGCGAACTCAGGCCTCATCAAGATGGAAGCGATCACCGACGGCTATTCCGAAGGGATCGCGCTCGACGTCTACGGCAACGTGAGCGAAGGCAGCGGTCAGAACATCTTCATCGTCCGCGACGGCGCGCTGTGCACGCCGCCGGTCGCCGCCTCGATTCTGGCCGGAATCACCCGCGACTCGGTCATCACTCTGGCGCGCGATCTCGGCTACAGCGTCAACGAAACGGCGATTCCCCGCGAGGCGCTCTACACCGCCGACGAGGTGTTCGTGGTCGGCACGGCGGCGGAGGTCACGCCGATCCGATCGATCGATCGGATTCAGATCGGCGGCGGACGCCGCGGTCCGGTCACCGCCGCGCTGCAGCGGGCCTTTTTCGACGTCATCAACGGCGAGGTTCCGGATACGCACCACTGGCTCACCTACGTCTATCCGGAAGAAGCGTCGCTGCGCGAATCGGTGAAATCGGTCGCCGGCGGCGTGCGCTAACGACCGCCTCTCGAGAATTATGCACGTCAACGATCTGCTGAAAATCGCGGTCGAGACCGGCGCCTCCGACCTGCACCTGAAAGTCGGCAGTTTCCCGATGATGCGCGTGCGCGGGACGCTGGTGCCGGCGACCGAAGAGAAGCGCCTCGACCACGAGGACGTCGTCGCGATGAGCGCGGCGATCATGTCCACCGCACAGCGCCAGAAGTTCAAGGAAACACAGGAGGTCGATCTCGCCTACAGCGTGCCCGGCCTCGGCCGCTTCCGCGTGAACATCTTCCAGCAGCGCGGCACCGTCGGCCTCGTCCTCCGCGTCATCCCGATGACCATCCGTACCATCGAGGAGCTCGGGCTGCCGGCGGTGATGCGGTCGATCGCGCTCGAAGAACGCGGGCTCGTGCTCGTCACCGGCACGACCGGCAGCGGCAAGAGCACCACGCTCGCGGCGCTGATCGATCACATCAACCGGGAGCGCTCGGCCCACGTGATGACGGTCGAGGATCCGATCGAGTTCCTGCATCGGGATCACAAATCGATGATCAACCAGCGCGAGGTCGCGGTGGACACGCGGTCGTTCGCGCAGGCGCTGCGCAGCGCGCTGCGGCAGGATCCGGACGTCATCCTGGTCGGCGAGATGCGCGACTTCGAGACGATTGAAACCGGACTGACCGCGGCCGAGACCGGGCACCTCGTCTTCTCGACGCTGCACACCCTCGACGCGACCGAGACCATCAACCGCATCATCGCCGTCTTCCCGCCGCACCAGCAGAAGCAGATCCGGCTGCAGCTCGCCAGCGTGCTGCGGGCGGTGATCTCGCAGCGGCTGATGCCGCGCGTCGACGGCCGCGGCCGCGCGCCCGCGGTCGAGGTGATGATCAGCACGCCGTTCATCCGCGACTGCATCGTCGACAAGGACAAGACGCATTTGATCCACGGCGCGATCGCCGCCGGCACGTCGCAGTACGGCATGCAGACGTTCGATCAGTCGATCTTCGGGCTCTACGAGCAGGGCAAGGTGTCGCTGGAGGAGGCGCTGCGCTGGGCCAGCAACGTCGACGAGTTCAAGCTGCGCGTCCAGGGCATCGCGACCACGTCCGACATGAGCCGCGATCAAATGGCCAAGACCGTCACCGGCGGCGGCAAGACTCCCGAGATCACGCGCTTCGGAAGCTAGAAAGTCTGAAGTCTGAAGTCTGAAGCCGACAACGCTTCGCCATGACTGCCTACATCGACGGGCTGAAGATGCTGGCGCGCCGCGAGCTCTCCGAGTCGCAGGTCCGCCAGCGGCTGGCCCGCAAGGGCTACGATCGGGATGCGATCGACGACGCCGTCGCGCGCCTGCGCGCGGAGCGCGCGATCGACGACGCGCGTGTCGCCGCGGCGATCGCGACGACCCAGACCGCCACGAAGCGGCGCGGCAGGATGCGCGTGCGCCTGCAGATCGAACGAGCAGGGATCGCGCCCGAAACCGCGGACGTGGCGGTCGACCAGGCCTTCCACGCCATCGACGACGATGCGCTGCTCGAGGCAGCGCTCGCCAAGCGTCTCCTCGGCCGTGAGACGATCGCCGACGATCGCGAATTCGAGCGCCTCTACAGGTATCTCACCAACCAGGGCTTCGACGGCGACCAGATCATGAAAGCGCTGACGCGCCGCCGGCGTTTCTAGCGGATCCTGCTGTCATGGAGCCGTTCTCGCTCGACGGTCAGGTCGCGCTGGTGACTGGCGCCACGCGCGGCGTCGGCCGCGGAATTGCCGCATCGCTTCGCGCCGCCGGCGCGCACGTCTACGCGACCGGTCGCACCATCGACCGCGCGAACCTCGACGCCTCAATCATCCGCATTCCGTGCGATCACGGCGACGATCGGCAGGTGCAGCAGGTGTTCGAACGGATCACCGCCGACCAGAATCGGCTCGACATCCTCGTCAACAACGCCTGGGGCGGCTACGAGCGCATGGTCGAGGACGACCGTGGATTCACATGGATGGCGCCGTTCTGGGAACAGCCGGCATGGCGCTGGCACGCGATGATCGATACCGGCGTTCGCGCCGCGTTCGTCGCCAGTCAACACGCCGCGCGATTGATGGTTCGCGACAGCCGCGGACTGATCGTCAACATCTCGTCCTGGGCGGCGCAGAAGTTTCAGCGCAACGTCATCTACAGCATCGCCAAAGCCGCAACCGACAAACTGACCGCCGACGCCGCTCAGGAGCTTCGTCAGCACAAGGTGACGATCGTCTCGCTGTATCCCGGTCTGGTGCGTACAGAAGCGGTAATCGCAGCCGGTGTGTTCGACTTGTCGACGTCCGAAAGTCCCGAGTTCGTCGGCCGCGCCGTCGCCGCACTCGCGGCCGATCCCGCGGTCACTCGATGGAACGGCCAGGTCGTCGTGGCCGCCGCGCTCGCGCGCGAGTATCAGTTCACCGACATCGACGGCAAGCTGCCGCCGGCGCTCACCCTCGCGGACGTGTGAACGGAGATCGATGACTGCTCGTGCATCCCTCGTCGTTCTCGCGTGCTGCGCGATCGCGTCCGCGCAAGCGCCGCGTGCGCCTTCGTTCGACGTGATCCTGCGGCACGGCACCGTCCTCGACGGCTCCGGACTGCCGCGCGTTCGCGCGGACCTGGCGATCGCGAACGGCTTCATCGCGCGCGTCGGAGACCTCTCGACCGAGCGCGGCACGGTGGATGTCGACGTCACCGGACTCTACGTCGCGCCCGGCTTCATCAACATCCACAGCCACGCGTCGCCGGCTGCGCTTCCGTCCGCCGAAAACATGCTCACGCAAGGCGTGACCACCGAGATCGTCAATCCCGACGGCGGCGGGTCGACCGATCTCGCGGAGCAACTCGCCCGCGCCGCCGGCGCGGGGCTCGCCGTCAACATCGGCGGCTATATCGGGTTCAATGCGGCGTGGTCGGAGGTGATGGGCCCGGCGGAGCGGCGCGCCACACCCGACGACATCGACGAGATGCGCGCCATCATCGTCAAGGGACTCGAGAGCGGCGCCTGGGGCGTGTCCGCCGGCCTCGACTACAAGCCGGCCTACTACGCGCAGGTCGAAGAAGTGGTTCGCGTCGTCGACGCCGCCTCGAAGTGGCGGACGAACTTTCCAAATCACGATCGGCTGACGCCCGAGTCGAAGTTCAGTTCGCGCGCCGGCGTCGGCGAGACCATCGCCATCGCCGAGAAGGCCGGCCTCTTTCCGGTGGTCACGCACATGAAGGCGCAGGGCGTGGAGCAAGGGACGGCGGGCGATCTGCTGGCGATGATGGAGAAGGCGACGAAGCGGGGCGCGTACACCGCGGCGGACGCCTATCCGTACCTCGCCGGCCAAACAGGCCTCGGCGCCCTGATGATTCCGGCATGGGCGCAGGACGGCGGCCGCGAGGCGATGCTCGAACGCTTCAAGGATCCACAGTTGCGCGCGCGGATCGTCGCTGAGACCGAGCAGGCGATGAACGCACGGTTCAACGGCCCCGAGGGCGTGTTCCTGCCGGCCACGAAGCAGCAGCTCGTCGACGTGATGCACGAGATGAACGTGTCGGCCGGCGAAGCCGTCGTTCGGATTCTGGAGCAAGGCAACACGAGCGCGATTCTGCGCTTCGGATCGGAGGCGGATCTCGTCAAGATCCTCAAGTACCCGACGACGGCAATCGCGTGCGACTGCGGGGCTTCGACGGAAACGCGGCAGCATCCGCGCGCGTTTGGCTCGTTCCCGCGCGTGCTTGGCCGCTACGTGCGCGAGCAGAAGGTCCTGACCTGGGAGGATGCGATCAGAAAAATGACCGCCCTGCCCGCGAACACGATCGGGATGGCGGACCGCGGATTTCTCGCGCCTGCGATGGCGGCGGACGTCACCGTCTTCGATCCGACGAGCGTCATCGATCATGCGACGTACGAGGATGCGGGCCAGCTGTCGGAAGGCATTCGCCACGTGATCGTCAACGGCCGCTTCGCCCTGCGGGACGGCAAAGTCACCGGCGAACAGGCTGGCCGCGTGCTGCGGCGCACGCCGCACATGCCGAGCCGTGCGATGACGTCGAATGTCGCGCGTCAAGTGTCCGTGCAGGGTCCAGGCGTCACCATGGATCTCACGCAGACATCACGCGCCCGGCGATCGATCGGGTCGTTTCAGCTCCGGGACGGCACGACGACGATGCGGGCTGAAGACTTTGGGGTGCTGCAGACAACGGAGAGGAAGGCGAGCTTCACTGCCCGCGTGCGTCAGGCGATGACGGGCGAAGAGCGTTCGGCGCTCGTCATTGTCGAGCAGGCTGACCCGTTCGACGAAGGGCGAGCCACAGTGACGATTTCGCTCGACGGCGGCACGCCGATCACGCTGCCGGCGGCGGCAAAGAGCGTGAACATCAGAACTGCGGCGCCGAGTGCCCCCGCGCGTCGTCGCGAATAATCGCGCCGCCTTTCATCACGAAGATCACCTTTTCCAGGTCGGTGACGCTGGTCAGGGGATCGCCGTCTACCGCGATCAGGTCGGCGAACGCCTTCGCCTCGATGGCGCCGGTCACGCCAGGGCTGTTCAGCAGTTCGGCGGCGTTTACGGTTGCGGTGCGAAGCGCCTCGGCCGCCGTCATCCCGAACGACGTCTGCAGCGACTCGAGGACGGCGCGTGTGATCTGGACGCGGGTCCGTCCCTCGAACTCGAACCACATGTCGGAGCCGAACGCGATCTTCACGCCGGTCTTGCGCGCGCGATCCAAACCCGCGCGTTTGCCGGCGAGGTACCGATCGACCAGCGCGTCGATGTTCGGCAGGCGCGCCAGCGTTCGCGAGATCGGCAGCAACTCGCGCGGCCAGATGGTCGGCACGAACACGATCCCCTTGGCACGCATCGCCTGAAACTGTTCGTCGGTGGCCTCGTCGCCGTGCTCGATCGAGTCGACGCCGGCGTCGATGGCGGACTGGATGCCGCTCTTGCTCGTCGCGTGGACGGCGACGCGCAGATTTGCGCGATGCGCCTCCTCGGCGATCGCTCTCATCGTCTCCTGGTCGATGACGCGGGGGCCGTCGTCTGCGACGACTTTGATGACGTCGGCGCCGACGCGAAGGTCCTCCAGCACGGCCCGCCGTCCTTCGACGGGACTGCTCGCGGTCAGGAATTCGAGATCGACGAGCTGCTGGAAGAGCGCGCTTTGCACCGGCAAGACCTGCCCACCGTACGGCGCGATTTTTCGTGCCGCGGCGACGATGCGCGGGCCGGGCAACCAGCCATTCGCAATCGCATCGCGCAGGGAGACGTCGCCGTCGATGCCGGAGTGGCCGACGTTGCGGACGCTCGTGAAGCCGCCGTCGAGCATGTTGCGCGCCATGGCGGCGCCAAGGAGCGCGCGCTTGGTCGGCGAATCCTTGGTCAGCGTCAGGATGAGGCTGTCCGCCGATGAGGCGCCGGGATCCATCGCGTCGAGCAGATGCGTGTGCACGTCGATGAGTCCGGGAAGGACCGCGGCGCGGCCGAGATCGATGAGCGCGATGTCTTTCGGCGCAGCCCCGCGGACTTCGTCGAAGCCCCCGACCTGCCGAATCCGCCCGCCCTCGATCCAGATGCCCTGATTGCTGCGGTACGTCCCGGCGCGCACGTCGAGCAGGCGGCCGGCTTTGAGGAGCGTCGCCTTCGGCGCCGGCGCCGGCGCCGGCGCCTGCGCGTGAAGCGACACGGTGACGGCGACGAGCAGCGCAAGCGAGACTGACGCGCGAGTGCACATGGCGGCCTTCTACTGGAGTGTATCAACTGCAGTAGTACTGGTCACAACGAGCCTTCGACCGCGATTTTCGGGGCCGCGACATCGGAGCGGCCCGGTAGCGAATTCGAAGAGATGCTCCACGAGACCCCGCGACGGCGGCGATCGCGCGGCGTTCCCGTACAATGATCGGATGACCGCGAACGAAATACGGGCGTCCTTCCTCGAATACTTCCGGAAGAACGGCCATCGCGTGGTTTCGAGCTCGCCGCTGGTCCCGGGCGACGATCCCACGCTGCTCTTCACCAACGCCGGGATGAACCAGTTCAAGGACCTCTTTCTGGGGCGCGAGAAGCGCGACTATACGCGCGCGACCACGTCGCAGAAGGTGATGCGCGTCAGCGGCAAGCACAACGACCTCGACAACGTCGGACCGTCGTTCCGGCATCACACGTTCTTCGAAATGCTCGGCAACTTCTCATTCGGCGACTATTTCAAGAAAGACGCGATCGCGTTTGCCTGGACGCTGCTCACCGACGTCTGGAAGATGCCGAAGGACCGGCTGATCGTGTCGATCTTCAAGGGTGAAGCGGGCATTCCACGAGACGACGAGGCCTACGAAATCTGGCGTCGTTACGTCGCGCCTGACCGGATCCTCGAGCTCGGCATGGACGACAACTTCTGGCAGATGGGCGAGACCGGTCCGTGCGGCCGCTGCTCCGAGATCTACTTCGTCCGCGGCGGCACCGGTGCCGATCCCGAGATCGAGATCTGGAACAACGTCTTCATGGAGTTCGAGCGCGGCGCCGACGGGACGCTCACTCCCCTGCCGAAGCCGTCGATCGACACCGGCATGGGCCTCGAGCGGATCACATCGGTGCTCCAGGGCAAGCACTCGAACTACGACACCGACATCTTCATGCCGCTCTTGACACGGCTTGGCGAGATGTCGGGCCACACCTACCGCGGCACGCACGATACGGCGAGCGACATTTCGATGCGCGTCGTCGCCGATCACATCCGCGCGACGACGTTCCTCATCGCCGACGGCGTCATTCCGTCGAATGAATTTCGCGGATACGTGCTCCGCAAGATCATGCGGCGCGCCATGCGCCACGGCAAACACCTGGGACTGAACGAGCCGTTCATGCATCAGCTCGTCGCGGTCATCGATCGCGAGATGGGCGATGCGTATCCAGAGGTGCGGCAGAACCGCGGGATGATCGAGAAGACGATCCTGGCGGAAGAACATCGCTTCGAGGCGGTGCTCACCGACGGCCTGCCGCGCCTCGAGGCCGAGATCGCGAAGGCGCTCGACACCCCCGAGCGCGTCCTTCCCGGCGACGTCGCGTTCCGGTTGTACGACACCTTCGGCATTCCGTACGAGTTCATCGAGGACACGGCGGCCACGCAGGACGTGCGCGTGGACAAAGCCGGCTACGACGTGGCGATGGAGGCGCAGCGTGACAAGGCGCGCGCCAAAAGCGCATTTGGTGTCGGCAAAAGAGGCGACGAGTTCGACACGGCCGCCGACGAGAGCCTCAAGGGCGCCGGCGATCAGTTCGAAGGCTACACGACGACACGGGTAGCAGCCGTGCCGGTCCTGGCATTGTTCGATGAGCGCCGGCAGCCTGTCGACACGCTCGCGGCGGGGGCGACTGGATATGCGGCTCTGGCAAAAACGCCGTTTTATCTCGAAGCGGGTGGTCAGGTCTCGGACACCGGCCGGATTGTCAGCGAAGGCACAGGCGGAGCCGCAACGGTCGAAGGCGTCGCCCGCATCCGGCCGGGACTGCCGCGCGCGCATCGTGTCCGCATCGACTCGGGCACGCTGAAGGTCCGTGACATCGTCACCGCCGAAGTCGACGCTGAGATCCGAAATGCCACGCGGCGGAACCACACCGCCACACATCTACTGCACTCGGCGCTCCGTCAGGTGCTCGGCTCGCACGTCAAGCAGAAGGGATCGCTGGTCGCGCCGGACCGGCTGCGCTTCGACTTCGTGCACATGGAGCCGGTCACGCGCGAGGAGATCGATCGCATCGAGCGGATCGTCAACGAGCAGATCACGCGCAACACGCCGGTGACGACCGAAGTCCGCTCGACGCAGGAGGCGATCGACGCAGGGGCGATGGCGCTGTTCGGCGAAAAGTACGGCGACCAGGTTCGCGTCGTCAGCGTGCCCGGCTTCAGCATGGAGTTGTGCGGGGGCACCCACGTCAGCGCGACCGGCGACATCGGATTCTTCGTGATCGTCGGCGAAAGCGGCGTCGCCGCGGGGACGCGGCGCATCGAGGCGCTGACGGGCGCGGGGGCGGTCGCGTGGGCGCAGCGCCAGCGCTCCACGCTGACCTCGGTGCTCGACGCGCTGCACGCGCCTGACGATCAAGCCGTGGCCGCGATCGAGAGGCTGCAGTCGGAGGCGAAGCGGCTGGCGCGCGAGGTGACGCAGCTCAAGACGAAGGTCGCGATGGGCGGCGGCGCGAGCGCGGAGAGCGACGACACGATCGACGTCGCCGGCATCAAGCTGGCGCGGCGCAAGGTCGCGGATCTGGACAAGGAGGCCCTGCGCGGCCTCGCTGACTCGCTGAAGGCGAAGATCAAGAGCGGCGTCGTCGTCCTCGCGTCCGCGAGCGATGGCAAGGTGCAGATCGTGGTCGCCGTGACCTCCGACCTGACGAATCGTGTCAAAGCGGGACAGATCGTGAAGGAGATTGCGCCGATCGTCGGGGGCGGCGGCGGCGGCCGTCCCGACTTCGCGGAAGCCGGAGGCAAGCAGCCCGAGAAGATCGACGAGATGCTCGCAGCCAGCGAGGCGGTCGTCGCCAAGATCCTCGGGACGCGCGACTGATCCCGCTCACCACGAGCGGACACGTGCGCCAACGCGATCGCCGTCAGGGATCCAGATCGATCTGCACACCGTTGCACAGTTCTCCACAGAACTGATCGTCCGATCGCAATTCGTCCCAATCATTTTCCGCTGGCCTGCCCTACTGCACGGGTCTGCAGAGCCGATAACCTAAACTGTTGACCCTTAACAAAATGCTCGCTGGTGCCATCTTCAGTGGCCCGAAAGGGCTGCGCTATGCGCTCGCTGCAGCCATGCTGTGGGTGGCGGTCCCCGCGCACGCGCAGATCTATTCCTGGCGCGACGCGAACGGCAACCTTGTTCTGTCCGACAAACAGCCGATCGGCAGCGTGTCGCAAATGAAGTCGTTTGCGGTGCCGAAGGCGGATTCCATTCGAGCGACCCGATACGCCGCGTCTGATCGCGGCCGGCAGTACGACGATGTCATCAGCGAGCACGCACGGCTGCACAACATTCGCGCGGAGCTGGTTCGCGCCGTCGTTCAGGTCGAATCGGCGTTCAATCCGCGGGCAATCTCGCGCGTCGGCGCGATGGGCCTGATGCAGCTCATGCCGGCGACCGCCCGGGAGTTCGGCGTCTTCAACGCGTTCGATCCAGTCGAGAACATTCGCGGCGGTGTGGCCTATCTCCGCCAGCTCCTCGACCGCTATTCGAACAACGAGGAGCTCGCGCTGGCGGCGTACAACGCGGGTCCCGGCGCGGTGGACAAGCACAATCAAACAGTGCCGCCGTATCGCGAGACCAAGAATTACGTCAAGCAGATCTCGCAAATCACGCAGACCACGAATCGTCCGATCGAGATGCGGAACAACCAGATCTACAAAGTCACCGAGATCATCGACGGCCGAGAAGTCGTCCGCTATACCGACCGGAAGCCGACCACCGGCACTTACGAGCCGGTCGGCACGCGTAGATAGCTACTCCACGCGTTCGATCGACGTCACGTCGAGCCTCTCGAACGCCGGCCCCAGCGCTTCGGTCGCTGTCAACACTTCGGCCGCGACCATCACCAGACATATCACCGCGCCAGGGATCAGCACGGCCGCGCCGATGAAGCGGTAGAACGCGAACCACAGGATCGCGCTGACGATCAGCCCTGGCGCCATCATGACGGCGAGCGTCAGGAGGACCGCGCCGAACAGGATCAGCCGCTGCCCCATCGCATCGACGCCGCGCGGCCGCGACGTGCCGAGCGGTACCCACGCCGGAAACAGCACCGCCGCCGCGTTGTGCACCATGAGCTGAGCGAAGACGAGCGCCGGCGTCAGCAGCAGCGCGGAGAGCGCGCCCGACATCCGCCAGGCGAGCGACAAGCGCGGAAAGCCGGCCGCCGAGAGAATCGCCGCGCACGTCAGAGCGAGCCACGCGATGGCGGTGAGCACGGCGCCGGGAAACAGCATCTCGCCGCGGATCACCGCCGACGCCCGCAGCGGCCACGTCTTGAGCAGCTCCAGATGCCGCAGGTCGTCGCGCAGATCGGTGCGCATGATTTGCGGGCCCAGCATGACGGTGAATGCCGCGATATAGATCGCGATGCTGCACAATGCCATCGCGAGACCGACGGCATTTCGCGACGCCATGACGCTGGTGCTCATCGAGACGACGATCAGCGCCAGCGGAACCGCGTATCGAATCAGCGTCAGGCCTGTCGTCGCGCGCGCAATCTGGACGGCGTTCTTCCAGAGGAACAGACCCTCCGTCGGTCCGCTGAGCGCGAGCGTCCATCCCACGGCGCGCGCGGTCGGGGCTGGCGCGATTCGCGCCTGGCGCGCCGCGGCCTGGCGCGCCGACGCCTGGGTCGCGGCCTCCTCGAATCCTTCGTCGGTGCGCAGCACCCACACGATCACCACAGCCAGCACCAGCGCCGCAGGTCCGAGCGCGAGCACGAACGGCCACGGCCACTCCGCAAAAAACGGCCGCACGAGGGCGACGAACGGGAAGAGCAGGATCCGGACGACTGGAATGGCCGCAACCTCGCTCAACCGTGAGAGGACGTCTTGCGCGCTCTCCACCGGCCGAGTGGCGAAGGCGCGCGCGACCGATATGGCAACGACCGCCAGCGCCGCGACGAGGACGAGCATCGGCGTCCACGCGGTGCGGCGCGCCGATGCCGCCCGGTCTGTGAGCCGCGTCCGCGCGAGCGAGATGCCGGCGAAATACACGCGCCACGTCGCGAACAACAGCCACAACGAGATGCCGGTCTGAAGGCGCGCGTACCCGGACGCCGACGGAAAGATCACCGAAAAGACGATGATCCCGAACAGGATGCCGAGCTGCGAACGCATCATGCGGTGCAGCAGCAGCTGCCGCCGCGACACCGGCGCCGGGAACAGGAACTGGATCTCGGCATCCGAGAACACCAGCAGGCTGCTCGTCACCGGCAACGCCGAGAACGCGGTCGTGACTACCATCAGGAGCAGGCCGGCCGCCGCCGGGCCCGAGGCCGTGAGCGCCGCCATGACGTCAGGCGACGGCATCGGCGCCGCACGGCGCCGGCGGCCGGCGCGACCGGCCCGCACGCGTGAGAAGAAGGCGAAGTAGAAATAGGCGACGCCGGCGATCGCGCCGAACAGGTATCGCGGCTCGCGCAGCCGCCGCAGCCGCACGCGGATCCGGTTCCGTGCGCTACAGACGATGATGTAGAGGCTCGCGGAGAACATCATTCGTGCGGCGTTCATCGCATCAAACGCTCCACCACAGAATCCTCCGTGTCCTCCGTGCCCTCCGTGTCCTCCGTGTTCCCCGTGGTGGAGATTCAGGTTGCCGTATCACGCCCCGTCACCCGCATGAAAATCTGTTCGAGGTTCGATCCAATCGTGGCCAGATCGGCACGCGAGGCGAGCTCCTCGAACGTGCCGTCGGCGACGATGCGGCCGCGGTCCATGATGATGACGCGCGTGCAAATCTCCTCGACCAGATGCAGCAGATGCGATGACAGCAGAATCGCCGCGCCGGCACGTCCGCGCGCGACGATCGTCTCGCGCATCTTGCGGATGCCAATCGGGTCGAGTCCGGTCAAGGGCTCGTCGAAGAGCAGCGTCGTCGCGTCGCGCACGAGGCCGCACGCGATGACGACCTTCTGCCGCATGCCGCGCGACAGCTCGCCTGGAAGCGACTTCTCCTTGCCGGTGAGCTCGAGCTCCTCGACGAGCGCGCGCGCACGCGGTTCGAAATCCCTGACCGCATACAGCCGTGCCGTCAGGCGCAAGTGTTCTTCGACGGTCAGATATTCGAACAGATGCGGCTCGTCCGGCATGAACGCGAGCCGCCGCTTGGCCTCGATCGGATCTTCGACGATGTCGTGGCCGTCGATGCGCACGCGGCCGGCCGTCGGCCGCAGGATGCCCGCCAGGCACCGCAGCGTGGTCGTCTTGCCGGCGCCGTTGGGCCCGATGAGCCCGACGATCTCGCCCTCCCCGACGTGGAAGGACAGGTCGTCCACGGCATGGAGCGACCCGTAGACGCGGCGAAGGTGCTCGACAGTAAATGCCATGCGCTGATAAGATTAGGAGTTTCGGAGGGACGATATTACGTGGCTACGCATGCATCCGCGCTCAAGGCGCATCGTCAGAGTCTAAAGAACCGCGAGCACAACCGCCAGTTCCGCGCTCGCCTGCGCAACGCGCTCAGGAGCGTGCGGACGGCGATCGATGGCAACGATCTGGCCGGCGCCCGGACGGCGTTGAAGCAGACCATCTCGCTCATCGACAAGATGGCGAGCAAGGGAATCATCCATCGGAACGCCGCCGGCCGCTACAAGTCGCGCCTCACGACGCGTCTCGCAGCTCGCGGTTAGAATCGGCGGCCCAGCCGCTTCCCTGACGACAATTCGACGACAAGACGCTCGAGCAGGACACGCGCGTCGCCTGCGGACCGCTTCAAGTCGAGGTCCGTGCGAAACACGGCATCGATCGCCGTGCGTACCTGGCCAGGTGCGATCTGCGGGAATCTCGCGCGCACGATGTAGCCCAGCTGGCCGAGAATCTTCTCCGGCGGCGCGCCCGCTTCGAGCGTCAGCGCCAGCTGGCGCAGTGCTTCGCCCGCCTGGCCGGCCTCGATGGCATTCGCGATCGCCCAGTCGTCCTGCAGCACCGCCGGACCGACGATTTGCCGCGCATCGGCGACGGTGATTTTCTTCTCCCCGAGCGCATAAAGCAGCAGGCGATCGACTTCCCCGCGCAGGCGGGCGACGTCGCCCTTTGGTCCCTTATCGCGCGAATATGCCGGGAATCCGGCGAGCTCGGCGAGCAGCCGCGCGGCCGCCGGCTCGATCTCGACGCCCTCTTTCGCAACCCGGGCGCGGACCCACTGCTGCGCCGCGGCCAGATCCTCGAGGACGCCGCACTCGACGATCGTCGCGTGCTTCTGCAGCAGCTTCCACATCTTCACGCGCCTGTCGATCGGCGCAGCCACCAGCACCATCGTCGTCTGGGGCTCGGGCCGCTCGAGCAGCGCGGTGAACTCCTCGAGCGCACGTTCGGCCGCCTCGCTCTCGCGCTTCGGGACCAGGAGCGTCTCGGCCCGCATGACGATGACGATCCGGCGCGGCACCATCATCGGCAGCGTCCGTACTGCCGCCGTGATTGTCGCGACGCCGTCGGCGAGCTTGTCGCCGGTGGTCATCTCGCCGGCGTGGATGCGCTCGACGTTGAACGCGCGCAGCCCTTCTTCGACGAGCTCCGCGAACTCGCCGGCCAGTCCCGACTTCTCGACGTCATCCTCGCCCTGAAGGAGATAGACCGGATCGGCCGTCCCGGCGGCGATCTGTTTCCTGACGACGGAGGGTGTGATGCTCGACATTGCGGATTGAGGATTGCGGATTGCGGATTTATTGGTGATTGATGGGATTGGCGGATTGAGGATTCATTGATGATTAGGTGCAGATTGCGGAGTCAGAGCCTGGTGCCTCAATCGCCGCTCAACCATCAATCCGCAATCCCCAAATCACCCAATCACCAATAAATCCGCAATCCGCAATCCTCAATCCGCAATCTCAGAAGGCCTCCAGAATGGCACTGACGATGGTCCGTGCAAAATCAGTGGTGATGCGATCGAGCGCGTTGACATCCTGCTGGAAGAACGCGGTGGGATCGTTGACGCTCCGGCCGCCGGTCGCATCGTATTCCTGCCGGAAGAGCAGGCTCTGATTCTCCCACAGCACTTTGTTCTCGCGCACATCCCGCAGCTCGATCCGCGCCGACATGGTCAGGGCATAGCGCGTCGCGATTTGGGTCTGGGTGCTGAAGCTGGCCGGAACGATCGAGACCGACGTGATTTCACCGACCAGCACGGCATCGACGCCGGTCTGCTGCGGCAGGATCTGGTACTTGCCGCGGCCGATGAATTCCGCCCGCACCTTCTGCGTCATCATCGTTTCGAGGTTGAAGACCGTGGTGCGGTTCACGAACGCGGGGACGCCGATCGTCTTGATGTAATCGGGGAGAAAGGAGCCCCGGCCGGCCAGTGCGTAGCCGCACCCAGAGGTACAAACGCACATCACACACAGCCAAAGCTCTCCACCACGGAGGACGCGAAGGACACGGAGGAAAAGATTTGTACCGATTCTCACCTCAGTGTCCTCCGTGTCCTCAGTGGTGGAGAGGTTTCTTGCTTCATTGAACCACCACGCTGACGAGTGGCCCTTTCGCCACAACCACCTTTCGAATCGTCTTCCCCGCCGTGTGCCCCTTGACGATGGCGTCGGCGAGCGCCAGATCGCGCAGCTCGTCCTCGGAGGCGTCGGCGCGCACGGTGACGCGCGCGCGAACCTTACCATTGATCTGCACCGGCACCACGACCTCTTCGGCTTTCGCGACGGCAGGATCGAACGCCGGCCACTGCGCCTTGGTCAGGTCCTCGGCGTGCCCGAGCCTGTGCCACAGCTCCTCGGCCGTGTGCGGCGCGAACGGCGAGATCATGACGACCAGCGCGTCGATCGCCTCGCGCAGTACGGCAATCGTCTGCGGCCGCTCGATGCGCCCGACTGGCGGCTCGCCGCGCGCCGCCGGCAGCCCGTGCGCGGTCCCCTCGCTGAAATCGTAGATCTCGTTGACCAGCTCCATCAACGCCGACACCGCGGTGTTGAGGTGCATCCGTTCTTCGATGTCCACGGTCACGCGCCGGATCGTGTCGTGCGTTTTGCGCCGCAGCTTCCGCTCTGCCTCCGTGCAGTCGTCGCCGCACTCGGGGACGCCCTCGCCGCCAATCGTTTCGGCCCAATGATCGACGATCTTCCAGACGCGAACCAGAAAGCTGAAGCTCCCCTTCAGCCCGGCGTCGCTCCATTCGACTTCCTTTTCCGGCGGCGCGACGAACATGACGTACAGGCGGAGCGCATCGGCGCCGTACTTCTGCAGCATGTCGTCGGGATCGACGACGTTGCCTTTTGACTTCGACATCACGGCGCCGTTCTTCAGCACCATGCCCTGCGTCAGCAGCCGCTTGAATGGCTCGTCGAAGGTGACCAGTCCCACGTCGCGCAGCACACGTGTGAAGAAGCGCGAGTACAGCAGATGCAGAATCGCGTGCTCGACGCCGCCGCTGTAGAAATCGACCGGCATCCAGTAGGCGGACGCGGCCGGATCGAACGGCAGCTCCGTGTTTTTCGGGTCGGCAAAGCGCAGGAAGTACCACGACGAGTCGACGAACGTGTCCATCGTATCGGTCTCGCGCCGCGCCGGACCGCCGCATTTCGGACACGTCACGTTCACCCACTCGGGCACCTGCGCGAGCGGCGAGTCTCCGCGGCCGGTAAAGGTCGTCACCTTCGGCAGCTCCACCGGCAAATCCTCGTAAGGCACCGGCACGACGCCGTCCTTCTCGCAGTGAATCACTGGAATCGGCGTGCCCCAGTAGCGCTGGCGCGAGATACCCCAGTCTTTCAGGCGGTACTGAACCTCACCCTTGCCGATCGCGCGTTTCTCGGCGTCGGCAATCATCTCGGCGATGACCGCCGGCGCTTCCTTCCCGTTCCACGGGCCCGAGTTGACCATCCGGCCGTAATTGGTCGTGGCCTGCACGAGGTCATCGGCCGAAGCCGGCGTCTCCTCCGACCGCACGACGATCCGGATCGGCAGCTCGTATTTGCGTGCAAACTCGAAGTCGCGTTCGTCGTGCGCGGGGACGGCCATGATCGCGCCGGTGCCGTACTCGGCCAGCACGAAGTTCGCGATCCAGATCGGCACCTCCTCGCCGGTGAACGGGTTGATCGCCTTGCGGCCGGTATCGAAGCCTTCCTTTTCGATCGCGCCGGTCAGCCGCGCGTCGCGATCGAGCGCGCGAAACTTCGCGACCTGCGCCGTGAAGGCCTGCGGATCCTGGCTCTCGGCGGCAAAGCGATCGACCATCGGATGCTCGGGCGCGAGAATCACGAAGGTCGCACCGTAGATCGTGTCGATCCGCGTCGTGAACACCTCGATCGTCTCTCTGCTGTTCGCGACCGGAAACTTGATCCGCGCGCCTTCGGAGCGCCCGATCCAGTTCCGCTGCATGACGACGACCTTCTCGGGCCATTCGGTCAGCGTGTCGAGACCTTTCAACAGCTCGTCGGCGTAGGCAGTGATGCGGAAGAACCACTGCTCCAGATCGCGCTGGATGACGGTCGTGCCGCAGCGCCAGCACACACCCCCCTCGATCACCTGCTCGTTGGCCAGCACGGTCTGACAGCTCGGACACCAGTTGACCGTCGAGCGCTTCCGGTAGGCGAGGCCGCGCTCGAACATCTTCAGGAAAATCCACTGGTTGAACTTGTAGTACTCGGGCAGACAGGTCGCGATTTCGCGCTGCCAGGCGTAGCTGATGCCCAGGCGCTGCAGCTGCCCCTTCATGTGCGCGATGTTGTCGAGCGTCGATGTTTCGGGATGCGTCCCGGTTTTGATCGCGGCGTTCTCGGCGGGCAGCCCGAACGCGTCCCACCCGAACGGATGCAGGACGTTGAAGCCGCGCATCCGCTTCATCCGCGCCATGATGTCGCCGATGATGTAGTTACGGACGTGACCCACGTGGGCGTGCCCGGACGGGTACGCGAACATCTCGAGCGCGTAGAACTTCGGACGCGCCGCGTCGACCTCCACCTCGAACGCGTTCGCGGAAGTCCACTGCTGCTGCCATTTCTTGTCGAGTTGCTGCGGTTTGTAGTCCGTCATCGCTGGTGGCGTGTCCGTTCGAAATGTAATGCGGGCCGTTCCGTTGGAACGGCCCGAAGATCGCGGTTCAAGGCACTCGATGTGGTCCCTTCCGTTGATACGGTCCGCCAGGACATTGTACCTTCACGGGCCCGGCGCCCTGCGCTACACTCCGCCCACGCGAAAGGCGGTGACTGATGTTCAAGAAATGCCTGACCGGAATCGCGCTCGCTGCACTCCTCGTCTGGACCGCTTCGGCGCAGGATGCCAGGACGGTCATCGACAACGCGTCCAAGGCGATGGGCGTCACCACCCTGAAGACCGTCCAGTACTCGGCGACCGGCCTCGACTTCGCCCTCGGCCAGGCGCCGAACCCGAGCTCGCCGTGGCCGAAGTTCGTCAACAAGAGCTACACGCGATCGATCAACTTCGAGACGCCGGCCTCGCGCGTCGAACGCGTCCGCGTGCAGGGAGAAAACCCGCCGCGCGGCGGCGGCCAGCAGCCGATCGTCGGCGAGCAGCCGCAGACGCAGACGATCATCGTCAGCGCCGACACGCCGTGGGTGCAGCAGCTCGAAATCGTGATGATGCCGCACGGCTTCCTGCGCGCCGCGGCGGCAAAGAACGCGACCGTCGAAGCGAAGACCGTCGGCGGCAAGAAATATCAGGTCGTCACCTTCACCGGCGACAACAAAGCCAAGGTGAACGGCTACATCAACGATCAGAATCTCGTCGAACGCGTCGAGACCTGGATCGACAACGCGTTCCTGGGCGATATGCCGTTCGAGGCGACCTACACCAACTACAAAGATGTCGGCGGCGCGCAGTTCCCGATGCACATCGTCCAGAAACAAGGCGGGTATCCCATCTTCGATCTCACCCTCACGGACGTAAAGGCGAACGCGGCCGCGAACATCGAGCCGGCGCAGGGACGAGGCGCAGGGCAGGCCGCCGCCGCAGGCCCGGCGCCGGTGGCGACGTCAGAGCCGATCGGCGACGGCGTCTATCTCATCACCGGCGGATACGCGGCCATCGCCATCGACTTCAAGGATCACATCACCATCATCGAAACGGGCCAGAGCGAGGCGCGCGGGCTCGCCGTCATCGCGGAAGCGAAGCGGCTGATTCCGAACAAGCCGGTCAAGTACGTCGTCAACACCCACAGCCATATCGATCATTCGAGCGGTTTGCGGGCGGCAGTCGCCGAGGGCGCCACGATCCTCACGCACCAGATCAACAAGGCGTATCTCGAAAAGACGCTGAGCACCCCGCACACGCTCAATCCCGACAAGGCGCAGCAGAACGGCAAGAAGCCGGTCGTCGAAGCGGTCGCCGAGAAGAAAGTCCTGACCGACGGCACCCACGTCGTCGAGCTGTATCACATGACGAACTTCGGGCATCACGACGGGATGCTGCTGGCCTACTTCCCGAAGGAGAAGGTGCTGCTCGAGGCCGACGCCTACAACCCCCAGCCGACCACGGCGACGCCGCCCAACCCGCCGAGTCCATACACGCTGAGCCTCGTGGATCACATCCGGCGTCTGAAGCTCGACGTGAAGCGGATCGTTCCGGTTCACTATCCGGTGGACAACCGCGTCGTGACGGTGGAAGAGCTGACGAAGTGGGTCGGCCGGCCGACGACGCACTAAGCTGCATCACTGGGCGGGATTTGGGATTTGGGATTTGGGATTGGATGTCGCGAGTTCCAAGTCCCGTGATCACTCGTATCGAAGCGCGACGAGCGGTTCGACGGCGGCGGCGCGGCGCGCCGGGATCCACGAGGCGATCAGACCGACGAGTGAGATGAGCAGCGCGGCGGCGACGTAAAACAGCCAGTCCGCCGGCGCCGATCCGTAGAGCAGATGGACGACGAGACGTGAGCCGGCCGCGGCGAGCCCGAGGCCGGCCACCACCCCGAGCAGCACGACCGTCATCCCTTCGCGCACGATCAGCCACAGCACTCGCGCGCGTTCGGCGCCGAGCGCCATCCGGACGCCAATCTCCTTCGTCCGTGTCGACACCGCGAACGCCAGGGTGCCGTACAGGCCAATCGCCGTCAGCAGCACGGCCAGCGCGGCCGCATAACCGACAAACGTCGCGCTGATGCGGAGCGGCCGTATCAATCCCGCCATCTGAAGCGGCAGCGTGATGGTTTCCGCGATCGGCACGTCGGGGTCGACGCGGTTCACCTCGCGAACGAGCGCCGGAAGCGTCGCCGCCGGATCGCCGGTGACGCGGATCGCCAGCCGCGAGTCAACCTGCTGCGGGTTCTGCCAGAACGGGACGTAGATCCACGGCTCAACCGCAGCGGTCCTCGTCTGCAGCGGCACGTCCTTGACGACGCCGACGATCTGATGCGGCGTGTTACTCACGACGATCGGCGCGCCAATCGCACGGCCCTCTGGTCCTTCGACTCCGCTCAGGGCATGCCACAACCGCCGCGCGAGCGTCTCGTTCACGATCGCCACGCGCGGCGAACGGATGGAATCGCGATCGTCGAACTCGCGGCCGGCGACAAGCGGCGTGCGCAGCGTTTCGAAGTACCGCGGCCCGATCTCGTTGTACCTGACGCGCATGCTCCGGTCCGCGGCCCATCCCGGGAGCGCGATGACGGCGCCACCGCCGTGGAGGACGATTCCCTGCCCGACCATGCTCACCGACTCGACGCCCGGCACGGCCGTGAGGCGCTGCACCACCTCGCGCTGGAATTGCTGCGCGCGATCGGGCGTGTACTTCACCAGCCGCGGACGCACGCGCATCAACGCCACGTGCGACGTCTCGAAGTTGGCGCCAGTGAGCATGAGACGCGCGCTCGCGCTGAGCAGCCCCGTGACCGCGACCAGCGCGACGGCTGACGCGGCCTGCGCGCCGAGCAGCCACGAACCCGCGGGCGACGACGACCAGCGCGCCGTGGCCGCTCGCGCGTTCACATCGGCGAGGCGCCTCCGCCGTACCACGTTGACGGCGGGAACGAGGCTGAACAGACAGCCGGCGACGATCGATGCGGCGATCGCGGTGATGACGGTTCCGGGGGTGAGACGGAAGTCGAAATGGAGCGGATGTCCTTCCATGTCGACTGCAAAGAACATTGAGCCGAGCGCACCGACGAACAGCTGCGACAACGCGATGCCGGCGATGCCGCCGCCGACCGCGAGCATCAGCGATTCGGTCATCACTTGACGGACGACGCGGCCCGGCGCCGCGCCGAGTGACAGACGGATTCGGAATTCCGTGGCGCGCGACGCGGATTGCGCGCCCAGCAGCCCGGCGAGATTCGCGCAGCACACCAGGAGCAGCACGATCGCGACGCCGGCAAGGATCGCGACGAGGCGCGCCTGGTCGGCGTCCGTCGTCGCGCCGCGCGGACTTGTCACGGCAACGCCGCTGTTCTGGCCTTTCGGCGCGTGCAGCCACGATGGTGGCATCAGCGTCGGCAACTCGGCCGCCGCATCGGCCACCGTGCGTCCGGGCGCGAGGCGCCCGATCATTTGCAGGATCGTGCAGTCGGCCGCCAGCGCGTTGTCACACCATCGGTACCCGACGCCGAGCATCATCGTCGGGATGTAGAGCTCCACGGGGGCCGTCGTCACGCCGGAGAACGTCTGCGGCGCGACGCCGATGACCGTGAAGTCGACGCCGTTGATCTTCACCGTCGCGCCAATAGCGTCGGGACGCGAGGCGAACCAGGTGCGCCAGAAATCGTGTCCGAGGACGGCGACGCGATCGCGATCGGGAACTTGATCTTCCCGTTCATCGAAAAAGCGGCCGAGCGCGGGCTGAATGCCGAGCAGCGGAAAGAAATTCGCCGACACGACAGCGCCGTTCACCTCTTTCGCGTTTCCGTTGGTGGTGACGAAGAGCGGCGCATACGGATAGTGTGCGATCAGGCCGCTGAGCGTCTGCGTTCGATCGCGAAACGCAAGGTAGTCCGGGTACGACACCAGACCCTCGGGGGTCTGCGGACCGCGCGTGCCGCTGACCGCAACGAGCTCGCCAGGACGATCGACCGGCAATTGGCGGTAGAAAAGTGTGTGCGCCAGGGTAAAGACGGTGGCGAGCGCCGCGATCGACAGCGCGATAGTGACGACGGCGGTGATCGCGAAGGCCGGAGAACGCCTCAACGTGCGAACGCCGTATCGAAGATCATGGATCACGGTCTCGACCAGCGCGACGCCACGAGCTTCGCGGCACTCTTCCTTGACTTGATCGACGCCGCCGAACCTCAGGTGCGCGCGGCGTGTTGCCTCGTCGCGAGACAGACCCGAGGCGACGTACTTTTCGATCTCGTGCTCGACGTGGAACCGGAGTTCGTCATCGAGCTCGCGTTCGACCGTACGTCCGCGAACGAGGGCGCGCAACCGGAATAGCAGGTCTGAAAGCATGGAGATCAGGTGTGATCGAGCAGAAGGCCGATGGCGGCGGTCAGGGCGCGCCAGGCGTCGGTCTGCTCCTCGAGTTGCCGGCGGCCTTTCTTCGTCAGCTCGTAGTACTTCGCCTTGCGGTTGTTATCCGAGACGTCCCACTCCGCCTTGATCCAGCCGCGCCGCTCGAGCCGGTGCAGCGCCGGATAGAGCGACCCCTGGTTCACGCGCAGCGCGTTGTTCGAGATTTGCTGGATCCGTTCCGAGATGGCCCACCCGTGCTGGGGATCGAGGGCGATCGCTTTCAGGATGAGCAAATCGAGCGTGCCCTGCGGCAGGTCGAGACGCTGAGACGGCTCAGTCATGTGCGCGGCGGCTCCCCTTCGGCTTCGACAAGAGACTACCGGATCGCGTGTCGAAGCACAAGGGGACAGATGGAAGTACACTGCGCGTCGCGGTTCTTCACGCCATGACAAGGATGCAGATGCGATGGGACGAGAGCATGCACTCGACAAGGGCAAGGTGCATCACAAGTGGGACAAGCGCAATCCGCCGGCGATCGAGATCGAATCGGGCGATACCGTTCATTGCGAGACCGCCGAAGTCACCAACAACCAGGTGACTCCCGGATGTTCGGCGGCAGTGCTCACCAATATCGACTTCGCGCAGCTTTATCCGCTGGCAGGTCCGATCTCGGTGAAGGGCGCCGAACCGGGCGACATCCTCGACGTGGACATCCTGCGGCTGCAGCCGCTCGCCTGGGGATGGACCGGCATCATCCCCGGCCTCGGATTGCTGTCGGAAGATTTTCGGGAGCCGTACATCCGCCACTTCGATTTGAGCAACAACACGACCGCGGCACTGCGGGACGACATCCGAATCCCGATCCAGCCGTTCTGCGGGACGATGGGCGTCGCGACCGACGACGAAGGGGCGCTCGACGTGCTGCCGCCGACCAAGGGCGCCGGCAACATCGACACGCGTCATCTGACCGTCGGCACTCGTCTGTCGCTGCCCGTCTACCTTCCCGGCGCGCTCTTCTCCGCCGGCGACTGCCATGCGGCGCAGGGCGACGGCGAGGTCTGCGTCACCGGCATCGAGTGCCCGATGCAGTTCACGCTGCGGTTCACGGTCCGCAAGGGGCGGACGCTGCCGCCGTGGCGCTATGAGTTCGTGACGCCGCCCGGACCGCTGCAACCGCGCTCCGACGCGAAGGGTTATTTCGTGCACACGGCGCTCGGGCCCGATCTGATGACGAACGCGAAGAATGCCGTGCGCGGCGTGATCGACTGGCTCGTGAGAGAGAAGAAGATGAGCCGCGAAGATGCGTACGTCCTGTGCAGCCTCGCGGTCGATCTCAAGATCAGCCAGATTGTCGACGCGCCCAATTGGGGCGTGTCAGCCTATCTGGCGCTGAGCGTGTTTGCCTAATCCCGTCTCCATCACCGCTCGTCCTGAGCCCGTCGAAGGACGAGCGCTGCGCTCATGGTTCGACAAGCTCACCATGAGCGGTTGTCACCATGAGCAGTTGTCACCATGAGCGGTTGTCACCATGAGCGGTTGTCACCATGAGCGGTTGTCAAGGACGTCGATTCAAC
>DAIUKO010000031.1:33172-37297 GCA_036848175.1 Vicinamibacterales bacterium | reverse complement strand
CCGGCTGATCTGGCTCGCCGCGCGCAGGTAGCCTTCCATCAGCGTCGGCGAGAAGTTCTGCACGTCGGAGATGTTGTCGAATCCCGCGCTGATCGTGTCGGGCGGAAGGAACGAGCTCACGTCGACGTCGATGCCGACGATGTCCTTGACCGCACGCGCGTATTCGGCGCGATTCAATCGCTGGAACGGACGCCAGCCGGGATTCGGGTTGAGCGCCGCGGCCGCGTCGATCTTCGTTTCGAGCGCGGTGACCAACGCGCTCATCGTGTCGGCATCCGGCCGGCGCGCCGGCGGCGGCGGCATCATGCCCGCACGCAGCTTGCGGATCATCTTCTCGCCAACTTCGGTGTGGTTCTCGATGTCGGCCGCGTCGAAGTTCGCGAGCGACAATCCACCTGCTTTGCCGCGATCGCTGTGGCAGCCCGTGCAGTACTGCTTGACCAGTTGATTCTGCGCGTCGACGGAAAGTCCCGCGGGGACGCTCGCTTTGATCGAGGCGTGGGAGGTGACAGGTTTCGGTCGCTCCGCCGGCGCCTGCTGCGCAAGGACGCCGATACCGAAGATCGCGGACCCCGCGACCGCACACGCGAACTTGTTCATGCGATTACCCAGGGCTAAGTATAGGGTCGATTGGACGTTAGCGCCGTACTTTGTCGTCTCTCAATGTCACCGCTTGTCATGCCGCCGCGTGCACATTTGGATTCTGTAAGGGCACGCTCGGCGACCCTGCTCCGCTGCGTCGCGCGCGAATGACGACCTTGTAGGTGTTCTCTGCGTTGAGATTGATCAGCGCGACGAAGGCGCGCCCTTGGTACGTGCCGATCGTGCCCGACTGCGAGACTTCGGAGACTTCCCAACCCGCTGGCAACAGTACCGTATTCCGCAGACCATGCAGCGTCCGCTCGAAGACGAGATCGCCGCTGACGATTTTGTACGCAGGGTCTTTGAGGGTGCCGGTGACCTTGAGGTGCGCGCTCTGTTTGTCGTTCGTGATCGGAACATGCAATTTGGCTGACGCGGCCGTGCCGGCTTTCGCGATCGTCAACGCCTGCGCCGTGTCGAGATCGATGACCTGCAGATCCTGGAGCGGCAGATACGCCAGCGCGTCGAGCTTGGCGGCGTCGCCTTTCCGATAATCACTGTAGATCTGCTCGACTTTGATCCGGCCCGTGTCCGGCGAGTCGAGGTCGTAGAGCGTTTTCACGTCATCGAGAAACATGTCGACGTCGTTCCGCGGCGTGAACGTCGCAGTCGTTCTCCGCGCGTGAATCGTCACCGGATTGCTCTGTCCGCTCGGATTCGCGAACGCCAGTTTCAACCGCCCATCCGCCGTTGTCGTCAGCTGCGCGGCGACGTTCGAGGAGATGAACGCAAATCCCTTCGGCAGCAGCACGCCGAGACGGTATCCGCTCAAACTGCGAACCCAGACGATATCGTCGCCGTGCATCATGTAGGTGCGCGGATCCTTGTAGGTCTTGTAGATCAGCACGCGGCCAACTCCGCCCTGCGGCACGGGAATCGGCAGCCGGGCGTGAATCGCATGCGTCTCGGGATCGTTCGGCTCGTGCTCGTAGGTGAACGTCAGCGGCCGGCCGGTTCGCGGATCGTAGACTTCGACGTCCGATCCTTCGCTGCCGCCTCGCGTGGCGTTGACGAGCTCCGTCGCGCCGACGCGTGTCTCCTCGGGAAGGAACTTGATTCGGAACGATTCGCTGCCCGGCTCGAGGATCGCGTACTCGGTGTAGGCGTCCTGCGTGAACAGACGCGTCACCGGCGCCGTCGGCCGCAGCGATCCGTCGGGGTTGGTGCCGCCGGGAAATGGATTGTCAGATCGTCCTCGCTGCGCGACGAGCAGCGCTGGAACCGCCAGAAGGACGAGCGTCGCGCGGACGCGATATCGAATCAGCATGGTAGCCATCCTGTCATCCTGGTCATCCTGCAATCGGCGTGTCCGGCTTCAACCGGACCAAATCGAGATACGCCGTCGGCAGCCAAACGACGCCGACGAGCGCGCGCGTCGCCGTGAACACGAGATGCGCGGCGAGGCTGAACGCGAGCAGCCGCGGTGCCGCGGCATATTGGCCGAAGAAAAAGATCCACGCGGCCTGCGTCGTGCCCAGATGCGCCACGGTGACCGGCAGCGCCGCGAGCATGAAGATCACCGGCAGGAACGCGAGCATCTGGACGAACGGAATACGGATGCCGAACGCCTGCGCGGCGTAGTAGTGCAGGCAGAGCGAGACGAAAAACATCGGCGCGCGCAGCGCGACGATCCCTACGTACTGGCCGAACGTCGCGAGACGGAAGGTGCGCACGATCGACCACGCCCGCGGCGCCAGCGCCACGCGAACGACGATCCAGAAGAGGGCGACGCCCGCCGCAACGACGAGCAGACTCCGCGACACCTCAGCGCGAAATCCGATGAGCCCGAGCATCGACCAGAGCACCAGCTGCGTGTACTCGGTCAGCACGAGGAAAATCACCGTGCTGCCCAGTTCGAGAAACGGCGCGCCGAGACGCCGGCAGAGGTAGGCGGCGAGCGCACCGCGTCCGAGATTCGTATTGAAGAAGCCGACCACGTACGACGAGGCGCGAACCGGCAGCAGATCGCGATACGGCACGGGCCCGTGAAACCAGCGGATGACGACGGCGAGCACGAGCGTGTCCCAGCCGAAATAGAAGAGCGTATTGGGGATCATCAATGCGAGAAAGGCTGTGTAGTCGGCGTCGCGCAGGGCGGCAGTGAGCGCGGCAACGGGCACGCGACCGAGAATCAGGGCGAAGATTCCGATCGTCAGCGCGCCGGCGATCATCGGCCTGGCCGCCGATACGCGCGCACCCGACGTCCGCGCCGCGGCCGTTGTCGTCATCGGAACAGGTCGCGCGAGGCGTCGCGCACGAGCATCTGTCCGGTCCCGTCGCCGCTCCACTCCGCTGCGCCGCGCACGATCGCGACCGGCACGCCGATCGTCTTGCGCATCACGAGCTCCGCTGCGCTGGCGAGCTCGTCGGCAATCGCCATCACCGTCGACTCCAGCCGCCGGCCGAATGCATCGCTGCAGCCGCGATAGTCGGCAAGCGGACGCAAGCCTGCGACGCCGAGCGCGACATCGACCACGCCCTCGCGCCACGGACGGCCGAACGAGTCGGACACAATCACGGCCACCGATCGGTCGAGCGCTCCAATCAGCGCATCGCGAAGGCGGGCGGCCGACGCGTCCGGATCGCGCGGCAACAGCGTCACGAATCCCGTGGGCACGTTCGACGTATCGACGCCGGCGTTCGCGCACACGAAGCCGTGATGGGTCTCGGCGATGATGAGGCCGCGTTCCATGCGCACGATCCGGCGCGACTCGCGCAGGATCACCTCGACGACCCGCGCATCCTTGCCGAAGCTGGCGGCCCACTGCTCCGCCCTGGCCGACGGCGCCACCTGCTCGAGCTCGACGATCGCGCCCTCGGCTTTCGAGACGATCTTCTGCGCCACGACGAAGACGTCGCCGTCCTCGATCGTCCGCACGCTCCTTCTCGCCGCGCTCGAGATGATCGCCGCGAGGTCGTCCCCGCGCACGATTTCAGGAACGCCGGCCACGGCGGCGACGGTGATGACCATCTTCGTCGACGCTGGGTTCCACCAGCTAGCGATTCGTGTGCACCTTTTCGGGTTTGATCTTGATGATGAGCCTGACTTCGCCAGGCTGACGGTACGGGTACTCGTCCTTGCCGATGTACTTCCTCGTCAGCGCGTTGATGTGCGCGTCGGCGCCCTTCTCGGTCATCTCGACGACACGTCCCTGGATGCCGACGTAGCGGTACGGATTTTCGGGATCGGCGATCGTCAACGCCACCCGAGGGTTCCGCGCGAGGTTGTTCGCCTTGACGCGACCTTTCGCGGTGTTCACCAGGATGTTGGTGCCGTCAGAATCCCACCAGACAGGTGTGACCTGCGGGCTGCCGTCGGCATTGATCGTCGCCAGGTTCGCGAATGCCTTCTTGTCGAACAGATCGGCGTGTGACTGAGGGATGCTCGCCATCGCTGCCTCCAGATCCTCAAATCCTCAAATCCTTACATCCTCAAATCCTCATGGTATTCCGACGACCCTGAAGCGCGCTTCATGGATTTTG
>DAIUKO010000031.1:20567-33072 GCA_036848175.1 Vicinamibacterales bacterium | reverse complement strand
ATCCTCAAATCCTCATGGTATTCCGACGACCCTGAAGCGCGCTTCATGGATTTTGTGACGGCGGTTGATCGCAATCGCCAGCGCGGTCGCGTGTTCGATCGACGCGGCACGCGACAGGCCGCCAACGTCGATGGGACGCAAGCCCGGCAGCAATCGGATCAACTCCGACGCCTGCGTGCGGGCGCGGTCCGAATCACCGCACACGAATTCGTCGCAGTCGAGCGGCCGATCGAGGTCGTCGAGAAGATGCGCGGGAATCGTCTTGAAGGTGCCGGCAAGGCTGACGTGCGCCGGAAGGCGCGCGCGGACATGCTGCGCCGCGGATCCCTCGGCGACGTCGGCCATGGTCATCTGCCCGCCGCTGAAGCTCACCGGAACGGTGACATCGATGACGAGCGTGTCGGTCGTGAACTGTTCGGCGACCTCCGCCACCAGCGCCGCCACGCCCGGAAACGGAACCGCGAGGATCGTGACATCCGCTCGCGCGACCGCGTCAGCGTTCGTGGTCACGTCGGCCGCTCGCGCCGATGCGGACCATCCGGCCACCGTCGCCCGCGCGCGCTCGGGATCGCGCGACCCGACGATGACGCGCTCGCCGGCCAGCGTCAGCCGCTGCGCCAGACCGCGTCCCTGATGTCCGCTGCCGCCGAGCACGGCAATCGCTGAGAACAGCGCCATGGTGCCGTAGGCTATCATTCGACGGCACATGTACAAGATGTTCCTGCTCGTCGGTGCGGTCGCAGGATTTCTCGGGGTCGCTCTCGGTGCGTTCGGCACGCACAGCCTGCGCAGCCGATTGTCCCCGGAGATGATGGGCGCGTTCGAGAGCGCGGTCCGCTATCAGATGTATCACGCGCTCGCGATCATCATGGTCGGCTTGATTCTGGGTCGCATCGACGGTTGGATGTTCCGAGCCGCCGGCTGGGCCTTCGCCGTCGGCATCGTGCTGTTCTCCGGCAGTCTCTATGTGCTGGCGCTGACCGGCGTCACGATCCTGGGCGCCATCACGCCCATCGGCGGCCTCGCCTTCCTCGTCGGCTGGGCGCTGCTCGTCGTCGCCGCGGTGCTCCTGTAATCATTTGTCACATGTCAGAGGAGTAGAGTCGGGACTCCAATGAGGACTGCGGTGGCACTGGAGTGAAGACTGGAGTGAGGACTGGAGTGAGGACTGCAGTGGGACTCCTGGCGCATAATGCGGAGCGTGAATCGGCGGGAGTTCATCCAGTTGGCGGCCGCGCCGCTGCTCACGCAGGTCGGACCGGCAGAACAAGCAACTCCGGCGGCACGTTGGCGGACGTTCGAGATCACGACGCGCGTTCAGATTCTGAATCCTGCCGTGCCGACGCGCGTCTGGCTGCCGATGCCGCTCGCCGTCGCGCCGTACCAGAAGACGCTCGGCGACACCTATCACGCGAAGGGCGGCAGAGCGGTCGTCGCCGAGTACGACGACCTCGACATCCTGCTCGCGGAATGGGACGACGGCGCCGAGCCGATTCTCACCGTCACCAGTCGCGTCTCGACGACGGATCACGCGGCAAATCTGACCACGCCGACCGTGCCGCCACCGCTCGAGGCGCGCGCGCTCGACCGGTTCCTCCGTCCGACGAAACTGCTGCCGACTGACGGCATCGTCAAATCGACCGCGAACATGATCACGCGCGGCGCTGGAACGGACTTCGAGCGCGCGCGCGCGATCTACGAATGGATCGTCGACAACACGTTTCGCGATCCGGCGACCCGCGGCTGCGGGACCGGCGACATCCGGTTCATGCTCGAATCGAAGAACCTGAGCGGCAAGTGCGCGGATCTGAACGCGTTGTTCGTCGGCCTCGCGCGCGCCTCGGGCATCCCCGCGCGCGACGTCTGGGGCATCCGGGTCGCGAAATCACAGCACGATCTTCAGAGCCTCGGCTTGTCGTCCGACAACGCCACGAAGGCGCAGCACTGCCGCGCCGAAGCGTATCTCACCGGCTACGGCTGGGTGCCGGTCGATCCGGCGGACGTTCGCAAGGTCGCGCTCGAGGAGCCGCCCGGCCATCTGGCGATGGACGACGAGAGAGTCCGCACCACGCGGCTGCGACTGTTCGGATCGTGGGAGACGAACTGGATCGCGTTCAACTACGCGCACGACGTGATGCTGCCCCGCTCCAGACGTGGCGCGATCGCGTTCTTCATGTATCCGCAGGCCGAGACCGCGAACGGTCGTCTCGACACCCTCGATCCGGACAATTTCAAGTACGAGATCACCGCGCGCGAGGTCTGAGCCGATGGACGGCAGTCCCGACGACACGAAACCACGAAACGACGAAACCACGAAACGAAGCCGTCGGAACTCCTCCCTTCGCGTCCTCGTGCCTGTGTGGCTGATGGTCACAGTGATCTCGATGCCGGCGCAGGCGCCGCGCGATGTCGACTGGCCGACCAACGGCGGCATCGACAACATCCGCTACTCGCCGCTGACGCAGATCAACCGCGACAACGTGTCGAGGCTGCGGGTCGCGTGGACCTTCGACTCGCACGACGCCTTCAAAGGCTCCGAGATGCAGAGCAACCCGATCGTCGTCGACGGCGTGCTCTACGCGACCACTCCGACGCTCAAGGTGATCGCGATCGACGCCGCCGACGGGCATGAGATCTGGAAATTCGATCCGGGGAATGGTGCGACGGGAACCGCGCGGTTCCGTCATCGCGGCGTCACCGTCCACAAGGACCGCGTCTTCGTCACCTACCGCAGCTTCCTCTGGGCGCTGGACAAGAAAACGGGACAACCGATCAAAGCATTCGGAGAGGGCGGCCGGATCGATCTGCGTGAGGGACTCGATCAGCCGGCCGAGAAACTGAGTGTCAGCGCGAGCACGCCCGGATCGATCTTCGAGGACCTGTTGATCATGGGCAGCAGCGTCCCCGAGACGCTGCCGGGATCGCCGGGCCACATTCGTGCCTTCGATGTGAACACGGGAAAGGTGCGCTGGATCTTCCACACGATTCCGAAACCGGGTGAGTACGGCTACGACACCTGGCCGAAGGACGCCTACAAGCTCGAAGGCGGCGCCAACGCGTGGGCCGGCGTCACCGTCGACGTAAAGAACGCCATGGTCTTCGCTGCCACCGGCTCGGCGTCGTTCGATTTCTACGGCGTCACGCGTCACGGCGACAACCTGTTCGCCGACTCCATCCTCGCGCTCGACGCGCGCACCGGCGCACGCGTCTGGCACTTTCAGGCGCTCAAGCACGACGTCTGGGACTGGGATTTCCCCGCCTCGCCGAACCTCGTCACCGTCACGCGCAACGGCCGCAAGGTCGACGCCGTGGCGCAAGTCACGAAGTACGGCTACGTCTACGTCCTCGATCGAAAAACGGGCGAGCCGCTCTTTCCGGTCGAGTACCGGAAAGTTCCGCCGTCGACGGTCGACGGCGAGCTGCTCGCCGAGCGCCAGCCGTATCCGGTGAAGCCGCCGCCGTTCGCGCGTCAAGGACTCACCGAACAGATGTTGACGTCGCGGACGCCGGAAGCGCACGCGGCCGTGCTCGCGCAGTTCCGAAAGATGTCGAAGGGTTTCTTCACGCCGCCGTCGTTCGACGGCACGATCGTGTTTCCCGGTTTCGACGGCGGCGCTGAATGGGGCGGAGCGGCGTTCGATCCCGAGACCGCGCTCCTCTACGTGAACTCCAACGAGATGCCGTGGATCGTCAAACTGATCCGCAACAACGATCAATCGCTCTACAACAGCAAATGCGCGACCTGCCACAAGGAGGATCGCAGCGGATCGCCGCAGGCGCCGTCGCTCGTCGGCATCGGCGATCGCCAGTCGCGCGAAGAGATCGTCGCGATCATTCGCGAGGGGACCGGCCGCATGCCCGGCAATCCGGACATGGGCGGGCGGAACATCAACGACCTCGTCGATTTTCTGCTGACCGGCAAGGACAAGGGGAAGGATCCGACGTTGACCAGCGATCCGAGCTGGCTGAAGTACCGGAGCGACGGCGAATCGCTCTGGCGCGATCCCGACGGCTATCCGCCGATCACGCCGCCGTGGGGCACGCTGAACGCGATCGATCTCAACGCCGGCACGATTCGCTGGAAGATTCCGTTTGGCGAGTATCCGGAGCTGGCCGCCAAAGGCCTGACCAACACCGGCAGCGACAACTACGGCGGCCCGGTCGTGACGGCGAGCGGGCTGCTGTTCATCGGTGCCACGAACTTCGACAAGAAGTTCCACGTCTACGACAAGCTCACCGGGACGCTGCTGTGGGACACCACGCTGCCGGCGGCGGGCAACGCGACGCCCGCCACCTACATGTTCAACGGCAAACAGTACGTGGCGATTGCGTGCGGCGGCGGTAAGAACGGCGCCGCCTCCGGGAGCAGCATCGTCGCCTTTGCGCTGCCGTGAGCGATCGCGACGTCGCGATCGTGACCGGCGGCGGTGGCAGTGGATGCGGCCGCGCGATCGCCGCGCGGTTCGCGCGTGAGGGCGCCGCGGTCGTCGTCTCCGACGTCAACGAGGCCGGCGGACAGGAAACCGTGCGGTCGATCGAGCGCGACGGCGGCTCGGCCGTGTTCCAGCGCGCGGACGTCGGCGTCGAGGGCGAGGCGCGCGAGCTGATCGCAGCCGCCGAGCGAACATTCGGCCGCGTCACGATCCTCGTCAACAACGCGTCGGCGCCGTTTCGTCCGGGCGAGCCGCTCGAGCACTGGCTCGACACGTTTCAGACCGATCTGCTGGGCGCGGTCTTCTGTACTCGCGCGGCGATCGATGCCATGCGCCGCGCCGGCGGCGGCGCCATCGTCAACATGACGTCGATCTCGGCGCTGTGGCACGGTCGACGGTTCGGCGGCGCCGCGCCCGCCTACGATGCCGCGAAGGCTGGCCTGCTTCGGCTGACGACCGGCCTGGCATCACTCGCCGAGAGCGATGGCATTCGCGTGAACGCGTTGGCGCCCGGTTGGATCGCGAGCGACGGCCCGCGCCAGTACTGGGAATCGCTGACACCCGAGCAGCGCCTCGAGCGCCACGTTCCGTCGACGCTCCTGACTCCGGCGGGCGTTGCGGACGCGGTCGTCCGCCTCGCGCGCGACACGTCGCTCGCCGGACGCGTGCTCGTCTGGTGGTCTGAAGATCCGCCGCGGCTGATTCAGTGGGCCGATAAAGGCTACAACGGTTCTATTCCGTTCGAATCGCCGTGATCGGATCGACGCGAAGCGCCCGCAGCGTCGGCATGAGCGAGCCGACGATCGTCATGACGACGGCCAGGACACAGACCACGAGAACGGTCGGCGGATCGGCCGGTGTCACGCCGACGAGCAGCGCCTGCAACCAGCGGCCGGCGACGTAGGCCAGCGCGATCCCGGGAATGACGCCCGCGGCCGAGAGCCCGAGGCTCCGGCTCACGACCATCTGGAGAATGTCGCGGGATTGCGCGCCCAGCGCCACGCGGACGCCGATTTCCTGCGTCCGCTGCGAGACGGCGAACGACAAGAGACCGTGAATGCCGACCGCAGCGAGCACGAATGCGATCGCTCCGAACGCGGCGACGATTCGCACCTGCACCGCACGCGACGCCGTTTCACGATCGACGATCTCGGCGAGCGTGCGAACGTCGGAGATGGGTTGCTGCGGATCGGCGCGGCGCACGATGGTGCGGATGGTGGGCACGAGGGACGTCGGCTCGACGCCCGATGCGGCGCGTACGACCAGATCCTTCGGCGCGAAGAACCTGATCCATCCGTCGGGCACCTGCTTCGACGAGAGGTAGGCCTGGGGCTCACTCACCCGCTCGAGTCCGCGCGCGCGAATGTCCGCGGCGACGCCGACGATCTCGCGCTCGGCGAAGGCATACGTGAAGCGCCGTCCAATCGGATCGCCCTGGGGAAAGTACCGTCGCACGAACGACTCGCTGACCACGGCGACAAACGGCCGGTCGCGCACGTCGCCGTCGCCGATCTCGCGGCCACGCGTGATCGGAATGCCAAGCGCGGGAAAGAATCCGGAGGTCACATACCGCAGCATCGCGACCTCGTTGGCCACGGCGGCGACCGGCCGGCCGTCGACGGACACCGGCCACATGCCGCCGCGCGAGGTCAGCGGCGCGAAGCTCGTGTAGGCCGCGCCGACGACGCCGGGCAGCGCGCGCACGTCGGCGAGCACGCGCGCGTAGAAGGTGTCGCGCGCCGCCGTCGGATCGTACTGCGGCGACGGCAGGTCGGTTCGCAGCGTCAACACGTCATCCGTTCGGAACCCGGGATCGATGCGCTGGATCGTCCAGAGCGATCGCATCAGCAGTCCGGCGGTGACGAGGAGCGCCACCGACGCGGTGACTTCCGCGACCACGAGGATCGACCGGAGACGTTCGCGTGCACCGCCGCCGGCGCGGCCGCCTTCGCGGAGCGCCTCGAGTTGGCGGTCGCGTCCGGCGCGTCCGACCGGCAGGACGCCGAATGCAAGTCCCGTCGCCACCGACACGATCGCCGAGAACGCGAGAACGCGAAGGTCGACCGCGGGCGATACGGCGATCGGCAGCGCCTGCGGCACGAGCCGCGCCAGCAGGGGTACCGTGGCGATCGCGATCGCGACACCCAATCCGCCGCCCACAATCGCCAGGAGCACGCTCTCGGTCATCATCTGGCGAACCAGCCGTTCGCGGCCCGCGCCGAGCGCGCTTCGCACGGCGACCTCGCGTCGGCGGGCGAGCGCACGCGCGAGCAGCAGATTCGCGAGGTTCGCGCACGCGATGAGCAACACGCACGCCGCGGCGCCGCTCAGACCGATGAGGAGCAGCCTCGATTGCTGCGACACTTCGTTGGCGAGGAGAAAGATTGACGCGTCGATGCCCGCATTGTCGGTCGGGTATTGCTGGCGGCTTCTCGCCGCGAGCACGCTCAGTTCGGCGCGCGCCGAGTCCAGCGGCACCCCGCGACGAAGGCGCGCGATCGACTCGAGGAAGTTGTTGTTGCGATTCTGAAACGCGGCCGCGCCGAGGCGGAGCGTGGTCCACAGTGCCACGTCCGCGGTCGGGAAGCGGAAGGTGCGCGGCATCACGCCAATCACCTCACACGACTCGCCTCCGAGACGCACCTGCTGACCGATGATCGCCGCGTTCCCGCCAAACGTCGACTGCCAGAGCGAGTAGCTGAGGATCACGGTCCCCGCGGCACCTTCACGATCGTCGTCGGCCGTGAACGGCCGTCCGATCAACGGCTGGACACCGAGGGTCGAGAACAGATCATCCGTCACCGCAACGGCGTCGACGCGCAGCGGATCGCCGGCGCCGACGACGTTCACCGACGTCGACGAGAATGCGGCCCACGCCTCGAACGACTTCGCTGCACTCCGCCAGTCACGGAAGTTCGACGGCGACAACTCCATCCGCGAATAGCCAGTCGGTTTTTCCCAGACTTTGACGAGCCGGTCCGGGTCGGCAAACGGGAGCGGACGCAGCAGGACGAAATCAGTGACCGAGAACGCGGCGGTGGTCGCGCCAATCCCCAGAGCGACAATGACGATTGCGGTCGCGGCGAACGCGGGAGCATGGCGAATCGTCCGCGCGACGTAGCGCAAGTCCTGCGTGAGGATGTCGGCATGAACGATCGCGGCGTTCGCGAGCACCTCACCGATCGTGGCCGTCCACAAGAGCGCGCTTGACAACGGTCCCGGCGCATCACGACGGCGCCGCTCGAACACGTGCGACATTTCCTCGCCGTACTCGTGACGAAACGAGGCCGGATAGAGCCGAAGCAAGAGGTGGTAGAGACGCATCATTCCGTCCGGATCGCTTGGATCGGATCGACGCGCACTGCACGCAGCGTGGGCATCAACGTCCCGATCATCGTCATGACGATCGCCAGCGCGGCGACCGCGCCAAACGTCGCTGCATCAGCCGGCGTCACGCCGACGAGCAGCGCCTGCATCCAACGGCCGGCGGCATAGGCGAGCGCGATGCCGGGGATGACACCCGCCAGCGAGAGCCACACGCTTCGCTTCACGATCATCGCGAGAATGTCGCTCGATTGAGCGCCGAGCGCCATGCGCACACCGATCTCCTGCACGCGCTGCGATACCGCAAACGAGAGCAGACCGTGAATGCCGATCGCGGCGAGGACGAAGGCAATCGCGGCGAACGCGCCGAGCACGCGCAGTTGCGTCGAACGCGATGCGGTGTCGCGCTCGACCAGGTTGGTCAGGGTGCTGACGTCGAAGACGGGCAACTGCGAATCGATCTTGCGAACCACCGCCCGAATCGACGGCGCGAGCGCCTCGGCTGGCGTCGACGACCGGACGACGAAGCCCCTCGGGACGTATCCGATGATCCAGCCGTCCTTCACCTGCGGGGACGGCAGGTACACCTGCGGCTCGGCCTCGCGTTCCAGCCCCCGCATCTTGATGTCGCCGACGACGCCGACCACGGTGCGCTCGTCGAGCGCGAAGGTGAAATGGCGGCCGAGCACCGACGCCGCGGTCTCCTTCGGCCAGTAGCGACGGACGAACGACTCGCTGATCACGGCGACGAACTGGCGATCCTGTGCGTCCGACGCGCTGACGTCCCGCCCACTCTTGAATGGCACGCCGAGCGTCGCGAAGTAGCCCGGCGTCACGTATCGCAGGAACGCGTTCTGATTCTCCGCACGGTTCACCTGACGGCCGTCGAGTGAAACCGGCCAGATGCCGCCTTTGATTCGTCCCATCGGCAAGTGACTGACAAATGCGGCGCCGGTCACGCCCGGCAGCGCCTTGACCTCGTCGACGACGCGCGCGTAAAACGCCTCACGCGTGGCCACTTTGTTGTACTGAGGGATCGGCAGCGGCATCTGCATCGTGAGAACGCCATCGGAACGGAATCCGGGATCGGTCGATTGGATCGTCCACAGCGCGCGCATCAGCAGTCCGGCCGAGACGAGCAGCACGACGGAGGCCACGATCTCCACGACCACGAGCGCCGATCGAACTCCCTCTTTCTGTCCGCCGCCCGACCGCGCCCCTTCTCGCAAGCCGCTGAAATCGGTGCCCGCGCCGAGACGGATGATCGGCGCGAGGCCGAACCCAAGTCCCGTCACGACCGTGAGAGCGATCGCAAACAACAGCACGCGGAGATCGACAGTCGGCGCGCTCGCCAGCGGAAGCGCCGCCGGCACGAGCTGGTTCAAAAGTGGTACGGCGGCATACGCGATGGTCACGCCGATGGCGCCGCCACATGCGGCCAGCATCAGGCTTTCGGTGATCAACTGCCGGATCATCCGCTCGCGCCCGGCGCCCATCGCCGTTCTCACCGCAAGCTCGCGGCGTCGCGCGAGCGCGCGCGCCAGCAGCAGATTGGCGAGGTTCGCGCACGCGATCAGGAGGACGCAGGCCGCCGCGCCGCACAGCGCATAGAGCAACAGTTGCGTTTGCGGCGCGACATCGTCGTTGAACCTGAACAAGCCGGCGCCGACGTCTTTGTTGTCCTTCGGGTACTGCTGCTGCGACCGCGCCGCGATGACGTTCATCTCCGCGCGCGCCTGATCGAAGGTGACGCCGTTGCGCAACCGCCCGACGGCGTAGTGCCAGTTGTCGTTGCGGTCCACGTAGATTTCTTCGTTGAAGCGCAGCGGCGTCCAGTACATGGCGTCGATGGTCGGGAACCGGAACTCGCGCGGCATGACGCCGATGACGGTGTACGACTCGGCGTCGAGCAGCACCTGGCGTCCGACGACGGACGGGTCGCCGCCAAATTGCGTCTGCCACAAGCGATAGCTGAGAAGCAGCGTGCCCGGCGCGCCAAAGCGATCGTCGCTGTCGACGAACAGTCGTCCCAAGAGCGGTTGCACGCGCAGCGTCGGAAACAGATCGCTCGACACGGCCACGCCCTCGACACGCACCGGCTCGCTGGTGCCGGTCAGGTTGCCGGCGGCGCCGTGGTAGAGCCCGATGCGCTCGAAGACCGTGCTCGCCTGTTTCCAGTCGCGGTAATTCGCCGCGGAGAGCTCCAGTCGGCTGTAGGCCGGCGTGCGCTCGAGGAGCTTCACGAGCCGATCCGGCTCCGGAAACGGCAGCGGCCGCAGCAGGACGAAGTCGGTGACGGAGAACGCCGCCGTGGTCGCCCCGATGCCGAGGGCGACGATGAGGACGGCGGTCGTCGCAAACCCGGGCGCGCGGCGAAGCGTGCGCGCGACGTAGCGCACGTCCTGGCGGAGGACGTCCAGGTGCACGGCGACAGCGTTGAAGAAGACGTCCGCGATCGTCTCGAGCCACAGCGCCGCGCTCGCGACGGCACCGGAGGCGTCACGGCGTCGCCGCGCGAACACCTCGCTCATCTCCGCTCCGTATTCGTGACGGAACGAGGCCGGATACAGATGCAACAGCAGTCGGTAGGCGCGCATCACGCCCGCCCTGGCGCGAAGCCGCGCGCGCGCGCCATTTTCACCAGCTGCGCCAGCCGCCGCGCTTCCGCTTTCGCGACCGCGGTGCCGAGCGGCGTGATCCGGTAGTAGCGCCGCCGCTCGTCGTCTTCGTGCGGCGCCGGGCGCTCGCGCGGTTCGACGATGAGTCCCTGTTCGAGCATCCGCTGAATCGAGCGATACAACGTGCCCGCACTCAGCTTCAACGCGCCGCCCGTCCGCTCGGCGACATCTTGAATGACGGCGTAGCCGTGGCGGTCCTCGTCGGCAACGGCGAGGAGAATGTGGAAGGTGGCAGGGGGCAACGGCAGGAACGATTCCGCTTCGCGCTGCAGATCGGTCATAGCCGCTCAGGCTATAGCCACTGTGGATATATTGTCAACGGATAGAGCTACGAGAATCGGTCGGCCGGGACTTCGGCGGGCTCCGGCGCGCGGCCGCGCGCCTTTCGCCGGTACATGCGCGCATCGGCGACGGCGAGCAGATCTTCGTAGCTCCTGCCGTCGGCGGGAAACGCCGCGACGCCGAGGCTGACCGAGACGGGCGTCGACTCGCCGCCGGGCAGCGTCAGCGGCGATTCGGCAATCGTCGCGGCGATCGTCTCGGCGCGCTGCGCCGCCATCTCCGCGGTGCAGCCCGGCAGGATGAGGACGAACTCGTCGCCAGCGTAGCGCGCGCAGAAGTCGTACGGACGCAGATTGCGCCGGAAGCCGTCGGCGATCAGGCCGAGCAGTTCGTCGCCTTTCTGATGGCCGTACGAGTCGTTGATCTGTTTGAAGCGATCCACGTCGCCCATGACCACCGCGAACGGCTGGCCCGATCGCGACGAGCGCGCGATCTCGTTTTCGGCGTGTGCGGCCAGCGATCGCCGGTTCGGCAACCGGGTCAGCGGATCGGTCAACGACTCGTCGAGCCGGCGGACGTACATGTTGTAGAGCCTGAACGTCATGAACAGCAGCGCGGCGAGCACGATCACCGAGGGTCCGCCGAATCGCGTCGCCGTCTGCACGGCGACGGTGGCGACGAAGGCGCCGATGAAGTAGTTCGGCGCGCCCCAGAGAAAGTCGCGGTCCCAGACCCGGAGCGGCCGCTGCTCGGTGGTCAACGCGATGACCGTCGCCAGTAGCAGCGAGTTCGCGACGAAGTACGCGAGCGACGCGGCCATGATCGAGGGGATGACGATGTACGCCTGGCCGTCGATGTAGGCCTGCCCACCGGTCCTCTCGAGCACGAGACCTGCCGACCCCATCGCCAGCGCCAGCACGGAAATACTGAACGCCGTCTGATACCACGCGTTGCGCACCTTCACATTGAAGGAGCACTGAGCCCACGCGCCCGCAATCGCGATCCAGACAGCGCCGGGAGTCCCGAAGATGAGCAGCGCGGCAAAGCTCACGGCGTAGCCGATCGAGAACGTCGACTTGACGCCGGTCAGCTCGATCTTGATGGTGTTGAAGACGATCGACGCGGCCATGAACGCGAGAAACCACCACGACTGCCTGAAGGCCCCGGCCATCACCGACCACACCGCGAGCATCACGCTGGCGGCGATGACGCCGACAATGTGCAGGCGCGCAGCATGCGGAAGGTCCCGGAATCTCATCGAATTTCAGTGGTGGCGCGGCGCTATCATGCCGTTGATGATTCAGGTGACCGAGTCGATCGTACTAGACGAGCGCGAAATCGAGGAGCGTTTCGTCCGCGCGTCGGGGCCCGGCGGTCAGAACGTCAACAAGGTCGCCACCGCCGTCGAGCTTCGCTTCGACGTCGCCGCCTCGTCGTTGCCCGAGGAGATCAAACAGCGTCTGGTGACGGTGGCGGGTCATCGACTGACGAGCGACGGTGTCCTGCTCATCGATAGCCGCGAGCATCGGACGCAGGCGCAGAATCGCGATGCCGCGCGCGCCCGCCTCGTCGCCCTGCTGCAGCATGCGGCCAAACGCCCCAAGAAGCGACGGGCAACCAGGCCGAGCACCGCCTCGCGCGAGAAGCGCCTGACGTCCAAGAAACGGCGAGGCGAAGTCAAAGCCTCGCGAAGCCGCCATCACGACGACTAGGTCTGACCGCGGTCTGACCGCGGTCTGACCGTGAGTCTGACCGTGGTCTGACCGTGGTCTGACCGTGGTCTGACCG
>DAIUKO010000031.1:0-20467 GCA_036848175.1 Vicinamibacterales bacterium | reverse complement strand
GGTCTGACCGTGAGTCTGACCGTGGTCTGACCGTGGTCTGACCGTGGTCTGACCGACGACCCGTTTTCCTGCTTGACAGGCACCTGAGTAAGGCATAAACCCGGCGGCATAAAAAGCGGTTCTCAGTAGGAGGCCACATGAGGCGTTCGGGGAGATCGGTCCTGTTCGCGTCGGCGTTGGCGTTCGTACTACTCGCTCCTGCTGTCGCGCTCGCCCAGAGCGCAATCGCCGGCGTCGTGAAAGACACGACCGGCGCGGTGCTGCCAGGCGTCACGGTGGAAGCCAGTAGTGCAGCTCTCATCGAGGGAAGCCGGACCGTCACCACGGACGAAGCCGGGTTGTATCGCATCATCGATCTCCGCCCCGGCACGTACGTCATCACCTTCACGCTGCCCGGCTTCAACAGCATCAGACGCGAAGGCATCGAGCTCCCGAGCGGATTCACGGCCACCGTCAACGCGGACCTGAAAGTCGGCGCGGTCGAAGAGACGGTGACGGTGACCGGCGAGTCGCCCGTCGTCGACGTGAAGAGCGCGACGACGCAGCAGGTGATGACGCGCGATCTGCTCGACGCCGTACCGACCGGGCGGAATATCTGGGCGGTCGGATCGACGCTGACCGGCATCACCTTGAGCGCGCCCGACGTCGGCGGCACCGCCGGCATGCAGCAGACCTACATGGCCGTCCACGGCTCGAACCGCGCCGACAACGCGATCCAGGTCGACGGGATGAGCGTCAACGGCATCGAAGGCGACGGCGCGATCCAGAACTACTTCAACGACGGCATGTTCCAGGAGATGAGCTATCAGACGAGCGCGCTGACAGCGGAAGTGCAGGCATCCGGCGTGCGTCTCAACATGATTCCGAAGGACGGCGGCAACACCTTCAAGGGATCGCTGTTCATCTCACGGACCCCTGGCGCGTGGCAGAGCGACAACTTCACCGACGAGCTCCGACAGAAGGGACTGCAGGCGCCGAACCGCGTCGAGAAGATCCACGATTTCAATCCGGGCTTCGGTGGCCCGATCGCGAAGGATCATCTGTGGTTCTTCACGTCGTTCCGGCGCTGGGGCGTCGATCAAACCGTGACTGACTCGTTTTACAACCTCGATCCGAAACACCTCGCATTCGTTCCTGCCAACGGTCAGAACGGCCGCGAGCTGAAACCGACCGTCGACGACAACATCATCAAGAGCGGCGTCGTCCGCTTGACGTGGCAGATCGCGCAAAAGCACAAGTTCGCCGGATACATCGACCGCATCGTCAAGTTCCGCGGCCACGAGTGCACGACCAACACGTTCCCGACCGAGGAGGCGTGCAGCATCCGCAGTCCGAAGCGGTACTTCACGCTGCAGGGGAAGTACACCGCCACGCTCACGAGCCGGCTGCTCGTCGAAGGCGGCTTCTCGGAGAACGACGAGACCTACTCAACCGGCGAGGCGCAGCCGAGCGTGGGGCCGACCGACATTCCCCGGTTCGATCGCAACACCACCGACGCCTGGGGAGCGCCGCAGGCGCCGTACTACTTCCGCGTGCCGGATCGCTACACCTACACGGCGGCTGCCTCGTACGTCACGGGGACGCACGCATTCAGGAGCGGCATGCAGCTTTCGCAGGGAGGGAATCGGCATCAACGATCGCTGCAAGGCGACGTGAATCTGATCCAGGAGTACCGCCTCAATGCGACGACCGGCATCCGCGTGCCCGCGTCGGTGGTCGTCTATAACACGCCCATGGAAGCCAAGGAGAACATCAAGTACGACCTTGGTCTTTACGTCCAGGACTCATGGACGCTGAGCAAGTGGACGATCAATCCCGGCGTGCGCTTCGAGTTGTTCAACACCTACATTCCGAAAGAAGGATCGCCGCCGGGCCGGTTCGTGCCGGCTCGCGAGTACGGGCCGATCTACGACCTGCCGAACTGGCGGGACGTCGCGCCGCGATTCGGCGCCGTCTACGACGTCACCGGCGACGGCAAGACGGCAGTGAAGATGCACGTCGGGAAATACATGCGCGCGTTCTCGACCGTCGGATTCGCGCAGGTCTACAACCCGCTGCGCCAGGAAACGGATCGCCGCACGTGGACGGATCTCAACCGCGACGACATCGCGCAGGATAACGAGATTGGTCCCGTCAACACCCCGTTCAACACGACGGGCGCGCTGAATCGCGTGCCCGACCCGAACATCAAGCGGCCGTATCAATGGGAGTACAGCGTCGGCATTCAGCGCGAAGTCATTCGCGGCTTGTCGCTCTCCGCGAACTGGGTGCGGCGCGACTACTCGCGGATTTTCTGGACCGACAACGTCCAGACGACGTTCGACGACTACACGATCATCCAGACGCCGAATCCGCTGAATCCCTCGGAGATGATTCCGATCTACAACCTCAATCGCGCGAAGCTCGGACAGGTGAGCCAGATCGACAAGAACTCCGACGTGAACAAGAAGTGGTACAACGGCTACGACGTCGGCTTCACCGCGCGCATCCACGGCGGCAACGTCTACGGCGGCGTGAGCAGCGGACGGCAGATCACCGTCGCCTGCGAGGTCGACGATCCCAACAGTCTGCGATTCTGCGATCAGCGCGATCTCGGCATTCCCTACCTGACGCAGTTCAAGATCTCGGGCACCTACCCGCTGCCCTACGGCGTGCAGGTGAGCGGCAACTGGCAGGGCTACCCCGGCGTGCCGAGCGGCACCAACCGTCAGGACGGCGACTACACGGTGGCGGCCAACCGCGTCATCGATCCGTCGCTGAACGTGAACTATAACGTCACGCCCGCGATCATCCCGACGCTGACGGTGGCGAGCGTCCAGGTGCCGCTGCTCACGCCGGGCACGAAATATCTCGATCGCTGGAATCAGGTGGACGTGCGGCTCGCGAAGAAATTCCGCCTGCACCGCGTGAACTTCCAGGGTCAGCTGGACATCTTCAACATCCTGAACGCCAGCTCGATTCTGAGCGCGAACGAGACGTATGGCCCGTCGCTCGATCGACCGACGTCGATCCTGCAGGGACGCCTGCTCGCCGTCGGAGCGCAGCTGAATTTCTGAATCGCCGCGTCGCCGGCGCGGGTCTTTCGGCCCGCGCTGGCGGCCCTCCCAGGGCCGCCCCACGAGCGACCGCGACTGAACTTCGCACGATGGCGCGAGTCGACGTCGCGATGGAAGCGCCGGGCATCTAGCTGGCGCTTCTGTAAATCCACTGACCGAATCGTCAGCGGCGCGCGCCCCACCACCGACGATTTCCGCGGCAGCGCCGGCAATTTCGGCAGGCGCAGGATTTGCACATCGTCGGACCGATCAGCGCGGGTTGACGATGGACTTCCAAGACTTCGCCAGCAAGGAAACCTCAGCCCTCCTCGAGCGGCTCTCGGCTGCCGCGGCGGCGCAGGCCGAAGATGCACGCACCCACGCGCGCACCGAGGCGCAGAAAATCATCGACGGCGTCCGCGAGGAATTGAAAGAGCGGGCCGCGCAGCTCGACGCGCGCACCGCCGAAAAGGAATCGCTGAACGCGGCGCTGAAGGAGGCACGCGCGGAGGCCGACGCCGTTCGCGCGAAGGCGGACGCCGCCCGTGCCGAGGCCGATGCCGCCCGCCGGGAAATCGGCTATGTTCGCGCCGAGGCTGAAGCCGCGCGCGCCGAAACCACCACGGCGCAGACCGCAACCGCGGCGGCGCGCGCGGAAGCTGACAGCGCACGCGCCGACGTGCACAAGGCACATGCTGACGCTGACGCCGCACGCGCAGAGGCTGACAGCGCACGCGCCGACGTCACGAAGCTGCGGAGCGACCTCGAAGCGAAGCTCCAGGCATCGGCGGCGACGCTCGATGCGGCGCGCACCAGCGAACAGATGTGGCGCCACAAGCTCGCGGAGGCCGAGCGCGAGATCGGAGTCCAGCGGAGAGAGGCCGACGCGGCCGCCCAGGCGGCGGCGCTGCGCGAACAGATGGCCCGCGCCGCACCGCAGCCGCTCGATCGTCTGCTGACCATCTTCGATCAGCTCGCCAAGGCGATGACCGTCGGCGACGTGCTCACCGCGCTCGTGCAAGGGCTCGCCACCGAGTTCCCGCGCGTCGCCGCATTCAGCGTCGGCGCCAATCATCTCGAAGGGCTGCATCAGGTCGGCTTCGACTTCAAGAACGACATCTCCAAGGTCGTCATCCCGATGACGATGGATTCGTTCCTGACCCAGGCGGCGACGTCGGGACGCGTCCAGGGATTCATGGGACGCGAGCTCGAAGACAGCAGCCGGACGCCGTTCGGCGGCAAGCCCGCGTTCGTCCTGACGCTGCCCATCGCCGTGCGCGGCGAGACGCTCGCCGTGGTCTACGCGGACAACGGCGATCAGCAGCCGAGTGGCGGCGCCGCGCAGCGCGGCGTGAAGTTCGCCGAGCTGCTGCTCTGGCACGCCGTGCCGATGTTGTCGAAGCTGTCTGTGGATCAGGAAGCGATCAACGAAGTCCGCAATTACGCGACGCTGCTGCTGACCGAGATCGAGAACATGTACGACGCCGACGCCAGCGACGACATGGACGCCGAGAATCTCAGGAGCCGGCTGAAGGACAATCTGGACTGCGCGAAGCGGCTCTACGCGCAGCGCGTCGTGTCGGATGGCGTCGCCGCAGCGGCGCCGCTGCTGGACGAACAGCTGGCCGCGGTCATCGACGCGAAGATGGGGACGCCATTCGGCCGCGACCTCGCCGCGGCGTCTCGTCCCGCTGAACCCGCGGCGCGAAGAAACGCTCGCAAGCGCGCGTGAGGCCGAGCGTCACACGCTCATCGAGCCTTCACCCACCACAACGCTCGTTCCGCCGACCTTGACGGTCGTAATCTCGCTGCTGCTCGACGTGACCTTCACGTGGATGCGGCTGGGGCGGCGAACCAGCACGCCCTGCAGGAAGACGATCGACTCGCCGCGGTCGGGCGGGACGAATCCGTGCTTCACGGCATAGCTGCCGGCCGGTCCCGCCGCGGACCCTGTCGCCGGATCTTCGATGCCGCCGGTGCCGAGCAATCGACTATATGCCGTCACATCGTCCTGGCCGCGCTCGGTCGAGAAAATGTAAAGCCCGCGGCGCTGGACGCCGGCGGCGGCGAACACGGCATCCACCTTCGCGCGATCCTGAACGGCAGCGTCGACCGCTTTGCGCGTCGCGAGCGGGACGACCAGGAACGTCGATCCTGTGTGGACCTCCTGCGCCGGCTTGACCACGGCGCCCGATTCCAGGCCAATTGCCGCCGCCAGCGCATTCACATCGTCGATGGTCTTGCCGAACGTCGGTTTGAGCTGCGTCATCCACGCGAATGCGAGCTGACTCCCCTTCCATTCGAGATCGATGTTCGTCGGTCCGACGCCGAGGCCGAACACCGTTTTCGAGATGCTGGGCTTCAGCACGCCCGCGTGCGCAAGGGCGAACGCGGTGCCGATCGTCGGATGGCCCGCAAATGGCATCTCCGCGGTGCGGCCGAAGATTCGCACGCGATGATCGGTGCCGGCCTGCTCGGGCGGCCACACGAAGGTGCATTCTGAATAGTTCGACTCGCGGGTCAGCGCCTGCATCGCCTCGGCATCGAGCCCGGCCGGTTGGACGAACACGAGCAACTGATTGCCCGTAATCCGGCGATCGGTGAACACGTCCAGATGGATGTAACGATAGCCGCGGCCGGCGCCCTGTGCGGATGCCGAGCCGGGCGCGGCGAGACCCATGAGTCCGGCAAGCGTCGTCAGGCCCCACTCTCGTCGATTCATGCGATTACAATACCCCACATCTATTTATAAGGAGGGCGTACGTATGAGGCTCGTCGCTGCGGTCATGCTGTCCATCCTTCTCGGATTCCTCATCACGGTCGCCGCACAGGCGCCCGCGCAACCGCCGGCGGGACAAGCACCGCCACAGCCGATGACGTTCTTCGTCACGAGCGTCGGCGCCGGCAACGGTGCGAATCTCGGCGGCCTGACCGGTGCGGATCGTCATTGCCAGCAGCTTGCCACCGCGGCCGGCGCGGGCAACAACGGCACCTGGCACGCGTACCTGAGCACGAGCGCCTCCGGCGGTCAGCCTGCCGTGAATGCGCGCGACCGTATCGGCGCCGGGCCGTGGTACAACGCGAAGAATGCCCGCATCGCGCAGAATGTCGCCGAACTTCATGGCGACACGCTCGAAGCGGCGCGGCGCGGCAACAACCTGACCAAGGTCACGGCGCTCACCGAAAAGGGCGAGATGATCAAAGGCGTCGGCGACACGCCGAACCAGCACGACATCCTGACCGGATCGCAGCTCGATGGGACGGCGTTCACGGACGGCGCGGATCACACCTGCAACAACTGGACGAGCAACGCCACGACCGGATCTGCGCAGCTCGGTCACGCGGATCGGACGGGCGGCGGGAACACGTCGTGGAATTCGACGCACCCGAGCCGCGGCTGCAGCCAGGAGAATCTGGTCAGCACCGGCGGCGCCGGACTGTTGTATTGCTTCGCGGTGAAGTGAGGTCATGAAAAACGCGCTCATCGTCGCCGTCGTGCTGGCGGCGGCCGGCATCGCCGTCCACGGACAGAACGACGCGCTGCCGGCGCCCGGATTTCATCATCTGCATCTCAACTCGACGAATCCCGACAAGGCGATCGACTTCTACGTGCGATCGTTTCCGACCACGTCCAAGTCGACGTGGGGCGGGCTGCCGGCGTTGAAATCGCCGAACAACGTGCTCGTCCTGTTCACGAAAGTCGATCAACCGCCGGCCACGCAACCGCAGACCGCGGTGTGGCACTTCGGCTGGCACGTGACCAACGAGCGCGCGGCGATGGCGCGGCTGCGCGCGGACGGCGTCACTCTCCTGCCGCTCTACACCACCGAGGAAGGCGGGACCGTCAACATCAACAGCGACACGTGGCCGGGCACAGGCGGCGTGCTCGGTTTGACGAAAGCGCAGCTTGAAGAGGCGAAGAAGAACAACGTGAAGCCGGCCGGCGGCGCCGGCTTCGCCTACATCCGCGGACCTGACGATGCGCTGATCGAAGTGCAGGGGGACATGCCGGCGGAGCGCTTCAATCACGTGCACATGTACTACGAGGATCCGTTCTGCTCCCAGCTCTGGTATCAGAAACATCTCAACGCGCCCGTCCCACAGGGTCGCCGCGGGGCGCCGACCAATGCCGCGCGGACCGAAGCCGACTGCAAAGTGCCGCGCGGCGCCGACAAGACGTGGCCGGCGCTGGAAGTCGACGGCATGTACCGGACGCCGGCGGCCGGCGTGACCTTCGGCGACGTCGCGATGAACGGCTACATGCGACAAGGCGAGCGTCCGCTGGTCAGCACGCGCGGGCACCTCGCCGATCACATCGCGCTCAGCGTCGGCAGTCTCGACGCGTGGGTCGCGAAGCTGCGCGGCGAGGGCGTGAAGTTCCTCGAGCAGCCGTACAAACTCGGCGACACTCGCGCTGTCATGATCGAAGGCCCGAGCCGCGAGGCGCTCGAGCTCGTCGAAGTTCAAGGGGTCAAATAACTCCGTTGCCCACTATCCTTCAGAGCCTTCCTGCCGGCGAGAACGTCGGCATTGCGTTTTCCGGCGGTCTCGACACGAGCGCGGCGATTCATTGGATGCGGGCGAAGGGCGCGATTCCCTTCGCCTACACCGCCAACCTCGGTCAGCCTGACGAGCCCGATTACGACGACATCCCGCGCCGTGCCCTCCTCTACGGCGCGGAGAAGGCGCGGCTGATCGACTGCCGCAGACAGCTCGTCGCCGAAGGGCTGGCGGCGCTGCAGAGCGGCGCTTTCCATATCTCGACGGCGGGCGTGCCGTACTTCAACACGACGCCGCTCGGACGCGCGGTGACCGGCACGATGCTCGTCGTCGCCATGAAAAAAGACGACGTCAACATCTGGGGCGACGGCAGCACCTTCAAGGGCAACGACATCGAACGCTTCTACCGCTACGGGCTGCTTGCCAATCCCAATCTCCGCATCTACAAGCCGTGGCTCGATCAGCGGTTCATCGACGATCTCGGCGGACGCAAAGAGATGTCGGAGTACATGCAGCGCGCCGGGTTCGCGTACCGGATGAGCGTCGAGAAGGCCTATTCAACCGACTCCAACATGCTCGGCGCGACGCACGAGGCAAAAGATCTGGAGCACCTCGACACCGGCATCACGATCGTTCAGCCGATCATGGGTGTCGCATTCTGGAAGGAAGAGGTCGCGGTCACGCCGGAGACGGTCTCGATCCGCTTCGAGGAAGGTCACCCCGTGACGCTCAACGGACAGTCCTTCGCCGACGACGTCGCCTTGATGGCGGAAGCGAACGCGATCGGCGGACGTCATGGCCTCGGGATGAGCGATCAGATCGAGAACCGGATCATCGAAGCGAAGAGCCGCGGCATCTACGAAGCGCCGGGAATGGCGCTGCTCTTCATCGCCTACGAGCGGCTGATCACCGGCATTCACAACGAGGACACGATCGAGCAGTATCGGGAGAACGGACGGAAGCTTGGCCGGCTGCTGTATCAGGGCCGCTGGTTCGATCCGCAGACGCTCATGCTGCGTGAGTCCGCGCAGCGATGGGTGGCACGCGTCATCACCGGTGAAGTCACCGTCGGCCTGCGGCGGGGTAACGACTACTCCATTCTCAACACGACCAGCCCCAACCTCACGTACAAACCCGAGCGGCTGACGATGGAGAAAGGCGAGGCCTTCTTCACGCCGCAGGACCGCATCGGGCAGCTGACGATGCGCAACCTCGATATCGCCGACACGCGCGAGAAGCTTGGCACCTATTCCAAAACGGGCCTGCTGACGCCGGCAGCGGGATCGGGCTTGCCGCTGCTCACCGACGGTCAGGAGACGTAGTTGATCGCGACAAAACCGTTGTCGCCCGTGTTCCTCCGTGGCACGTGCCCCAGCGCCGAATTGTGCAGAAACGAGCGCCTCCATGCCGGCACAGCAATTGCCCCTGCCGGCTGAGTGGTGAATTTTTTCATGGTCGGACCGGAACGGGTGACCTGGGAACTGGTTTCTGACGATAAACCTGGAGTGTGCCGCCTATCGATCGCTCACTCGGGCGGCGTCATCGTGGAGTATTTCAAGAGCACGGCCGCGGCTCTGCAGCGCGAGGAGGAGATCGAGGCGCTGCTGACGGGGCGCGTCCCGACGGGTCAAGGATTGGCTAGATGATGATGATGTCATTGCTCGAGCGTCGCACCGGTCGTCTGCTCATCGTGGACGACGACGAAGGCGTGACGCAGACATTCGCGGGAATCCTTCGGCTCGAGGGCCATCAAGTCCGGACGGCATCGAACGCCTTCGACGGATTGAAAGAAGTCGAGACGTTTCGACCCGACGCGATCATCCTCGATCTCCGCATGCCGCTCATCAACGGTCTCGGGTTTCTCTACCGGCTTCGTGGGGTCGTCGAAACGTGCCGCGTCCCGGTGGCGATGATCACCGGCGACTGCACGATCGACGAAGAGTCGACCAACGAGTTGCGCGCGCTCGGGGCGCACCTCTGGATGAAGCCGCTGTGGACCGAGGACCTCATCTCGATCGCCAACGCGCTGCTCAAAAACAACCAGACCCACTGACTATACAAATCTCCGGTTCGTGCCGACACAACGCCTTGAGGGTTTGTGTTCTGGTGGTTTGAACGCCGCGGCCAGTTTCTCCGCTACGAGGTCCGAGATCTGCCTGACGGCCGCTTCGAGCTTCGCGTGATCGACATCGACGGCTCCGAACGAGCCGAACAATTCGTCGATTCGGGGGATCTCAACAAGCGCCAAATCGAGTTCGAACGGAATCTCGCTGCCGACGGGTGGACGGGACCGGTCGGCTGGAATCTCTGACCTTCGCGCGACACCGACATTCCTTCCCTGTCCGGATCGAATCGCAAGACGTAAGTACTCGCATGGCGACCCTCAAGTCGACACACATCGAATCGAAGACGACCAACACGCTCTGTCCGTATTGCCGCAGGCCGCTTCGCTGGATCGCGATGCGCTGGCTTGCGCGCGGCGTCTTCGAGTGCGACCGCTGCGGGGAGTTCCCCGATTTCCGACAGCCGCTTCGCGATCGGCCGTCTGGCGATTTCGCGCCGATCGAATCGTGATACCTAGTTCGCCAGCACCAGCGTGAGCGCGAACCGGTCGGCGGCGTCGATCCACTGCGCCGCCAGCTGAAACCCGGCTGACTCCAGCATCGCGACGACTTGTCCCGGCTCGTACTTGTACGAGCTCTCGGTCCAGATCCATTCACCCGCCTCGAACGGCACATCGAGCTCGGCGGCCGGAATCCGGACGTGCTGCGCCCGTTTCGCCACCAGATGCATCTCGACGCGCGAGTCCGCGGCGTTCCAGATGGCGCGGTGCTCGAAGCGGTCGAGATCGAAGTCGCCACCGAGCTCGCGGTTGATGCGCACGAGCAGATTGCGGTTGAAGGCGGCGGTCACGCCCAGCGGATCGTCGTACGCGAGGTGCAGCACCGGCTCGGGCTTCACGAGATCCGCGCCGAGGAGCAACCCGTCGCCAGGAAGCAGCGCGCGCCGAATCGCGCGAAGAAATTCATCCGCGCCGGGCGCGTCGAAGTTGCCGATGTTCGATCCGAGGAACACGGCCAGCCGGCGGCCAGGGGTTCGCGGCTGCAGCGTCAGCTCCTCGAGGCCCGCCTCGTACGTCGCCTGATGGAGCACGATCGCCGCATCGTCCAGCTCTGACAGCGTCCGCTCAGACGACGTGAGCGCGCTCGACGAGACATCGACGAGATGAATCGTCAGCGGGCGCACGTGAGGCGCGCCACACTGGACGAGCGTTCGGAGCTTCTCGCCGTCGCCCGATCCGAGCTCGACGATCGTCGACACGCGCTCGAGCCGATCGAACACATGGCGGCCGTGCGCGACGAGCAGCCGCGCCTCGGCGCGCGTGATGCGATACCACGGCAGGCGGCAAATCGCGTCGAACAGCGCCGAGCCGAGCGTGTCGTAGAGATATCGCGACGGCAGCTGTCGCGGGCTCTGTGTGAGGTAGTACTGGACGTCGGCGGCAAACTCTTTCAGCGCCTCCGCCTGTATGAGCGCGTTCGACGCGCCGTGGACGCTCATCGCGCGTCCTTCACGCATCGGAACGTCGCGTAGACGTAGGGATAGCGCCCCCGGAACCAGTTCCGGAAGGACGGACGAATCAACTCGCGCGCCGTGGCCGGTGAGGCGCCCTTGATCACGAAGTGCTCGCCGTCGAAGAAATCAGCCGAGTACTCCGGATACGAGGCCATCGGACGGAATCCGGCGAACGGCGCGAACGGCGTGCTCGTCCACTCCCATCCATTGCCGACGAGATCGTCGACGCCCCATGCGCTGCGGCCCGCGGGATGACTGCCGACGGGTTCCGGATCCCAGCTCGTGAAGTCGAAGACGCCGTGCCTTGAATCCGGCGGCGTGTCACCCCATGGATGCTGCCGTTCGATGCCGTCCGGCGCGCCGAACGCGGCGCGCTGAAACTCCGCTTCCGTCGCCAGCCGGGCGCCGCGCCAACGCGCGTATGCGGTCGCTTCAGCCTGGCTCACGTAGACCGGCCACGCGAGCGGCAGCGGCACCAGCTCGAACATGCCGCGCCACTGCCACTGACTGCCCTGCCGTTCCCAGAACAACGGATGGCGGATACGGTCCTGCTCCAGCCACGCCCGGTCGTCCGCCTGCCACCAGCGTTCGTCCTCGTAGCCGCCCGCCTCGACGAACTCGAGGAACGCGGCGTTGGTCACGTCGTGCCGCTCGATCGCAAACGCGCCGACATCGGCGGTCGACGAAGGCAGCTCGTTGTCCCATCCGAATGGCACGCTGGTGCGATCGACGCCGAGCGTCGCGCGGCCGCGCGGAATCGACATCCATTCCTGCCTGGGGACTGCTCCATCGATCCGCGGCCGATAGTCCGCGGGTCTGCGTTTGCGATCGAACCCAAGCCGATGCCACATGTAGAGCAGCGTCTCCTGATGCATCGCCTCGTGCTCGAGAATCGTGAAGACCGCCTCGGCGCGATCGAGCAGCAGATCGCCGGGTCGATCGAGGTCCGCATGGGCGAGTGCGTTCAACACCTGGCGGTCCGCCTCCTTGCCGAACTCGCGGACCGCGTCGCGCGCCGGCCACTGCAGTTCAGGCCGGGCCGCCGCGGCGGACTCGTCGGACGGATCGATGCCGCGCGCGAAGAGCGATTCGAGCCGCGAATCGATGCTCGCGCCTCCCAACGCGCGCTTGACCAGCGTGTTGAAGCTGAAGGCCGGCAGATGGCCTTCGTAGAAAACGATCGGGTGACGCAGCGAAATCGGCTTCGTGTAGTACGCCTGCTCGTCGAGCAGATCGAAGAGCGCGCGCGACCGTTCGCGGTTGCGCCGGTACCAGGCCACCAGCGCGTCGCGATCGAGTACTGATCTTTCTGTCGGCGGGGATGCCGTGATGGGATGCATCCCGTTAGCGTAGTGGAATTCGGCCGGCGGCGCATCTGCGCCGCCGCCTTTTTACACTTGGGTTACGGCTTGGGGCGGATCTCGACGATGCTCAAGTTCCATTGATCGGTGGTCGGAGCGGTGTCGTTGATCGTGACGACCGAGCCAATCGTCGGCGTCGCCGCCGTTCTCCGCTGAACCCAGTAGGTGTCGCCGACCGGAGCCAGGAACTGATGGACCATCGTCTGGCCTGTACCAATCGTTCGCCCGATCGCTGAATTCCAGTCCACTCCGACGCCCCACACCCACGAGTTGGCTCTCGTCGTGGTCACGTTGCCGGTGGGCGCGCCGTTCGGGCCGCTGGCCGATAGCGTCGCGCCGATTCCGTTCGATCCATTCGTCCCGGACGTGTCCGCTCCATTGAAGCTCACGACCGTGATCGACGACGCCGACTGTTGAGCCAGCGTCGCCGTCACGGTGACGTTCGTCAACGCCGTGACCGCAACCGCGCGCCAGACCTCGGCGGTCCCCCGCTGAACGTTGGTTCGAACCACCATCGTCCATGTGAGTCCGCCACCACTCACACCGGTCACGGTGTTCTTGGGCGTGGCCGTCGCATCATCAGCGGCAATGAAGGCCACCAGCAGCTGATTCGCGCTCGTCGTCGAGAATGCAGTCGTGGCGACAGTCGTCCCCGGAGTTCCTCGATCGCCGAACGCCGTGGCGTCAATCGCCAGCGTCGGCGGCGGAGGCGCGACGACGGTGACGGTGATGGCAACCGACGTCGTCTGCCGTCCCGCGCCGTCTCGTGCTCGCGCGGTGAGCGTGTGCGAGCCGAGCGTCCCGGCGGTCGTATCCCACGAGACGGTGAAGGGCGGCGCCGTCACTTCCGCGCCGAGCGTCGCGCCGTCGAGGAAGAACTGCACGCCGACCACGCCGATGTCGTCGGCGGCATTGGCGGTCACTGCCACGTTCGAACCCGAGACGGTCGCGCCGTTGGCCGGTGCGCTGATCGACACCGTCGGCGGCGCGACGTCGACGGGGTTGTTGACCGTGACCGAGATCGGCGTCGCCGTCGCGGTGTTGCCCGAGCCGTCGCGCGCCACCGCCGACAGCGTGTGCGACCCGTTGGCGGCCGCAGTCGTGTTCCAGAGAATCGAGAATGGACTCGTCGTGATCTCCGGACCGAGGTTCGCGCCGTCCAGCTTGAACTGCACACCGGCGATCGCGATGTTGTCCGCCGCGCTGGCCGACACCGTCGTCGCTGCGCCGACGACCGTTGCGCCGTTCGCCGGCGCGAGCATCGTGACGGTCGGCGCCGTCGTGTCGGGGCCAGTCGAGGCAGTCAGCGTGAAGAACTCGTCGAGGTTCACGAGAATCGTGGCCACGCCGTTGACGAGCGTGACATCCGCCCGCCGTTCGAACTGCGTCCCGAAGTTATCGGTCGCGTAGAACTGCATCGCCCCAACCGCCGGCAGGTTCGCCAATGAGATCTTCAGATTGCGGCTGCCGGCTGTGTTGTGTCCGACGATCGTCACCTGGCCCGACGAGGGATTGTAGAACGCCACCGCGACGAGGCTGCTCTGCGGCCCCGACGTGCCGATGCGTCGCGCACCCGGCTGCGCGAACTTGAACAGCTGCTTGAACGAGTAGAACGATTGCTTCGGAACCCACACGCCGCCGACGAGATCGATCATCGGCATGCCATCGTCCACACGATGGTTGTACTGGCTGGTGTAGGCATCCCACACGCCCGCTGATGTCGCGCCGTTCTTCATCTGCATCATCAGCCGCTCGGGACCGTAGTAATCAGTGCCCATGCCGGCTTCGGTCACCCAGAAGTCCTTCGTCGGATAGGCGGATGCCTTGATGACGTTGTCGGCGTTCGCGGATTGATCGCCGTAGTTGTGGAACGCCAGATGCGCCATCTTCGCCATCACGACGGGGTCGGCCATCAACGATGGGAAGTAATCGTTGACGCCAACGGCTGCCTGCGCCGTATCCGGACCGACGAACCTGATGTCCGTCAGGCCGAGCGCATCGAGCTTGACCGCCAGCTTGTGCAGCAGCAGCGTGTACTGGTCCGGCGCGACCTGCGGCCCTTCGATGCCGTCCCAGTCGACCTCGTTCGCGGGACCGAGCAGCGTGAACTGCAGGTTCCGCGTCACCTTCGCGTAGTAGACGAGCGAGGCCAGCATCTCGACCCACTCGTCTTCCATGCCGGCGGTAATCTTCGGCGATCCCATCCACGCCGGCGTCGGGCCCATGATGTTCAGCATGATCCCCGACGTGACGCCCTTCTGGTTCAGGTACGCAATCGTGCTCCAGAGCTTCTCGAACTTCACGCTCGTGTAGACGGTGTTGTAGTAATTCCAGTCGAACACGTTGGGATCGGCGTTGTCGTTCGGATTCTCCCAGTCCTCCTTGTCGACGATGACGCGGAACACCCCGACGCCTTGATCGATCAGCATGTCGAGCGCCGGCGTCAGCTGTCCGCTGTTCCACTGCGCTGAGTTCGCGTTCACCATGAACCCGGAAATCGTCTGGAATTTCTGATTGCCGTCGACGGCAAGATCCACCGCACCCGTGGCGTTCGTCACCGTCACGCTGACGCTCGCGGTGTTGGTGCCGCCGGTGGTGTCGCGCGCGATCGCCGTGAGCGTGTGCGCGCCGTTCGGCGCCGTGGTCGAATTCCAGACGACCGAGTACGGCGCGGTCGTGTCTTCGGCGCCGATGTTCGTGCCGTCGACCTTGAACTGGACGCCGGCGATCCCCAGTGGGTGGCTGGCCGTCGCCGAGACGGTCACGCTGGCGCCCGAGACCGTCGCACCGTTCGCGGGAGCGGTCAGCGACACGGTTGGCTTCGCACCGTTGGCGACGGTGATTGTGAACGAGGCCGTGCTGGTGTTCGTCCGCGCATCTGTCGCGCTGCAGGTGACGGTCGTCGTGCCGAGCGGGAACGTCGTGCCGCTCGCGGGCGCGCAACTCGGCGTGATCGAAGGGGTGACCACATCGACCGCGGTCACCACGTAGGTCACGAGGACTGGACCCGGCGCGTCGACGGTCATATTGGCCGGCACGGTGATCACCGGCGGCGTCGTGTCGACGACGGTTACGGTGAAGCTCCTGCTGGCGACGTTCGCGGCCCTGTCGACCGCAATGCAGGTCACAGTCGTCGCGCCCAGCGGCAATGTCGATCCGCTCGTCGGCGTGCAGCTCACCGCAACCGGGCCATCGAGAATGTCCGTGGCGGACGCGGTGAAGGTCACGGCGACGCCCGATGCACTCGTGGCCTCGACGGTGCTATTCGCCGGCACCGTCACGACAGGCGCGGTCGTATCGCGCACGGTCACCGTGAACGTCTTCGTTCCGACGTTGCCGTGAGTGTCGGTCGCTCCGCAGGAAACCGTGCTCGTGCCAGCGGGGAACGTCGCGCCGCTCGGCGGCGTGCACGTCACCGGACGAGCGCCGTCGATGTTGTCGGTTGCCGACGCCGTGAACGAGAACGGTGCGCCGTTGGGCGATGTCGCTTCGAGCGTCGCATTCAGCGGCACCGTGACAACCGGCGGCGTCGTGTCGACGACGGTGACGGTGAATGTCTTGGACGCGATGTTCGCACGGCTGTCGGCCGCCGAGCAGTTCACCGTCGTCGTCCCGAACGGGAACGTCGATCCGCTCGTCGGGTTGCAGCTCACCGCCACGCTGCCGTTGACGCTGTCCATCGCCGATGCGATGTAGCTGAACACCGCGCCGGTCGTCGCTGTCGCTTCGACCATCGCATTCGCCGGCACAGTGATGACCGGACCCGTCGTGTCGGACACTGTCACCGAGAAGCTCTTGTTCGCGAAGTTGCCATGACTATCCGTGGCCGTGCACGTGATGACAGTCGCGCCGAGCGGGAACGTCGATCCGCTCGGCGGCAGACAGTTCACCGCCACCGTGCCGTCAACCAGATCGGTGGCCGACGTGGTGTATGTGAAGGCTGCGCCCGATGCGCTGACCGCTTCGACCGTCGCGTTCGTCGGCACGGTGATCGTCGGCTTCGTCGTGTCGACGACGGCGACCGTGAACGACTTGTTCGCCGTGTTCCCGTGTGCGTCGGTCGCCGAGCAGTTCACCGGCGTCGGCCCGAGCGGGAACGTCGAGCCGCTTGCGCGTGTGCAGGTCACGGCGACGCTGCCGTCGAGAAGATCCGTCGCGGTTGCCGTGAACGTGAACGGCGCTCCCGCGGCGCTGGTCGCCTCGACCGTCGCGTTGGCCGGCACCGTGATGATCGGCGGAGTCGTATCGCGAACGGTCACCGTAAAGGTCTTGCTCGCCGGGTTCCCATGACCGTCGGTGGCGGTGCACGTGACCGTCCTCGTTCCGAACGCGAACGTCGATCCGCTCGGCGGCGTGCAGCTCACGGCAACTGCCCCGTCGACGATGTCGGTGGCTGAAGCCGTAAACGTCAACGAAGCACCGGTCGTGCCGGTTGCTTCGATGATTGCGTCCGGCGGAACGGTGATCGCCGGCCCGGTCGTGTCTCGGACCGTGACGGTGAACGTCTTGCTGGCCGCATTCGCGTGCGCATCGGTCGCCGAGCAGGTGACGGTCGTCGTGCCGAGCGGGAACGTCGCTCCACTCGCCGGCGCGCAGCTGACGGCGACGGTGCCGTCGACGGTGTCGCTCGCGGACGCCGTGAACGTCAATGACGCTCCGGACGCGCCCGTCGCCTCGATCGTGGCGTTCGACGGTACGGTGATGACCGGTTTGGTCGTGTCGGTGACCGTGACCGTGAACGTCTTGCTGCTCGCGTTGCCGTGCGCATCTGTCGCCGAGCACGTCACCGTGGCCGGGCCGAGCGCGAATGTCGATCCGCTGGCGGGCGTGCAGGCGGCGGCGACGCCGCCGTCCACGAGATCGCTCGCCGTTGCGGTGAACGTGAAGATCGCGCCGACCGCGCTGGTCGCCTCGACCGTCGCATTCGGCGGCACGGTCAGCGTCGGCGGCGTCGTGTCGCGCACCGTCACGATGAACGTGCCAGTGCCGGTATTGCCCTGGCTGTCCGCGCTGAGGCACGACACGGTCGTCGTGCCGAGCGGGAACGTCGCGCCGCTCGCCGGCACGCAAACGGTGGTGACGGCGCCGTTGATATTGTCGATCGCCGACGCGCTGAACGTGAACGGCGCACCGGCGGGACCGGTCGCTTCGATGGTCGCGTTGCCGGGAACCGTGACGACCGGCTTGACCGTATCGACGACCGTCACCAGGAACAACGCGGTCCCGGTGTTGGCGTGCGCGTCCGTCGCGCTGCACGTGACGGTCGTCGTCCCGATCGGGAAGACGGCGCCGCTCGCCGGCGTGCAGCTTGCGGCAACTGGACCGTCGACGTTGTCGGTCGCGGTCGCGTTGAACGTGAACGTGGTGCCGTCGGGGCCCGCTGCCTCGAGCGTCGTATCCGATGGCACCGTTACGACAGGCGGCGTCACGTCCGTAAGCTTCACCGTGACCTTGAAGCTGCCGGTGACTCTGTTGCCAGCGCGATCGCTCGCCGAGCACTGAACCGTCGTCGTGCCGATCGCGAAGAGTGAGCCGCTCTCCGGCGTGCACATCAGCGGCTGCAGCCGCAGCACGTGAATCAGCGGCAGGTTGCCCTCGCCCTGATACTGCGAGACGTAAATCCGGCCGGTCGCGGGATCGTAGGCCGCGCCGCCCAGGTGTGTCGTGCCGGTCGGCGTCGGCGGCAGTTGCAGCGGCCACGTCGCGTACGGCCTGACGCTCCACGGCTCGGCGCGGCCGGCCGCAACCTGCGCCAGATCGGTCGCGTCGTACGCCCACACGTAGTAGCGATACGGATAGCCGTGCACACCCTTTGACCCGTCCTCCGGGTCGTAGCAATAGCGATCGACAACCTCGCCCGGCGGGAACGTTCCGACGAGCGCCGGATTCGCGGTGCCGAAGCCATAACAGAACGCGCCGCCGCCTGGAACGTCCGGTGACGTGCCGAATCCGCCGTGGCGGCCGAAGAACAGCACGCTGCGCGTGCCTTCAGGGAAGACCACGCCTCTGACTTCGCTGACGCCGTTGAACAACGGACTGTTCTCGTTCCATCCGTCGATGAACGGATTGCACACGTTTCGATCGATGCACGGCTGGACGCCTAACGGGAGCAGCGGATGCGCCGGCGGGTAGTACAGGAGCGGCTTGGCCGGCAGCGGCGTCACCGTGCCGAGCATCATCGGGTCGATCGTGAAGAGCGCCGGTCCGTACGAGGTGCGGCTGATCACGCCGAGACAGCAGTTGCCGTTCAACACCGGTCCGCCCAACGCCGGCTGCCACGCCGACGGTACACGGCCGAAGTACCCGTCGAAGAAGCCGGCGCCCAGACAATTCTGTTTCGTCACTGGATCGCAGTCCGGGCGATTCAGCGTGAACGGTCCGAGGGCATCGCTCGGGTTGGCCAGATCCAGACCCGACACGAAATGCGAGAGCGTCTGGCTGCTCAAGCCGTCGTAGTAGATGTACGCCGACGCGAAGAGACGATTCTGATACGGCAACAGGCCGCCAATCTTGATCGCGACGTCCGGCGGATTCCGCGGATCGCTGCTCACCAGGGCGAGTTTTCGATCCGTGACGTCAGTGAACGGCTGCACCAGACTCGCGATGTTGAGGCTGCTGAGCGGTCCGCGCATCGGCGGCGGAATCGTGATCTCCGCCACCAGCTGCGCCTGGTCGTGACCGACGACGAACAGCGAATGATTCGTCGCGTTGAAGGCGAGCCCCGTGCCTCCGTACTCGAACGTCGCTCTGTCGAACTGCCACGGAGTCAGGTCGGGACCGCGGAACATGCCGAACGGTACGCGGAACGCGCCTTCGTAGATCAGATGGTCTGGCTGAACGAGCGCGGTGTTGCCGCGTCCGTCGACCAGATCAATCGCGCTCGCGTCGTAGGTGACGACCGCGCCGTTCGGGTCCGGCGTTTCCACGACGATGTCCGCCGGCAGATTCAAGGTCGGCGCGGTCGTGTCCGTCACCGTGACCGTGAACGATGCCGCCGCGTGATTGCCGTGCGCGTCGGTTGCCCCGCACGTGACCGTCGTCGTCCCGAGCGGGAAGGTCGATCCGCTCGCCGGCGTGCAGCCCACGGCGACAATGCCGTCGACAACGTCCGCCGCTGACGCTGTGTAGGTGAACGCGGCGCCCGACGGACCGGTTGCCTCGACCGTCGCATTCGCCGGCACGGTCACCATCGGGCCGATTGTGTCGCTCACGGTCACTGTGAACGAGGCGGTGCCGGCATTGGCGTGTGCGTCGGTCGCCGTGCACGACACGGTTGTCGTGCCAATCGGGAATGTCGTGCCGCTCGCAGGCGTGCATGTGACGACGACGCTCGTGTCGACGACGTCGTGCGCCGAGGCGACGAACGTGAACGGTGCGCCCGCCGCGCTGATCGCCTCGATCGTCGCGTTGGCCGGCACCGTCACGACGGGTGCTGTGGTGTCCCTCACCGTGACCGTGAACGACGCCGTCGCAGCATTGTGATGCACGTCGGTCGCCGTGCACGTGACGGTCGTCGTGCCGAGCGCGAACGTCGATCCGCTGGCGGGCACGCAGCTCGTCGCCACCGCGCCATCGAGGACGTCGGCCGCTGACGCCGTGAACGAGTAGAGCGCGCCGGCCGCGCTCGTCGCTTCGACCGTGGCGTTGGCCGGCACCGTCACCACCGGGCCCGTGGTGTCGGTCACGGTCACTGTGAACGATGCGGTGCTGTGGTTCCCGTGCGCGTCGGTCGCCGCGCAACTGACGGTCGTCGGGCCAAATGGGAACGTCGCGCCGCTCGCCGGGGTGCACGTCGTCGCGACCGCGCCATCGAGCACGTCGGTCGCGGACGCGGTGAACGAGTAGACCGCGCCCGCCGCGCTCGTCGCCTCGACCGTCGCGTTGGCCGGCACCGTGACGACCGGTCCCGTCGTGTCCGCAACCGTGACCGTGAACGACTTGGTGCTGTGATTCCCGTGCGCATCGGTTGCGGTGCAGCTCACCGTCGTCGCGCCG
>DAIUKO010000030.1:0-37314 GCA_036848175.1 Vicinamibacterales bacterium | reverse complement strand
GATGCGCGACGAATCGTCGGTGCCGGCGAGACTGACGGCCCCGCCTTCCGGCCTGTTTCTCCAGCGGGTCTATTACAAGAACGACCAGCGCGATTCGTCGATCCGCGCGATCACGCCGCTCGAGTGAGGATGGCTATTGTGGCCGGGGCCGCGGCGTCCACTCGCCTGTGAACCGGACGCCGAGAATCAGACGCACCACTTCCGCGTAACTCGCCGCCCCCGATTCGATCCGGTTCGCTTTCAAGTACGAGTCGTAGACCTTCCACCCGACCGCGAAGACACGCGGGTTGACATTGCGGGCGAACCGATCGCGGATCGCCTGCAGATCTTCGCGTGGGCCCGGTCCGAGTGTCGCCGCCAGCGCCGGGCGATCGCGCCGGCCGATCGAGGAAATGATCTCCTCGTAGAGCGACAACCACGCACTATAGCGATGCGCCGGCGTCGAACGCACGCAGGCGATCCACGCAACGAAATTCGCCTCGCCTTCGTGGGCCACGCCCGCCAGATGACTCCATTCGTGCGCGACCACCATTGGGCGTTCGAACGGCAGCACATCGCTGGCGACGAGCGTCTCCAGGAAGATCGGATCGGTCATGCCGCTGACCGCGGCACGGCGGAAATACCAGTCGAACAGCGAGCGCTTCGGGCGGCCGGCGATGACGATGCGGTCGGTGACTGCATCGTGCACGGCGCGATCGAAGGCGGCGACCAGCGCAGGATCGATTGCGGCCGGCGGCCCCCAGCCCTGTTCGTGCGCTGGGCGATGCAGTTCGTTCAGCTGGTCGACCGCTCGCGTCGCGAGCGTCAGCGCAGCTTCGCTCGTCACCGCGTCACCGCTGAATTCGAGCTTGTCGACCAGGCGGACCCGCCGGTAGTTGAACCCCCAGATGGCGAGGAACAGCAGATATCCGGCAGCAGACCACGCGACCGTTCGACGGACGATTCGCCCGGCGGCGCGAGCCCATCCGGTCCGCGACGCGAGCAGGAGGTCTCGGATCGCCAGCAACATCCAGATCCCCGCGACGACGACGATGAGAACGTCCATCAGCGCGATCGGGCTCACGTTCGACAGGGATGTGAGTGCCGGCTGGAGGTTCGCGTAAATCCGCTGCGAGTAGAGCCGTTCAATCGCGTGGGACGAGATGGGAGCGACCGCGCAGATTGTCGCCAGACTCACGAGCCCGACCGTTGCCTTCACAGGAATGCGCTCCGTATCTCGATTCGGCCGGAAGAAATCGGTTACACTTGCGCCAAGCGTTTGATTCACCAGTATTTAGGCTGAGTTCGACCTGCTCAGGCGACCCCATCCACCGGTCAGGCGGCAGTTATACGTTGCGAGCCGAATGATTGCCTGCTAGGATGCACAAAAGCCGACTAAGCTCTCTAATGTCATCTAAAGTTCGTTCAACGCAAGCTGGCGTCGAGCCTGCCATCGGCCGATAAGACCAGAGATCCAGATGAATCTGATCCGCTTGGCGGCCGCCGCGACAGTGATCGCCGCCGCAACGCTGCACGCGACGGCTCAGCAGCCGATCCCGCAGAACGGCGCCCTCGTCGCGCGCACCGGTTCGCGCGCGCTGGCAAACGTGCGGCCCGAGTCCTTCGGAACGATTCAAGGCAATGCGCTCAACTCGACGAACGGACAACTCGCCCATCAGCCGGTCCGTCTTCGGGACGCCCGCTTCGGACGCATCATCGACACGCAGGTGACGGACCAGACCGGACTGTTCACGTTCAAGGGTCTCGATCCCGGCATCTACATCGTCGAGATGGTGGGAAACGATCAAACGGTTCTGGCGGCGAGCCAGGTGCTGAACATCGACGCCGGAGAAGCGATCTCGGCGATCGTCAAACTGCCGTTCCGTGTGCCGCCGTTCGCAGGCCTGCTCGGCCGCGCGACGACGACGGCGGCGCTTCTCACGGCGCAGGCTGCCGCCACGAGCGTGATGGCGATCAAGACGGTGGGCGAACCCACCTGTCCACGCTAGCGTAATGCCTGAACCCACGCCGATAACCGCGCGTTCTGCCACGCCGCCGCCATCATCGAGCGGCAGCCCGTCGCCGACCGCCTCCGCACCGCCGCCGCTCATCTACAACACCGATCACGACGTCCACATTCTGGATCGACTCGCGGTCCTCTATCGGTATCGCCGCATCGCGATCGCCGTCTTCGTGTTGACCACGGCGGCGATGATGATTCAGGGCTACTCGACGGAAAAGATCTACCGCGCGCAAGCGCGCCTGCTCATCGAAGACGAACGGTCCACGGCGGTTCCGGGTGTTACGCCAGAAAACTTCTACGAAGACGCGGACCTCTACTACAAGACGCAATACCGGATTCTACGAGGCCGCGATTTGACGCGCCGCGTCGTCAACAAGCTGCACCTGGAAGCCGTGCCGGAGTTCAACGGGACCGCGGAGCCGCCGTCGACGCCGGCGACGATGATCCGGAACCTCGAGCACCGTCTGGCTCGCGTGATCAAGCTGTCGACGCAGGCCGCGGAGCCGGCGGAGGCGGCGAAGGTCGACGAGACGCCGGACGAGTCGTCGATGGTCAACGCCTTCATCTCGCGCGTCGGCGTCGAACCGGTCACCGGCAGCAAGCTGGTTGATGTGACATTCGACTCGATGGACCAGAAGTTCGCAAAGCTCGCGGTCGACACGCTGGCGGACGAATACGTCGAGCAGAACCTCGCGCTGAAGCAGCAGTCGACCCAGAACATGATCGACTGGCTCGACAAAGAGCTCGAACGCCAGCAGCAGAAGACCGAGGAAAGCGAGCGCGCCCTTGCCGACTACCGCGAGCGCCAGAACGCGCTGTCGCTCGACGAGAAGCAGAACATCGTCCTCGTCCGGCTCAACAAGTTGAACGACGACGTCATGATCGCGCGGTCGAAGAAGGCGCAGAAGCAGGCCGTCTACGACCAGCTGCGATCGCTGCCGGCGGGTCAGCACGCCGACACCATCCCGCTCATCGGCCAGAATCCCGACGTCGCGGACGCGAAGGGCAAACTGACCGGGGCGCAAACCGAACGGGTGCGGACGGCCGAACGATACGGCGAAAAGCACCCGAACATGCAGAAGGTGAACGCCGACGTCGCCGAAGCGCAGCGCCAGTACGACCTCGCCGTCAACCGCGCCGCCTCCGCGATCAAGAACGAGTACGAAACGGCGAAGCTCGAGGAGCAGGCGTACTCGCGCAGCCTCGAGGCGGCGAAGGCCGACGCCCAGGATCTGAGCAAGAAGAGCGTCGACTACAACGTGATGGAGCGCGAGGCCAGGACCAACCGCGACATCTTCCAGTCGCTGATGACGCGCGAGAAGGAGCTGCGCGTTTCGAACAACAGCCGGCAGAACAACGTGCGCGTCGTCGACCACGCCGAGGTCCCGGGCGGCCCGCTCACCCCGACCGGGCGGCGCACGTGGCTGCTGTCGCTCGCCGTCGGCCTGACGTTGGCGATCGCCGTCGCCTACGGACTCGACTACATGAACGACACGATCAAGACGCCGGAAGACGTGGCGCGGCGTCTGAAGCTGCCGTTCCTCGGCCTCGTGCCGTCAGTGCGCGGCGACAAGCACCCGGTTCTGGCGTCGTCGCACGTCCCGCACGATTTCGGTGAATCGTTCCGCGCGCTGCGCACGTCGCTGATATCGAAGTACCCGGGCGAGGGAACGAAGATCCTCGTCGTCACGAGCGCACAACCGCTCGAAGGCAAGACGACGACGGCGGCCAACATCGCCATGGCGCTGGCCTACGGCGGGTCGCGCGTGCTGCTCATGGACGCCGACATGCGCCGCCCTGGCCTGCACCGGCCGCTGCGCCTCACCAACGAGCGCGGCTTGTCGCAGGTGCTCATCGGTCAGGCGCGCGTCCGCGACGTCATTCAGCGCACGGTCGATCCGAATCTGCTGGCGATCACCGCCGGCCGCACGCCGCCCAATCCGTCGGAGCTGCTCGCGTCCGAACGGATGAAGACGCTTCTCACGAACCTCTCGCACGGACCCTTCGACTGGATCATCATCGATACCCCGCCGGTCCTCGCCGTGACCGACGCGGTCATCCTCGCGCCGGCGGTCTCGGGCGTGACGTTCGTCATCGGCGCCGAGATGACGCGGCGCCGTCTGGCCGAGCGTGCCATCGAGACGGTTCTTCAGACGCGCCCGAAGTACACCGCCGTGGTGCTGAACAAGGTCGATTTCGCGCGGAACAAGTACTACTATTCGCGCTACTACGGGCACCAGTACAAGAACTACTACGCCGAAGCCACGGTCTGACGGCGTCCGATCCGTTCACAGCGCCCCGAAGTCATCGCAGGGCCGACGCCTCGCCGCACGTGTCATCCTCCTGCTGACGCTGGCGTGGACGCTGCTCGCGTTCGCCGGCATCTATCGGTGGACCACGGTGCCGGTGGCCTTCGGCGTGGCCGGTCTCGTCCTCCTCGTGCCGCCGCGGATCGCGCATCGTGGGACGCGCCTCGGCGATCTCGCGCTCGTCGCGGCGGTCGCCGCCATCGCCGTCCAGCTCATTCCACTGGCGCCAGGCCTTCGTCTCGCGATCGCGCCATCCTCGATCGCATACGAACAGGTCGCGCGCGTCGGCGTCGTCGGGGGGCCGGCGCCGCTGGCCGGTCCGATCACGGTCAATCGCGACGCAACGACGTTCGCACTCTTCACCACTATCCTCACGCTGCTGTTCTTCTGGTGCGCGCGGACCGTGTTCCGGCGCGGCGGCGTGCGCGCCACGGTTCAAGTCATCGCGATCATGGGCGCCATCATCGCCCCGCTGGCCCTGATTCAGCATGTGAGGGCTCCCTACTCCTTCTACTTTCTGTGGCGATCGCACGTCGCCAGTGCGCTCGTCTACACGCCGTTCATCAATCGCAACGACTTCGCGAGCTGGCTGGTCATGGCCCTTCCGTTGGCCGGCGGCTACGCGATCGCACGGATGCAGTCGCGCCGGCGGACGGGCGAGCCGTTCGATCCCGAGTCGGTGCTGGACGCCAAGGGACTCGTCCTCGCTGCCGCGTTGTTGATGATGCTGGCCGGCCTGCTCGGATCGCTGTCCCGCTCGGGCCTGGCTGGCGCGGCGGCGGCGCTGATGCTGTTTCTGGCGCTGGCGCGCGGCAGAACGAGCCGCAGATGGATTGCCGGAATGCTTGCCGGAACCGCGGCCTTGATCGTGCTCGCGGCTCTCTACGCGGCGAATCTGGGCGCGCTCACCGCCCGGTTCTCAGGCGTGTTGAGCGAGGGCCTCGCCGGCCGCGCCGCGATCTGGCAGCAAACGTGGCCGATGGTCGTCAAGTTCTGGCCCGTGGGTTCGGGCGTCGGCTCGTACGAACAGGTGATGATCCTTTACCAGACGACGACGTCGCGCCTCTTCTACATCAGCCACGCGGACAACGAGTACTTGCAGATCCTCGCCGAAGGCGGCGCCCTTCTCGGGGTTCCTGTAGCAGCCGCGATTGTCGGATGTGTCGCCACGATCGCCATGCGTCTCCGTTCTGACCGCACTCCGCTCTTCTGGATGCGCGCAGGCGCGGCGAGCGGCATCCTCGCGGCTGCCGTTCAGAATCTCTTCGAGATGACGCTGCGCGTGCCGGCCAACGCGCTGCTGCTCGCGATCCTGACGGCGATCGCGTCGCATGAGAGCGGCAGCGACGGACGATGAGTTTTTCGTCCTTCGGCGCTTTGTGTCCTTTGTGTCCTTTGTGTTCTTTGTGCCTTGTTCTTAGGCGAGGGCGGCTCGAAAGAGCACGCGACGGGCGGGCGGGTGTTTCAGAAGGGCGACGATGAAGTCGCGATGGCGGTTGAAGGCGGCGGTGCGGCGGACGAGCGGCATCAAGCCGTCAGTTCGTGCGAGCGCGAACAGACCGTCGATCTCCTCGTCGGTCAGGCGCTGCGCGATGCGGCGCAGAAACAGCTGCCAACGGAGCTCGGCTCCGAGGCGCTTGCGCCATTGCACCTGGTATTCGGCGAGAACGGCCGCGGAGGTGTCGCCGCCGGCGAGAGCCGTCGCCAGCGTCTCGCATGCAAGGCTCGCCGTCAGCAGACTGTAATAGATGCCGCCACCGGTCGTCGGCTTGACGATGCCCGCGGCATCGCCGAGAACGACGACGCGATCCGCGAACGTGCGCTCGATTGGACCGAGCGGCAGGATCTTCTGGCGTGGCTGACACCGTGCAGCCGCGTCGACTCCCCACCGCGGCCCGATCAGCTCGAGCAGGCGATCGAAATGGCGATCGGCGTGCTGCGCGCACATCACACCGACTCGCACGTACGGACGTTCGCGCTGCACCGGCACCACCCAGGCAAATCCGTGCGGCGCGACACGTTCGCCGAAGTACACCTCGACATCCCCCACCCGGCTGGCCGCCACTTCGGCCTGCGCCGAATGCAGCAGCAGGCGCGGCATGCCGAGCCGCAGCTTGCGCTGAACCGCGTAGTTCGCGCCGCATGCGAGCACGCAGACTCGGGCGTCAATCGACGCGCTCGGTGTCGTGACGCGCACGCCGCCGGGCTGGACGTCGACGCCGGTCACACGTTCGCCGTACGACATCTCGACGCCGGCAAGCGAGGCGCGCTCCGCCAGGCGGCGATCGAACTGCACGCGATCGATGACGACGGCTTCGACCGTCGGCGTCGCGTACTCGATCACGGCGCCGGACGGCGCGTGAAACTGAACGGTGCGGAGTTGATTGAGGACGCTATCGTCGGGGAGACCGAATTCGTCGAATGCGTCCGCGGCGAGGACGCCGGTGCAATGCACCGGCCGGCCGCTGGTGGGATGTTCTTCGAAGAGCGCGACGCGGAAGCCGGCACGAGCGAGCTTCCAGCCGGCGTAAAGCCCCGCGGGGCCGCCGCCGACAACGACTGCGTCGTACACGCCGCCGATTATACGGGTTTCTTCCGGGCGACGAACCAGACCTGTGTGGCGAATTGCGGCCCGAGGCGCGACAGCGGCGACGCGACGACTTGATCGATCGCGAACCGCCGCGTCAGGCGATCGCGCAGCACGCGCCAGTTGAACCCTTTGTGATCGTGAAACGGCATGTCGCCGTCTTCGTCGTAGATCGGCCGCTCGATGTGCGGAGTCGATCCGGCGAACACGCTCGCGACGTACTCGCGCATCGTGTAAGGAGCGGTGCCGCGATAGTCGCCGACGCCTCTCCACGCGGCGGCGTGACGGACGAGCTGTTTCACCAGCAGCGGCAGTCCGGTCTCCACCGGCACGCTCACGATCAGCGTGCCGTCGTCACGCAGGACGCGCCACAGTCGATCGATGACGCGATCGAGCGCGACGACGTGCTCGAGGACCTCCATGCACACGACGCCGTCGTAGCGCCGGCGATGCTCATCGCGGTCGAGCTCGGCGATGGCGTCGAACGTGACGCCGGGCAGATGCAACCGCGTGCGGCAATCATCGACCTGATAGTCGTCGAGCTCGGCGCCAACCGCTGACGCCGGACGATCGCCGGTCGCCCACAGCAGCGCGAGAAACGTCCCGTCGCCGCAGCCGTAGTCGAGGATGTGGCGGCCGCGAAAGCGCGCCGCGAGCTGCAGGCCGAGCTCGAACCGCCGGCGGTGGCTCCAGGCAATCAGGCGGTCCTTGCAGAAGATCTGTTTGGCGGCGTAGTGCCCGTCGCGAACGGCGGCGTCGATCGGCGCCTTCACAGTCAAAACTTCTTCTCGCGCGCTTCCCACGTCCCGCGCATCGTGATCCAGAACGACAACAGGATCAGGCAGACATCGAGCTTCAGCGACTGGCGGCGGATGTAGAGAAGGTCGAAGCGGAATTTCTGGCGTCTCGACACGTCGCGTGGTGCGTAGATCTGCGCGATGCCCGTCAATCCCGGCAGCACGGTGCAGCGCCGCGCGAATCCCGGGATCGCGTCGAGCGGCACGCTGGCGCCTCCCCCGTCCACTTCGATTTCCTGCGGACGAAGCGCGCGCGGGCCGACAAAGCTCATGTCGCCGCGGAAGATGTTCCAGAGCTGCGGCAGCTCGTCCATCGCCGTCGCCCGCATCAGCCGGCCGACGCGCGTGATCCGTGGATCGTCCGCGCCCGCCTGCAACGGACCCTGGCCGCGCTCGGCGTCGGCAATCATCGATCGAAATTTCAACACCCGGAATTGGCGTCCGCCTTCGCCGACCCGCGGCTGACCGTAGAAGACGGGACCGCGGCTGTCGATCTTGATCGCGGCGGCGATGATCGGCCAGAGCGGCGCAGAGAGCAGAAGGCCCGTCCCGGACAGCGCGATGTCGAGCGCGCGCTTCAATGTGCGTCTCATCGAACCGCGGCGAGCTGCGCGAGCTGTTCGTCGAGCTGTTCCGGCGAGCGGACGGCGGCGTCGACGACGTCGTGGAAGATGCGAACCATTCGTTCGCGCGAGAACAGTGCGCCGGCGCGCTGATACGCGCCATCGCTCAAACGCTGCCGCAGCTCACGGTCGTGCCCGAGGCGCTGCAGGGCCGTGCCAAGGGCTGCGACATCGTCCGGGGCGACGACGAGGCCGCTGATTCCATCCTGATTGACCCACGGCACGCCGGTGGGCAGCCGCGTGCTGATGACGGCGCGCCCGGCGGCCATCGCTTCGATCTGCACGACGCCAAATGCCTCGGTGCGCGCCACCGATGGGAGTACCAGCGCGTCGCACGCCTCGTAGTACGCGGGCAAGTCGTCGTGCGACACATGGCCCACGAACCGCACGCGGTCGGTCAGACCGCGCGCCGACGCCTGCGCACGCAGCGCCGCCTCGAGCGGACCCTCGCCGGCAACGATGACGCTCCCCGGCCACTTGTGTGCGGCATCGAGCAGGACGTGCAGTCCCTTGTAGTAGACGAGGCGGCCGACGAACAGCAGCCGCGGACCTGGCGCCGCGGCGCGAATCGCCTCCACACGCGCCTGCCGTTTCGGATCGGTCCGGCGATAGCGGTCGAGATCGATGCCGAACGGGATCACGGCTATACGCCGCGCGCACTGAACGAGCGGCGACTCGGCGAGTGCGGGGCTCGACACGATCACGCAGTCGGCGCGGCGATACAGCATCCGCTGGATGAATCGGCTGTAGGTCGGCAGTGCCCACCACGGGCGAAGGAGATCGCTGTGATGCCAGATGACCAGACGATTCGCCGGGGTGCGGAGCCAGAGCGCCGTGCCGGCAATTGGATTTGGTTCGTGGAGCACGACGCAGTCAGCCGTCGCGTTCCACAGATGCCACGGGATCGCAGGGCACAGCGGGACGGAAGCCGGCGATCCGTAGGCGGCGCAGCGCACGACGTCCACCTGGCCGACGCGCTCGTGGACGGTGCGCGGCGAACCGTTGGCGGCAACGACCTGGACGTCCCACTCGTCGGCCGTGCCATCGCACAGATCGCCGATGACCGTTTCCATGCCTCCGCGTGCGGGCGGATAGAACTTGGCCGCGTGAAGAATTTTTATGGCTGCTGCCGATACCATGCGACGGTGCGGGCGAGGCCTTCGTGGAAGGGCGTGGTCGCCGTGAAGCCGAACAACGCTTTCGCCCGCGTCGTGTCGAGCGATCGGCGCGGTTGGCCGTTCGGTTTCGAGGTGTCCCAGCAGATGCGGCCGTTGAACCCGCAGCTCTCGGCGACGAGGGCGGCGAGATCGCGGATGGTGATCTCGAATCCCGCACCGATGTTGACCGGATCGGCGCCGTCGTACTGCTCGGTCGCCATCACGATCCCACGCGCGCAGTCGTGGACGTACAGAAATTCGCGGGTCGCCGATCCGTCGCCCCACACGACGATCTCCGTGTCGCCTCGATCGATCGCATCGGTGCATTTGCGGATCAATGCCGGAATGACGTGCGAGGACTCTGGATCGAAGTTGTCGCCGGGCCCGTAGAGATTGACTGGCAGCAGGTGGATGGCGTTGAACCCGTATTGCTGCCGGTACGCCTGGCCCTGGACGAGCATCATCTTCTTGGCCATCCCGTACGGCGCGTTCGTTTCTTCGGGGTAACCGGCCCAGAGATCGTCCTCTCTGAACGGCACCGGCGTGAACTTCGGGTACGAGCAGATCGTTCCGACGCCGACGAACTTCTGCACGCCGTTCAGCCGTGCGTGCTCCATCATCATCGTGCCCATGTGCAGGTTCTCGTAGAAGAACCGTCCGGGCTGCGTCCGGTTGGCGCCAATGCCGCCGACCACCGCGGCGAGATGCACGACGATCTCGGGCTGCGCCTCCGCATAGAGCTTGACGACGTTGGCTTCGTGCGTCAGATCGTAGTCAGCGCGACGCGGCACGAAGACGTCGTACCCGCGTTCGCGGAACGCGGCGACGACGTATCGGCCCAGGAAGCCGCTGCCGCCGGTGACGGTTACGCGTGTGCCCGCCATCGCTGCTCGACCATGCCGCCGACGTCGACACCGCTTTCGACCGCGACATCGCGGTAGACCCTCGCGACGTCGGCGGCAAACCGCTCCCAGGTGAACCGACGCGCATGTTCGCGGCCGCGTTCGCGCCTGGCGTTCCACTGAAGCGCCGAATCGCTCCGCTCGCGCAACAGGGCTCCGACCTTCTGCCGCCATCCTTCGACGTCGCCGACTTTGCAGAACTCGACAGAGGTGCCGCCGACTTCGCGCAGCACGGACAGATCGCTGGCGACGACCGGCGTTCCCGACGCCAGCGCCTCGATGACCGGCAGCCCGAATCCTTCGCGCGAGGACGGCTGCAGCACGATTGCCGCGCGGCGGTACAGCGCCGCCAGCGTCGACTCGTCCACGTGATTCACCGCGGTGAAACGACCGTCGATGCCGCTCTCACCGAGAACGCGGCGCTGTTCGGCCGTCAAGGGTTCGCCGACTCGTGTGAGCCTCAACTCCGGGATCTCACGGGCGAGCGCGCCGCAGACGCGAAGCAGCACGTCGATCCGTTTGCGCTCGGCCGTCGTGCCGACGTGAAGGATCTCGACGGCATCGGCGGGCACAGGCGCGGCGAGCGCAGCCGCACGATCGGCGGCCTCGTCGCGCGCCGTGAAGAACACGCGATCGACGCCAAGCGGCGCCACGATCAGACGCTCCGGCGCGACGAGACCGCGGACTGTCAACTCGTCGCGAACCGACGCGGTGTCACACATCACGCGAGCCGCCCGCTGCAGGCCGCTGAGGATCTCCCCCGTCATGGTGCGAAACGCGCCGGATCTTTTCTCCTCTGTCGGCAACAGCACCGAACGAAAGGCATCGAGGTCGTGGCAGGTGACGACCGTCCGCGCCGGCGGCAGCGCGTGCACGAGATGCGCATAGCTGTGGTCGACGACGTGAAACAGATCGTACTCTGGCGCGATCGCCTCAGCGTGGCGGGGATACCGCCAGAACCGGTTGAGAAATCGATCCGCATTGAATGCCGTGCCCGAACGTCCGGCCAGCGGAAGCCGCGTCGCCGCGCGGAGGAACGGCGGACCGACGAGGTCGGCCCGGAACGCATTGGCCAGATGCGTGTTCAGCTGAACGTGGAGCATCCGCGCGACGCGATCCATGCTCGGCCAGCGCTCCTCGCGAAAGTCGTCACAGATCGCGACGCGGATCGGCTTCATGATCGTGCGCGCCGATACCAGTCGATCGTTCGCGCGAGGCCTTCGCGGAAGTCGGTGGTCGCGCGAAATCCGAAACGTTCCGCCGCACGGCTCGTGTCCAGGCATCGCCGCGGCTGGCCGTTGGGCATCGTCGTATCCCAGACGATGTCGCCGGTGAAGCCGGCCAAGTCACCAATCAACGTGATCAACTCCCGCATCGAGACTTCGCAGCCCGACCCGAGGTTCACCGGATCGGCACTGCTGTAGCGCTCGGTCGCGAGCACGATCGCCTCGGCGCAGTCCGCCACATAGAGGAATTCACGCGTCGCCGAACCATCGCCCCAGCACACGACCTCTCGATCGCCCCGGTCGATCGCTTCCAGGCACTTGCGAATCAATGCCGGCACGACGTGCGACGTCTGCGGATCGAAGTTGTCGCGCGGGCCGTACAAGTTGACCGGCAGCAGGTGGATCGCGTCGAACCCGTACTGCTGTCGGTAGACCTGACCCTGCACGAGAATCGTTTTCTTGGCGATGCCGTACGGCGCGGTCGCCTCGTCGGGATAGCCATCCCACAGCGCGTCTTCGCGAAATGGCACGGGCGTGACTTTGGGGTACTCGCAAATGGTGCCGACGGTGACGAACTTCGCGACGCGACGCCGGCGTGCGTGTTCAATCAAGTACAGGCCCATGAGCAGGTTGTCATAGAGGAACTTCGCCGGGTTGGCGACGTTCGCGCCCAGGCCGCCGACCACGGCCGCGAGATGGACGACGATGTCGGGGCGCCCGTCGTCGTACATCCGCTGGACCTCCGCTTCGCGCGTCAAGTCGTAGTCGGCGTGCTTCGGCACGAAGACCTCGCATCCGCGCGCCGCGAATGCCTCGACGACGTACTGGCCGAGGAATCCGGCGCCTCCGGTGACAGTGATTCGTGTCGTCATCGCCGGTGTCAGCGGACGGCCGCCGCGGTCGAATTGGTTCCTGCGTGCATGAAGATCTGCTCGAGTCGATCGAGATGGCGCGTCAGCGACATCTCGCGCGCGACGCCGAGCGCACCGCGCCGCATCGCGATCAATTCGGACCGTTTCGAGAATGCGTCGACCAGCGCATCGGCGAACGCCGCGGCGCGGGGTGGATGGGCAGCGACGAGCACGCCATTCACCCCCGGGCGCAGCCACTCTGAGATCCCACCGACATCGAACGCGATTGACGGCACGCCGAATGCCGCAGCCTCGAGGCCGACCAGACCGAACGGTTCGGGCCACGTGCTCGGAACGGCGAGCAGATCGGCGCGCGGCAGCGCATCGAACCGCGCCGCACCCGTCTGCCATCCAGTGAACGTGCAATCAACCGACATGTCCGCAGCGAGTTTCTGCCACGCGCGACGCTCCGGACCGTCGCCGACCATCGTCAGACGGATCGGCCGCGGAAGGCGTCGCGATGCAGCGGCGACCGCGCGAATCAGGACATCGCCGCCTTTGAGCGCCGTCATGCGTCCCATGAAGACCACGCTCGGTTCGGGCCCCGGTTCGAGGGGCTCGGCCGCAGCCACGCACGTGGGAAACAAGGGGAGCGTGTGGACGACGTACGGATCGACGCCGTTGCGGACGTACTCGCGCTTCATGTGCTGGCTGGCGACAACCATTGCGCGATAGCTGGCAAACAGCGCACGCTGTTCGCCGGCCCATCGATACTGCGCGGCCAGGATCGAGACACCCAGCTGGCCGCACCGGCGCGGGAGATACAACGCCGCGCATGCCAGGCCGAACGTGCGCTCGCACGGCTGCACGACTGGCAGACCGAATCGCTTGAGGCCGCTCACGCACGTGCCGAAGTAGCCGTGCATGAACTTCACCACCGGTGCCACGTCCGCAAGCCGGCGATCGATCGCCAGCACGTTCATGTTGTGCGAGAAGCACACGTCCGGCGACCACGCACGTGCGCCTGCGATCGCCGCATCGATACCGTCGCCCGCCACGCTGAACTGCGGCAGCGCGGCCATCGACGGAACGCGGCCGGACGGCGCGATCGGATCCCGGTGCACGATCGCGAGCTCGTGTCCTCGTGCGATCAGACCGCCGACTGTCGCGTCGAGATAGCGCTGCACGCCGCCTTCGTCGCCAAAACCGTCGTTCGCGAAGAGGATGCGCATCAGGATCGGGGAACGAGGCGCAGGCAGACGCCTTCAATCGCCCACGGATCGGCGCTTGGCGTCAGCGGCATCGCGTCGAGCTGCTGGAGATCGAGCTCTGCACGCAGATCGGCCGGCGTCGAACCGGAACGGCGCCAGATGGACGGGTGCATTTCGACGAAGAGCGCCAACCGGCCGCGCGTCCTCCGGATCGTCTCCCGCGCGCCGCGAAGCACGTCGAGCTCCGCGCCTTCGACGTCGATTTTGATGAAGTCAGGCGTCAGACGCTCGCGCATGCAGAATTCATCGATGGCCGTCATCGGGACGTCCACCGTCGTGGCGGCGGTATCAGTCGCTGTGGCGAGACGGCTCTCGCCGGCGGTCGGCTCGACGAGCAAACGGGCGGTCGCCGACGAAGCAGAGCCGACGGCTGCCCGCACCGGCGTCACGATCGCCGCCAGCGAGTTGAGGCGAATGTGCCGCTGCAAGCCGTCGTACGCCGCCGGCGCCGGCTCGAAGGCGAACACCGCGCCGGTCGGTCCAACCCACTGTCCGAGCAGGAGTGAATAGGCGCCGACGTTCGCGCCGACGTCCAGCGCGGTCATGCCCGGACCGACCGCGTCACGGAACGCCCGATACTCGTCCGGATTCCACGACATGAACCCGTACTCGGGCAGCACACGGACCGATTCGCCGCCGGGCAGCGACGCGCGCAATCCTCGACCGCGCGTCTGCAACGTCAACGCGGTCAGGTACATGCGTTTCAATCGCCGCCGAACCGAAGGGCTCCACGCGACCTTCGACACGCGCGTCGCCAGGCGCTCCATGAGGCCCGGACGCCGATGGCGGTCGGCGCCTTCTGCGACGACACGATCGATCGCTGCTTTCAGAACTCGCCTTTGAGGATCGCCTGCCGTCGGCTCGGCACGGCGTAGTTGCCGATCATGCGGAGGGTGTGCATCCACGAGCCGCGCGTCATCGGACGCCACCAACTCGTCCGCGGCCGCGAACTGCCGCGGCGAATCGCGTCGTCCCATCGTCGGTAAAACAAGCGCGCGTTCTGGAGATCGCGTTCGAGGTTGAGGGAGTATTTCGCAAACGTCGAGCTGCCGAGGTGTTTGAACGCACCGACGCGCTCGTAGCCGTGTACCGCGACCTTCCAGCCGGCTTCACGGATGCGAAATGCGAGATCGGCTTCGTCCCATCCGGTCGGCACGAACGCTTCGTCGAGCAGGCCGACGCGGTCGAGACACGCGCGGCGAATGGCCCACGGACGAATCACGGCGTCGACCTCGGCCAGCGAAAACCAGTTCAGCGGCGCGGGACCGATCGTGCTCTGCAGACGGCGCCAGTCGATGACGTCGTCCCATTTTTCGATCGGTTCGCCGTACGCCGCGCAGGTCAGGCCGCGGCTCATGCACAGCATGCCGATCCCGGGATAGCGATCGAAGGTGGCGAGCAGCTCGCGGACGAGCCACGGCACGCGCACGAACATGTCGTCGTGCCAGGTCATCACGATCGGCGCCCGCGCTTCCCGCAGTCCGCGATTCGTCGCGCGCAGTTCGTGAACGTTGGTTTCGTGAATCCAGCGCAGATGACGCACGCCCCACGGCGTCGCCGCAACGCTCGTGAGGTACTGCGGCGTGTCGTCCCGGCATCCGTCTTCGATGACGATGATCTCGATCGCCTCGCCCGAGGCATAGGTCTGCCAGCTGTCGAGACACCGCGTGAGGACGGCGACGTTGTTGAACGTCGGGATGACGATCGAGAGTTGCGGGGCGACTCCGTTCGCCGGCGTCATCGAGTCAGTTCCTTGAAGAAGTTCACGTGCTGCCGCGCCACCACCGGCCACGCATAGACGGCCTCGGCGCGCTCGCGGCCGCGGCGTCCGAGCTCGGCGCGCCGATCGGCGTCGTTGGCGAGCGCCGCGACGGCGGCCACCCATGCGCCGCGATCGCTCTCAGGGACGATCACGCCGGCGCTGCCGACCACGTGCGGAATCTCGCCGCTGTCGGATGCGACGACCGGAATGCCGCACGCGAACGCTTCCGTCAGCATCCGTCCGAACTGCTCGCGCCACCGTGGCGTCGTCTGGCTCGGCGCGCACAACATGTCCATCGCATTCAGGTATTGCGGAACGTCATGGTGTCCGACCGACGTCTGGATGCGAACCCGATCGCCGTACTGCCGGCTCCACGAACGAACGTCCGACTCGAGCGGTCCCGAGCCGACGAACAAGGCACGCCAGGGCGTCTTCAACCGATCGAGGACGCTCGTCAGCATGCTGATGCCCTTCTCCGGGACGAAGCGGCCGAGAAACCCGATCACCGGCATGTCATCGCGCCATCCGAGCATCTGGCGCGTGCGCTCACGCTGGTCGAGATCGCGTTTGAAGTGATTCACGTCGACGCCGGGCGGGATCGTGCGCGCTGGTTGCTGCCAGCCGCGCTCGTCGAGCACACGCCGCGCGGTATGACCGAACGCGATCAACCCGTCGGCGCGGCGCATGGCCGACTGTTCGATCCAGTTGAACGGCGGCAGGTATCGCTTGACGATGTTCTGGAACGTCGCGAACACGAGCGGCACGCGGAGCGTCGTCGCGGCGGCAATCTGGGCCGCGGACGCAACGTACGGCTCCTCCCAGCAGTGAACGACATCCCACGGCTCCTTCAGCAGACGGAAGAGCTCGCGGCCGTAGAGCATGGTGTGGACGCGGCGGCCGAAGTGCACCGGCACGGGGACGACGCGACACGGTTCATCGGCGCGCGCCTTGGTCTCGTGCCAGGCGAAATCACCACGGAAGCGGGCGGGCGCCACGGCGGTGACGTCCCAGTCGCCGAGGCGCGCGAGCTCCTGCGGCAGCCGGCGATTCAATTCGACGCAGTAGGAATGTGCGATGGTCAGCAGTCGGCGGCGTGCGGTCACGCGTCTGTCCTCACAACGGTCGAACCCTGATGGCGCGCGACCGGATCAATCGTGTGGTTCGGTGAACTCGGGGGAAAGGCCGGCCACGTGCGGCCGATGCGGCGCCATCGGCGAATCGTCGTCCATGAGACCGGGCGCCGGCCGGCAAAGATCGACGGGACCAGCCGCGCGATCTCGCGAACGATCCACGTGAAGCCACCTTTGTCATCGAAGTCGCGCGTCATCGACCGGTAGCGTCCAAGACGGAGCGGCAGAGTCAGCAGGGCGAGCGGCAGCGGTTCGTTGTAGAGCGAGAACAGGCAATCGTTCCGGATCACGTAGCGGACGTATCTCGTCCGGTCGCGTCCGGATGGATCGGGCGCGTGGACGACGCGCGCGCTCGGCATGTAGACGACGTCGAAGCCGGCGTCGATGAGTCGCAGGCAATAGTCCTTCTCTTCACCGTAGAAGTGAAACGAGTCACGATAGCCACCCAGCTCGACGAAGAGCTGCCGGCGCAGAAGGTGCGCGAAGCCGATGTAAGTCGGGACATAACAGATGTAGTTCACGGGCGCCGCCTGCGTGACGGCCGGCCACGGCGAACCATCGCGCTCCGCCATCGCGCAGGCGATGGCGCCGACGCGCGGATGCGCGTCGAGCAGCCGGAGGGCGTCGTGGATGCTGCCGCCCTCGACGAGCGCCGCATCGTCGTCCATCAGCATCACGTAGTCGGTCGATGCCTCGCGCATGGTCGTGTTGCGCGCCACGATGTAGCCTTCGTTTGCGGTTTGCTTGATCACGCGCAGCTTGGCCGCCACGGAAGGTGGCAGACCGACGAACGCGGAATCGATCGCCGTCTCGCTCGTATCGTCGACCACGATCACTTCGGCAAGGGCGTCGCCGATGACGGCCAGCGATCGAAGGCACTCGCCGAGCGAGGCTGGACGGTTCCTCGTCACGACCCCAATTGTCAGGCGCGCGCGATCAGGCATGGGCAACGGCATGCCGTCCGGTCAGCGCGCGTTCGTAGACCGCGAGCGTGGCCTCGGCGGTCTGCGTCCAGCTCATGCCGCGAACGCGGCGAAAGGCTCGGTCCGCGAGCCGCGCCCGCAGCGCGGGATCGGCGAGAAGACCGGCGAGCGCGGCCGACAGTGCGTCGACGTCGCGGGCCGGCACGAGCAGTCCGGTGTCCTCGTGCCGCACGAACTCGGAGGCGCAGCCCGCCGGCGTCGCCACGACTGGCAAGCGCTGCGTCATCGCTTCGAGCAGCACCATCCCGAATCCTTCGTAGGTGGATGGAAAAGCCAGGACGTCGTGAGATCGATACGCCGCGATGACCGCTTCCTCTGCGACCCGATCCACGATCGTCACGCGCGGCTGCGCCGCGGTGGAGAAGGCGGTTCGGATTTGCTCGGCTGGCACGCCGCCGCCAAGGACCGTCAGCGTGACTGGCGTGCCACCGGGTTGCAGCACGGCGCCGTTCTCGACCAATCGCGAGAACGCCGTCGCGAGGTAAGGGACACCTTTGGTCGCATCCCAGGTGCCGCAGAACAGGATGCCGCGCCCGCGCTGATGATCGACAGGCGGCGGTTCAACGAGAAACCGCGTCGAGACGCCATGCGGCACGAGATCGATGTCCTCTTCGTCCTTCCAGCGCCGGTCGAGAACGAAGGCGCGATCGGTGGGGTTGAGAAGAATCAACCGGTCAGCGGCGCGAGCGGCGGCCGTGACCTGGCTGAGTCGAACCGCGGGATACCACCAGCGCCGCGTCCACGGTTTGTCGAGCAGTCCGGCGTCGTGGTCGTCGAGCATGCGGCGATAGTTCAGATGCTCGAGGCCGTTGGACCGCGCGATGATCGCCGCGCCGTTGAAGAGTCCGAGACGACGCAGCACGGCGACCCACAGGCCTTCGGCGCTCGCAATATCGATCACGTCGTACGGACCGCGCTCGCGAAAGGCGTGGCGGATCGCGCCGAACGCCACGACTGGAGCGATCGCCCACCGAAGCAGGCGATGCCGCGGCGATTCGCCGAGGTCGTCCGCGAGCAGCACGTCGCACGTGTGTCCCAGACGGCGGAATTCTTCCTGCAGCTTCAGCAGGACCTTCGTCGATCCGAGCCGCGGGTCACGCGGATAGTCGCCGGCGAGAAGAATGCGCAAAGGACTAAAGGGCGACGATTCGACGAACCGCGTGCATCGAATGACTCACGTCCGAAGCGGACAGCGCTTGTCCGGTGCATGTCTGGAACCGGTATCCGTGCGCTGCCAGCTCGTTGACGATCTGCGCCGCCGAGCGGCCACGGCGCTCGAGCAGATCCAAATGAACCTCCAGGCAGATCGCCGGCTTGTGTTCTCGCAGCAGCCGGCGGGCACCCGCGAGCACTTCGTATTCGTATCCTTCGACGTCGATTTTCAGGAGATCGGGTACGAGGCCGCGGGCTTGCACCTCATCGTCCAGCGACACGATGGGCAGGTCGTCGATGGCATCGCCGCTCGATGGGTCGGCCTCGACGCTGATGATGCCGCCCGGCGCCATCCGTGCCGATGCCCGTCCCGCCGCGACGCCGACGCCGACCTGTCGCGGAACGATTCGCGACGCGCATGCGTTCAGCGCAGCCAGAGCCATGGTCGCATCGATGCCCGGCTGTGACGGCTCGTACGCGACCGCGCGGTTCGCGTCGCCGAGCAGGCAGAAGATCAGTGAGAACAAACCTTTCCACGCGCCGATGTCGAAGAACGTGCGCGCCGGTCCGGCGAGTGCCATGAAGCTCGCGATCTCTTCGATCGACTCGCCGTTGTCTGCCAGGTGGTACTGAAAGTCGGCGGCGTCCTCGTCGCGGTAGCGCAGCGTGATGCGATCGTCGAGGACCGCGGAGTGGCTGCGACCATCCGACGCGAACTCGACTGGCAGCACGACGCCGGCCGGCCGGTAGCCGAACAGCCGCGGGCGAAGCGGCGCTTTGACGCGCTCGGGCACGAAGGGCGCCAGACGCTGACGGACGAAGCGGCCCCAGCGAGGCGCCATCAGGCGTGCTCGGGCGTCAAATGACGCGAGGCCACGTCGGCCTCGCGAAGCGTCCGAATGCTGTGTGGCATGTCGAACAGGGACAGGTAGAGGTCGCGGCCGCGCGCCGCCATGGCATCGCGTGACGCCGGCGAGGCGAGGAGTCGCGCCGCCGCCACCGCGAGCCTTCCTGGATCGTCGGCAGGCACGAGCTCCAACGCACGCGATTCTTCCCATAGCGGCTCGGTGAGCCACCCGCCCGTCGTCACGATCGGCACCCCGTGCGACAGCCCAGCCATCACGCTCGTGCGCCGCGTGCTGACGCCGTCGGGATAGGGCTGCACCATCAGATCGCACGCCGCGATGTGCTGCGACACGGCCTCGGGCGTCAACACGCCGGTGCCATGTAGACGATCCGCGAGGCCCGGATGCTTTGCGATGAGGTCGCGCGCGCTGTCTTCGCTGCCGCGTCCCAGCAGCAGCACGCGGCAATCGCTCGCCTCGACAAGCGCCGGGATCGAGACGTCGAGCATCTCGCGAATCGCGGTTCCATGCGTGCTGAAATGGCCGACGAGCGGCCGCGCACCCGCATAGCGAGTACGCGCAGCCGCTGACGCGGCGGGATTGTTCACGGCAGGAATGCTGCTCGGCACCGGCAGCCACTCGACTGTCTTGCCCTCGCCGATCATCGATTCGAGGATCGGCTGCCAACCCGGAATCGACACGAACGCACGCTCCGCCGACGAGGCGACAATCGACGCCATCAGTCGATTCACGATCGCAAGCGCGTTTCGCGAAACCGTTTGCGTTCGGCTGAAGGGAAACGCGACCTCGTGGAACATCACCCAGATCGAATCGCGGCGGCGCGACCACAGCCAGGCGCAGAATGGGACATTGGCCGCTTTCCAGCCAAACGCATGCGGCACGTACTGCACCAGCAGGCGCCGCGGCGCACGCTGCCGATTCAATTCCCGCGAGAGCACACGGAGCGCACGTGGTCCGAATCGATCCGGTAATCGCCGGACGGTCACGCCTGGATCCGCGCTATCGAGTCCATCAGCAGGCGGTGCCCACACATCGACGCGATCGCCGGCGTCGACGAGGCCGCGAGCGATGCGGCGCGTGTAATCGCTGACGCCGCCTGGCTGCGGCGGGTACTCGCCGGTGATGATGTGCCAGTGCGTCACAGAAGCGTCTTCTCGATCGCCGGTTCAGCCGGACCGGGCATCTGCAGCGGCGGCAGGATTTTCACGCGCGTGAGCCAGCCAGTCCACCGGTCGTTCAGCGGTAAGGCAGCCGCGAATAGCGGCCGCATCTGCCACGCGTACGCGGCGCAGATCATCGCCGCCGCGATCGCCGACGTTGCCAGACCGAGTGATTCATAGACGGCGCCGAGAAGACCCGCCAGCGCGAGCAGCGGCAACCCTCGCATCGCCCATGGAAGCACCGCCTCGTGCAGAAGCGCGCGCGCGGACAGCGAGGCGTTCGGCCGAAGCAGGACGACGCCGCCCGGCAGAGCGGTCAGCACCGTCGCCACAAGGCTCGCCCACGCGATGCCGGCCAACCCCAGGCGATGGCCGAGGACAACGGCGAGCATCAGGTGCAAGACGCCGTTGCCGAGGACGAGCACGCCGACCTTGACGCGATTACCGATGATCGAGGCCGATGAGATCAGGCCGTGAATGAACGAATGAAACACCACGCCGGACGCGAGGAGCACGTTGAGCGTCAGGCCGCCGAACAGCGGCGCGCCGACCCATCGCGTCACGAAGGACGGATTGAACACCAGCAGCCCGCACGCCAGGCCGCCGCCGATCAGCAGGTGCAGGCGCTGCATCATGAGCACGACTCGCCGCACGCGGCCGCCGGCGTTGTGCTCGCCGCTCAACTGCGCAAGAGCGACATGACCGCTGTCCGGCAGCACCCACGTCAGCGGCATGAACATCGCGGCCACCTTCGCCGTGCAGCTGTAAATCGGCACCCATTCGGGATGACCCAAATACATGATGACGATGCCATTGCTCGCCGCGAGCAGCTGCCAGCCGAGCGTGCCGAGCCAGGCGCCGAATCCGTTGACGAACAGCACGCGCAGCTCACCAAACCGCGGGCGCGCCATCGTGAACACGAGGTCGGGCGCGATCGTCGCGGCCCGCACCGCCGATACGACGCTCACGAAGATCGTCGGCGCCATCGCCGCCCAGACGAGCGCGTACAGGCCGTAGCCGCGGAGCAACAACACGGCGGTCAAAGCCGCCGCGAGCATTGCCTGTGCCACACCCAGCATGCCGTTGAAGAACGCGTCCTGCCTGGCGACGATCAACGCCTTGTACACGGCTAATGGAAAACAGACGACGTTGGCCATCACCAGAATCGCCAGCGGCCTTGCCACGAGCGCCCGATCCGCTTCGGTGAGGAACATCTTCGGCGAGAGGACGTGCCAGGCAATCAGCGCCGCGATTCCGTAGACGATGCCGACGCAGATCCCGAGCCACAAGCCCTGCGAGAGAAGCATCTTCTGCTCTTCGCGATCGCCGCGGCCGATGGCCGCGGCGAGGATCCACGGCATCACGCCGAGGATGCCGAGATCGATCATGCCGGCGTAGGCGAGCACTTCGCTGCTCGCGAGCCAGAGTCCCCACGCACGCGCGCCGAGCGTGTGCAGAATCAACGGCACCAGGAAGATGCCGGTGACGACCGCGAGTCCGTACTGGCCGTACGCAAACACGGCGATCGTCGCTGCCTTGCGCGCTTTGCTCATCGACTGCGCCGCACTCCGTAGGCTTGGAGATTCAGCGCGAGCGGCGTGTGGACGCCGCCTGGCAGACGCGCGAGGGCATACGTCACCAGACGCAAGGCGTTCGACGCCACTCGTCGAAAGCGCGCCGGCTGTGCAGGCTGCAGCTCGGGAGCGGCGGCCCGCACCGATGGCTCGAAGCCCGAACGACTGAGCGCAAGCTCGAGCGAGCGCGGTGAAAAGTGATTCACGTGCACGAGATTGTCGGCGAGCGTCACGCGATGCGACGTCACGGCGGCGCGCACGCGCTCCTTCACCACCTGACTCGATCCGCACGGGACCTTGACGGCGACGACACCGCCCTCCTTCGTCAGCTTTGCCAGCGTCGCCAACAGATCGACCGGTTCGGGAATGTGCTCGAGAACGTCAGTCAACACGACGGCGTCGTACGAACGGCGGCCATCGGCGAGCGCGTGCGCGTTCATCTGATGCACCGGCAGCCCGGTGCGCGCCGCGGCGTACGCCGCCGTCCGCGGATTCAGCTCGATGCCTTCGGCTTCCCAGCCGGCTTCGCGCGCGAGATGAAGAAACCGTCCCGCGTGCGCGCCGACGTCGAGCAGCCGGCGGCCGCTCGATCCGACGCGGCGATCGAGCTCGCGGAGAATCGTCCGGAAGATGACGTCCTTGTAGTCGGCGTCGAATTCGCGCACGACCCAGCCCGCGTCCCAGCGCTGGTCGTACATCCGATCGAAGTAGCGCGGCAGCGCCGGCAGCGCGGCCGGCTGGCCGAAACCGCAGTTCGTGCAGCGGACCAGATCGAGCGTCTGACCGCTGTACTCCGCGAGCTCGTGATCCTGATCCTGCGACCGGTAGGCGTCGAGCTCGAACCGCAGCGTGTGATACGGCCTCAGCTCGCGTGCGCCGCACACCCAGCACGCGGCGATGGAGACGAACATCGGTCGCGTTGCGTTCGTGGATGAGGCGATCATCGGACCAGCGACATCTCGTCCACGGCCGTCACGATTTCCGCCGCCATGTGATCCCACGTACGAGCGCGAAGACGCTTGCCTGTTTGCACCACCGCCGCATCGAAGAGGTCTCGATGCCGCCGCCATCGAAGGAGCCGCTCTTCGAGCTCTCCGGCATCATCCGGGTTGGTCAGCAACAAGTCGCCGAGCGCGGCTGGGTATTCTTCGGCGACGCCAGCCGATCCGCTCACAATCGCGGGAATGCCGCGGCAGACCGCCTCGCGCACCGACAGGCCGTACGCCTCGTAGCGAGCCGGATGCACCAGCGCATCGACGGCGGCGAGCAGCTCGGGGACGTCGCCGCGGAACCCGACGAACCGAATGCGACTGGCAAGACCCTGTTCTCGCGCCTTCCGCGTCCACGCCGGCTGTTCCGCACCGCTGCCGACGACGACGAGATCCGCATCCCAGAGCGGATTGGCGCACAGGCGAACCCACGCGGCGAATACGGTGTCGAAGGCCTTGCGGCGATCGCCGAGCGCGCCGACGAACGCCACGTGCGGCCGCTCAACAGGCCAGCCGAGACGCGCACGCGCGTTCGCGCGCTCGTCCGGCGTGACGTACGAGAAGCGCTGGGGGTCGCCGCCGTAGTAGACGATGCGGGTTCGCGCGGCGTCGATGCCAAGCCCATGCGCGATGTCGTCACGAGTCCGGCGGCTGTTGCAAAGAATCAGCGACGCGTCGGCCAGCGCCGCGCGCTCCGCAGCGGCGTCGCGATGGTGAGCGATCGCGCCCTTCGCGCGCTGCAGCGCCGACACGGCATGTGCGGGCCGATAGGCGCCGTGAAGATAGTGAACCCAGTTCACGGCACCAGGAATCGGACAGTTGCCGCCGTTGACAATCGCCTGCACGCCCGCCGGCCGCAGCTCTTTCCACACACGCACGCCGGCGCGCGCGAGCAGCGCGCTGCCGAGCGCATGTCGCCCAAAGGGCCGGCGGACGCCGTGGACGGTGACGCGCGGAAGCGCATGCAGATCGGACGCGGCGCGATGCGTCACGAGATGCACGTGGCTGTCGGCCGTGAAGACGGCAAGGTAGCGCGCCAGTGCGTGGTTCGCCGCGTCCATGCCGCCGAGGGGCGTGAAATCGCCTGCGACCAGCAGCCAGGATCTCACGGCTGGATGCGCGGCCGCCGCGCCATCGCGCCATGCAGCCCGCCTTCAAGGAACCAGAACTGCATGCCGACGGAGGTGCCGAACGGGACGAAGCTGAACACGAGCGCGAGCGTGCCGAAGTTTGCGGCGATGACCGCGGCCGCCCATAAGCGATCGTCGCGATTGGCCAGCGTGCGAATGAGTTTGACGTCGTAGGCGACGGTCAGACCGAGCGCGATGCCATAGAACGCGAGCAGAAACACTCCGCCGTCGAGCAGCCAGGCGTTGGGCTGCACCTCGGCGAACACGGTCGGCGCGTCCAGTTTGCGCGTGTCGCCGAAGTAGGCGTTCATCATGCCCCACCGCGCCAGCCCCGCACCGAGGGGATACTCGCTGATCAAGTTGTTGAACGCGTATTCGACCGACTGTCCGCGGCTTCGGTAGTACAGCTCCCGCGGATCCTCGGCGACCAGGGTCGAGAAGCGCTCCATGATGCTTTCGCCGCCGAGAATCGTCGCGATCGACAGACTGCCGAGGACGAGGCCGACGCTGAGCGTCGTGAACGCGGCGACGCGCTTGGTCTGTTTCTGGGCAGTGAGCATGATGACGTACGCCGCCATCATGCCGACCGTGACGACGAGCGAGACACGGACGTGACTGAGGTAGATCGCGGACACGCCCGCGATCGCCATGCCGAGCGCGATCGCGCGCTTCCACAGCGCGAGCGGTTCCAGCGTGATGATCAATCCGAAGAGAGCGGCGAGCGTGCCCGCTCCGCACACCGCGCCCGGCGTGTCGAAGAGGCCCGGCGGACGGATGATCGCGCGGCCGCCCGGCCCGAGATAGGTGGCCGCCGCGAGAAAGTCCGAGTTCCCCTGATAGAGCGCTGACAACTCGCGCGGCATCCAGCGCTGCGGGTCGTAGACCTGCAGGACGCCGACCATCGAGTTGAGGCCGTTACAGACGAGCAAGATCAAGATGACACGCACGAGCTGACGGCGCGTGGTGATGTACGCGCGAGCCCAGAACAGCGGACAGAAGATCGCGAAATACAAGGCGATCTGGGCGAGGCCCGATTGCAGCGTGCTCGTCAGCGGATGCGCGAGGCCGAAGAAGAGCACCGCCAGCGACAACATGAGAAAGCGCTCGCCAGGATGTTTGCCCTCTTTCCGTCCGCCGCGATCGAACCACCAGATCACGAACGCATACAGACTGATCGCATACGCGCCGACGCGCAGCGGCAGCCGGTACGCCTGGCTGCCGGGCACGAACAGCAGCGCCGGCAGCAGCGTCAGCCCGAGTGCGAACCACTCGGCGAAGCCCCTCGGCCGCAGCGACTCGTGGTCGAGATCGTCCGCTTCCGGCTCGCTCGTCTCGGTGAGCTCGGACTGGTGCCTTTGCGCCTGCCAATCGAACGCGTCAGGCTGGTTCGGATACATGCGTCAGTGTGTGCCGTTGGCCACGTGTCGGATAGCGGCCGCCAATTTCCGCCGGTACCTCTCCGGGTGCGCGGACTGCAGGACGAAGTCGCGTGCGCGGGTGCCCATCTCTCGCCGGAGGTCTGCGGAGGCGATCAATCGGTCCACCGCGCGAACCAGCGCGTCGGTCGCGCCAGGCTCCACGAGGATTCCGGACTGGCCGTCGAGCACGAGCTCAGGAATCGCGTTGATCCCGGTCCCGATCGCCGGAATCCCCGCCGCGGCAGCCTCCTGAAAGACGAGACCGAACGCCTCGTCGCGAGTCGGCAGGACGAACAGATCGGCATCACGCCACAGCCGCCGCCACTCCGGGGAGTAAGCCGTGACTCCGGTTTGAACCGCGATCCCGTCCGACAGCAGCCGCGAATCAATCGGCGAGCTGGTCGCGATATCGAGCCGTGCGCGCTGCCCGAGTTGCGCGGCGCGCCACGCCGCCAGCAGGTCGTCGCCGCCTTTGCGTCGAAAGTCGCCGCCCATGAACAGCACGCGCGGTTTGTAGTCAAGCGTCTGCGTTGCCCGCGCATACCGTTCTTCGATCCACGCGGACTCGAACCCGTCCAGCTCGACGGGATTCGGCATGACCGCGACTTCGGTGGCGCAATCCGGATACTCCTCGCGAAGACAGTCGGCCGCCCAACGCGAGGTCGAAATAATCAGCTTCGCGGCTCGAAAGACTTCGCCGTCGCGACGGACGTTCGGGCGGTACGTCCGGGCTTCGAGCCGGTTTCGCGCCGACTGCACGACGCAGCCCTGAGTACAGTCGATTGAGATGATGGTCGGAGTCGTCCGGATGCGCCGCAAGCTGGCGTAGCCGGTCGCCTGCCGATGAAAGTGCAGGACATCGAAGCGCTCGCCCGATCGTTCCAGCTCCCGGATTCGTTTGCGCGCCAGCCAGCCCGCGTTCCACTCGGCGCGGTAACGCATGAAGTCCAGATTCGCCATTCCCGCCCAGCCGTCGCGCCACAAGCGCGAGCAGAGGACACGCCGCAGCGCCCGCTCGGCCGCCGTCAGCTCCTCGCTCAAGACGATTTGCGTCGCGCGAACGTCGTCCTGGTCGTTCACGAACGCGTGCTCGATGAAGCGTGCGAACGTTTTCAGGCCGAGGATGCCGGAGTTGACGAAGAGCGCGTGGGTGGGCGCGCGGTTCATGCCGACAGCTCTTCGCGCGTCCACAACAGGTGCGGCCAGACGCCGAGATCGCCGGCGCCGTTGGCCAGCGGCGTCAGCAGAGTGGCGACGTCGATGTCGCTCGACGCGGCGGCGCGATGCGCGCTCGAAGAATGGTCGATCTGCCACGCCTTGTAGCCGTGCGATCGCAGCGCGGCGACGACGGCGCCGGCGGACGACGCCAGATCGCGCAAGTGGTAGGGATGCAGCTCCAGGCTGATGTGGTCGATGCGGCGCGACGACAGCGAGCGGTGGAGGCCGGCAATCGCCTTCGCTTCGCCGCCTTCGATGTCCATCTTCAACACGTGGACGCGGTCCACGCCGGCAGCGTCCAGGACGTCGTCGAGCGCTCGCGCCTCGATCTCGACCCGCCGGCCGTCTTCGACGATGAGCGTGGACTGCGCGACGCCGAAGTTGCCGCTGTCGCGGGCGTTGGACTGGTATTCCTGAAATGACAGGCGGCCCGGCGCATCGCTCGCCGCGATGTTGAGCGTCGTCACGGCGCCGAGTCCGTTCTTCTCGACGTTCGCTGCAAGGGCACGGCACGCGCGCGGATCCGCTTCGACGCTGAGCACCCGTCCGGCCGGACCGACCAGATGCGCGCCGACCAGCGTGAAGTAGCCCCAGTTGGCGCCCACATCGACGAACGTCATCCCGGATCGGAGGAGATGGCGAAGGATCGCCGTCTCCTGCGGCTCGTAGCGTCCCGTCAGGAACACCTCGCGCATCAGTCCGTCGCCGAGATCGCACGCGTACGCCAGATCGCCGAGGTCGGACGGCAGATGCATCCAGAACGGATCCACCTTGCGTGCGGCGAGCCACTGCATCGCGCGGAAGCGGCCGGCGGGCAGGCATCGAATGACCGTCGATGCGGCGCGCACCCACATCGGAGCGGTGTCGAGCGGCGCGTCAGCCATGTGGTCTGCGGCCGATCACCATCAGGTTGTCGGAGAGCGCTCGCGGAAGCGTCCGAGCGAGCGCAACCGGATAGTGCGCCGCGACGAGCGGCAACCGTCCGAGACCGCTGTAGGCGATCGCGATGCGCTCGAGGCCTGCGGCCTCCGCCGCACGTTCGAGATCCGATGGGAGCAGCGCGGTGCGGTGCGCCGGATAATGCGAGTCCTGAAATGCGGAGAACCGGCGCTTGATGCACAACGTGAGGAGACTGAGCAGGCTCAACTGATTCGGCGTCGTCACGACGATCCATCCGCCAGGCTTTGCGATCCGCGCGAGCGAGCGCAAGAACGCCCACGGATTCTCGAGATGCTCGATCGTTTCGACCGCGGCGACCACGTCGGCTTCACCGGCCGCGACGGGCCAGTTCGATGAATCGAGGTCGACCAGATGAAACTCCGCGGCGGCGGGCAAGGCGTCGTAGCGAACGGCGTCGAGGCCACAGTAGGAGTCGAAGCGGCCGTTCAACGCACGCCAGAGTCCGCCGCCACCGCATCCGACATCGACCAACCGACCGCCGGTGACGCCGCGCTCGGCGAGCGCATCGACGACCATCCGATAAATTGCGTCGTGGCTCGAGCCGAGGCTCATGCGCGCCCGCGCTTCGAGCGTCGTCGCGTGCGTGAAGGCGTCGGATGTCATGCGCGAACAGGCACCGCCGGCAGATTCGCGAGCGCCGCGTGCAAGCGCCGCAGCTGCGACGCCGGATCGCTGAGCGCGCGGGCGCGATGGGGTCCGCCCGCCGCAAGCCGCGCTCGCAGCGGCGCGTCGGCGAGCAGCTGCTGAAGCGCCGTCGCCAGCGCTGACGGATTCGACGGCGGCACCAGCACACCACACGACGAGTCGACGATCTCGAGCGCGCCGCCGAGCGCGCTGGTCACGACTGGAATGCCTGCCGCAAGCGCTTCGACGAACGCGACACCGAACGGCTCCGGGCTCGTGTTGGGTTGACAGTGCACGTCGGCTGCCGCGAGCAGCCGCGGCACGTCGTCGCGTTGACCGACGAAGCGCACGCGATCCGCGATGCGGAGTTCACGAGCACGCGCGCGGAGCGACTCGAGGTATTCCAGCTCCTGCGGACGCTGAGCGCCGCCGATCTGCCAGCAGACCCAGCCTTCGCGATGACGAACGCGCGCGAGCGCATCGAGCAGGAGCGCGTGTCCCTTCCATTGTTCCATCCGGCTCGCCTGCACCACGACCATCGTGTCAATCGGCGTGTCGATCTCGGCGCGTACCGCGGCGCGCTCGGTTGACGACAAGCGGATCGGCGCCGAGTCGACCGGCGGATGCACGACCGCGAGCGGCACTCCGCTATGGATCGCATCGACGCTGGCCGCCGTGAACGCGCTGTTGCACACCGCCAGATCGGGCGCGGTTCGGCGCGCCCATCGCTCGGTCCAGTGTTGTCCGTCGAGGACGTCGTGAGCCCAGACGACGAGCGGGATGCCGCCGCGCCGGACGGCCCCGCCGAAAATCGCGTGCGACCAGGACGCGTGACAGATCACACGATCGAAACACCCCGATGCCATCAGCGCGGCCAGCGCGCGCCTGCCGCGCCGAACGGTCTGCGGACGGCTGACCCGCACTTCGCCAAGTTGGTGAACGCGCGCGCCGGCGGCGGTCAGCTCGCGGCTAAGGCGTCCCTCGAAACACAGCGCAAACTCGGAGTCGAGATCGCTCGTCGCAGGCGGCTGCCGCGCGATGGCCAGCAGCATCGCTTCGATACCGCCGAAAAGATTTCCGCTGTAAACGTGAAGAACGCGCATCAAAAGCGCTGTCGACTATCTGTGGCCCGTCGCCGGCTGAACGCTGAGAGCTGAGAGACGAGAGCCGACCGCCGATTCATAGACGGGAACGATCTCGCGGGCGAGGCGGGTGTGATCGAACTGACGTTCCGCGCGCGCGCGGGCCGCCGCGCCAAGTCGCGCGCGAAGGAGTCCGTCGGCGGCCAGCGCCGCGATTCGCGCCGCCAGGTCACCGACGTTGCCAGGCGTGTGAGTCAACGCATCGACGTCGTGTGACACGAGCTCCGCTGCGCCGCCCGCCCGACTGACGATGACCGCGCGGCCGCACGCCATCGCTTCGGCGATCACCAGCCCGAACGGTTCGGGCATCGTGCTCGCGTGCACGACGATGTCCAGCGCGCGAAGCGCCGCATCGGCCTCATTGACGAACCCGGTGAATCCGACGCGTTCCGCGATGCCGAGTGATGCCGCAACCCGACGCAGCTCTTCGCCTGAGTACTGACTGCCGTCGGTCTGGTAGAGCGCGTCGCCGATGACATACGCGCGAACCGGCAGCTCGCGCGGCAGCTCCGCGACGGCGCGCAGAAACGTCTCGTGCCCCTTCCAGCGCGCGAACGTGCCGAGCAGTCCGACGCGGATCGTTCCTTCCGGCGCCTGCGCCAGACCCGCGAGGCGATCGAGATCGACGCGATCCCCAGACGGCGAAAAGCGATCGAGGTCAACAGCGTTGTAGATCGGCACAACCTTCACGCCCCGTCCGATCGCCTCACGCGCATCGTTGGCGACGCTCATCGAATTGGCGACGATGGCGGCGCAGTGCGACGTCGATCGCCGCAGCAGCGCCGTCGTCAGCGGCCGGGAGCCAAGGTAGTCATGCAGGTGCCACACGACCGGGATGGACGGCGTCGCCCATCCGGCGAGCACGTGCATCTTCAAACCGTTGGTGTGGATGATGTCGGGAGCAAACGAGCGAATCGCGCGGCGAAGCCGCCCGAGATACAGAGGCAGCGTCAACGACGCGCGCGCGAGATTTGCCGCCAGGCGCGGATAGCCGCCGTCAGCGCGTGCTCCGTGTTCGCCGAGCCTCGCTGCGGCCGGCGGCAGCGGCAGCACTGTCGTCACGACGCCAAGCGCGTCCGCGGCGCGTCTCAACGGGCCGTCATCAGCGATCACCAGGTGAAGAGGCCAGGACGATTCCGCCCGACGAACGCTCGACAGCGTCGCGAGAAGACTGGTTTCCGCACCGCCCAACTGGCCGGTGGGATTGAAGTACATCACCCGCATCGAGGGTCGATCAGAAGAGTCGTGAACCGACTTTTATCTCGTCGTTCGGCTGCACTTTGTCGTCCATCTTCGCCGAGACTTCGACGATCTTGCCGTTGACGGTTCGGATGAAGATGAGACGTCGATCGGATCCGCGCTCGGTGAGTCCGCCGGCAAGGATGAGAGCCTGCGCGACCGTCGTTCCTGGATCGAGAACGTAGTTGCCCGGGTTCTTCACCTGGCCGCTGACCCAGAAGCGCTTGGCGGTCGGCACGTTGATGAGATCCCCGTCCTGCAGCGTCACGTCGAGGCCGGCTCGACCGAGCTCGAGGTCTCTTCGATTGACGACGATCTCCTTCGACGGTTCGCCCGGCTTCGGCGTGTGCACGACGATGACCTCGTTGGCCGCCGCGCTCGTCGGCGATCCAGCGAGCGCGAGCGCCTCGAGCAGGCTCATCGTCAATCCCGTCAATTGCACCTTACCCGGCGATCGCACTTCGCCGACGACGAGGACGCTGCGGGCCTTGTAGATATCGACGTCGATGAGGACTTGCGGATTTTGCAGGTAGCCGTCCTTCAGGAGCGCGATGATCTTGGATTGCAGATCGATGACCGTCATCCCGGCCGCGGCCTGTCTCCCGACATACGGCAGCGTGATCGTGCCGTCCGTGTCGACGCGATACTTGTTCGTCAAATCGGGCTCGCCGACGACCGTAATCGACAAGGTGTCGGCCGGCCCGATCACGTACCGCTCGGGGGCGACGATCGGCGCAGGCTGCGTCGGCGGCGCACCTTGCGGCTTCGGGATCACGAAGTCGGGCTTCGGTGTCTGCGCCGCCGGCGGCGTTTGTACCGGCTGTTGTTTGGGCGGCGATTGCTGCGCCGGGCGTTGACTTGTTTGTCCCTGCGGACCGAGCGAAAGCGCAGTGAACAAGATCAGCGAAGAAATCAAGCTCATACCCATAATCAATTATCCGGCTCGGTCACTCGGATGTCCGCGCGAGCGGAATACCGAGCTGACGTGCCTTTCGATACAAGTTTGGGCGCTGGATGCCAAGCGTTTGGGCGGCCTCGGCCATTCGCCAGTCGTGATGTTGAAGCACGGCGGCTATGTATTCGCGTTCGAAGCGAAGGCGCGCCTCGCGAAGGTTGCCGGCGGGCGCGAACGGCGCCGGCGCGCGGTGGAGCTGCAGCGCCGGCAGCACGTGCTCGACGTGAATGACCTCGTCACGCGTTTCGCTCACAACGCGGTCGATCACATCATGAAGCTCGGCGAGATTGCCCGGCCATGTCAAGGCGGCGAGCAGCGCCAGCGCGGCCTGCGTGAACGTGCGCGCGGCAATTCCCTGCGCCGCGCAGATGTCCTCGACCAGCCTGATCGCGAGCGCGGGCACATCTTCGGCGCGCTCGCGGAGCGGCGGCACATCGATGCGCACCGTCGACAAGCGACGGTACAAATCGGCGCGGAACCGGTGCGCGTAGACATCGCCGTCGATTCCCGGCGCGGTGCTGGCGATGAGACGGAACGCCGTCGGCACTGGAGCTCGGTCGATCCGGACTTCGCCGTCGCGGGCGATGCGCGCGAGGCGCGCCTGCGGGCCCGCAGGCAGTTCGGTGACGTCCTGGAGAAACAGGATTCCGCCGCGCGCCGCGGCGATGCGGCTGTCGCTCGAGACCGGCTCGAGATCAGTGGGCGCATCCTCGGACGTCTCGCCGAAGAGGACGCGATCCAGGCGCGCCGCGTCGCCGTTGGCGCACTCCACGATAACGTAAGGGCCGGTCGAGTGCCGGCTGCGCGCATGTAACTCGCGCGCAACGGAATCGACGGCGGTACCGGCCTCCGCCGTCAGGAGAACGCCGCCATCGAGTGCCGCGGCGCGGCGCACCAGCTCCTGCACGCGAGTGATCGCCGCCGAACGCCCAACGAGCTCTGCTGCGCCAGGCCGTGCGAATCGTGCCGCATGTGCTCCCGCAGTCAGTGTGTCTGCCATGGGTGACTCTTTAATTAAGGATGGGGCGTCGGGAATGCTACCGAGGGTGGACGACCCAGTGGCCGGATACAGCTCCGCCCTGTCAGTTACAGGAACAGACGAGGCTGAGCGCGACTAATTATGACTTTTCGGCTTGCGTTGTATCACTGGAGATACACGAAGAGATCGCCGCCGATACCCACGTAGCTGCTTATCGGCTGGTTGAGCGTGTATCGACACGGATCCAGGCTGTATCTGTTGGGAAACTGACTGAGTGGGATTAGCCGTTGGTGGGACGCTGCGGCTCGGTCGAGGTGGTTGTCGGCGTTGAGGGCGGCGGCGTGCCCCATGGGCGCGGATGCTCGCTCACCGGGAGGCTCGAAGAGCCGTCGATGAAGCTGTTCACGAAGAAGGCAAGGCCGATGACGACCAGAAATCCGCCAACGCCGATTGCGACCGACTCCTCCCCTGAGGCAAATGCGATGAGCACCATGAGACCGAAACCGACGCCGATCATCGTGACGCCCGCGCGGCGATGACGACCGCCGCCCGCGTACCGTATGTACTCCCGGCGGTCCAGCCTGTTCATAGCGTGATCGAAGCCTCGCGGGTCCACCTCTGGCGCCGGCACGAGACCTCGCTCGATCATCGCGATCCGTTCCCTGATTTCGAGCTCGCGCACCCGAGACTGGGCGAGCGTCTTGACGATCACATATACGAACGCACCCACGATCGCCGTCACGGGGATAAGGAACGGGCTGATGTTCATGTCGTCCACTGCGCCTCCCGAAGCCGCTAGCAAACTAGTCCGACCTGATTAGACTGGAACGCTTCGTGAATTGTTTCACGCCGGTTACGCGGGCCCGCCCGAGCGAGTCGCACGAAACAATTCTGGGATCGGCGTGTTCTAATACTTCGGCGCATGCACGCCGTCAACGAGCGCGAGCTCGTGGAGCGCTGCCGTTCCGGCGACGACGGGGCGTTTCAGGAACTGATCGATCAATACAAGGATCTGGTCTTCGCGTTGATTGCTCGTACGGTTCAGGATTCATCCCGAGCGGAGGACCTCGCACAGGAAGTGTTCCTGCGCATTCACCGCGGACTGCCGTACTTTCGCGGCGAGGCGCGGCTCTCGACGTGGATTTACCGGATCGTCGCCAACGTCTGCGTGCAGGAACAGGCGCGCCCGCGCGCGGCGGCGCCGAGCGTGTCGCTCGACGACGAGCGCGTCAGCGCGCACGTGACGCCGTCGGCTGCGGATCGGCAGTTCGGCGATCTGGAGCTTCGCGACCGTCTCGAGAAAGCGATCGCGCGTCTGCCGGCGAACTATCGTTTGCTGATCGCGGCGCATTATCTCGACGGCGTGCTCTACGAGGATCTGGCCGACGCGCTGCAGCTGCCGCTCGGCACCGTCAAGACGCAACTGTTTCGCGCGAAACAGCAGTTGCGTCGCCTGCTGGAGACAGATCTGAAATGAGCTGCCGGACAACGCTCCGCAGTTCCCGCGGGAGTGCCCGACGCAGAGTACACAATGTTTTGCGATGAAGCGCTCGATGCCGTCGAGCCGATTGCCGCTGGCGAGCTGACGCCCGACGGCCGCATTGCCGATCATCTCGCGACGTGCCCGAATTGCGCGGCGGCGCTCGACAGCGCGAAACGTCTCGAAGGCATGCTGCGGGCCCGCCCTGTGCCGCGTCCGACCGCGCAGTTCACGGCGCGAACGATCGCGCGCGTCCGCCGTGCACGATGGCGCACCGAGCAGTTTCTCGACGTCGGCTTCAACGTGGCGATGATCGCCATCGTCGTCGCCGTTGTCGGCGGCATCTGGATGCTCCTGCACCGCAGCGGTCTGTCCGTTGTCAGCACGGATGCGATGGATCTCTTCAGCACCGGGATGATGACGATGGTCCGGCGCGTCGCGCCGTCGCTGCCGCTTTACGGCGCGGCGACGGCGGTGCTGGCCACGGCGCTCGTGCTGTGGTGGTGGGCCGAGAGGGATGCGGCTCTGTGAATTGCGGATTGAGGATTGCGGATTGCGGATTTATTGATGATTGAATCGTCAATAAATCCGCAATCCGCAATCCTCAATCCGCAATTCAGGTACCTACGGTTCAGGTAGCCGCAACGAAAGGCCGTGTTACTCTGTGATGTTCAAGCCGCGCGAAAGTGGCGGAACTGGCAGACGCGCCGGACTTAGGATCCGGTAGCCGAAAGGCTATGGGGGTTCGAATCCCCCCTTTCGCATGCCTTCGCTCGCGCCCAACCTAGATGAAAACCGAGTTCGCTGACATCAACGAGACGCGTAAGAACGTGCGCGTCGAAATCCCCAGTGACGTCGTCGACGCCGAGATCGATCGCATCGCGCGCGACTACTCGAAGAAGGCGCGCATTCCAGGGTTCCGGCCCGGCAAGGCGCCGGCGCGCGTCATCAAGCAGCGGTTCAAGGATCAAATCCTTCACGACGTCGCGCACGATCTCATTCCGCGCGCGATGGACGATGCGCTGCGCGAACGCGGCGTCGAGCCGGTCGACACGCCCGACGTCCGCGACGTGAACATCGAAGAAGGGCGACCGCTGACCTTCACCGCCTCGTTCGACACGGTGCCCTCGTTCGATCCGGGCGATCTCTCGACGATCTCGATCCGACGGCCGGCCGTCGCGATTGACGACGAAGCCGTCAACGGCGCGCTGCAGCGGCTGCGCGATCGTGCCGCCCGGCACGAGCCGGTGGAAGGGCGCGGCGTCGATCACGGCGATACGGTCATGCTCGATCTGGAGCGTACGGATCCGAACGGGACGACCGATACACACAAAGACATCTCGATCGAGCTCGGCGCGAAAGCCAACCCGCCCGGTTTCGACGACCAGCTGCTCGGTCTTGAAACGGGTGCGACGAAAAGCTTCACCATTCATTACCCGCAGGACTACCCGATTGGGGAGCTCGCGGGGACTGATGTCGCGTATACAGTGAAGGTCAACGGCCTGAAGCGGCGCGTGCTACCCGATCTGGACGATGAATTCGCGAAGGATCTCGGCGAGTTCGACACGCTCGACGCGCTCAGGACGCGCGTGCGCGAGGATCTCGAGCACGACGCGAGACACGCGGCGGATCGCGAAGTGCGCGGTGAGCTGATGAAGCAGCTGGCCGCGCGTGTTCCATTCGACGTGCCGCAGTCGCTCGTCGAACGCGAAATCGATCGGCGGCTGGAAGAGTTCGCGCGGCGTCTCGTCGATCAGCACGTGGATCCGCGTCAGGCCGGCATCGATTGGAACGCGTTTCGCGAGAGCCAGCGGGAGGTCGCCCGCGAAGCCGTCGCCGCCGCACTGGTCCTCGATGAAGTATCGCGTCGCGAGCAGCTCGAGGCGACCGACGCGGAGGTCGAGCGTGAAGTGGAGCGCTACGCCGAACGGACGGGCCGGACGCCGGCCGCGGTCCGCGCGGCGCTCGAAAAGGAGGGCGGATTATCGCGCGTCTCGGCGGGGCTGCGGCGGGAGAAGTCGATTGACTTCGCGATGTCGCGTGCTACAATCGCGTGAAATTCGTAAGAACCCCGCACGACGATTTCCCCTACAATCAGCGACTCAAGGATATGCGATTCGATCCGCGCGCCCAACTCGTACCCATGGTGGTCGAGCAGACCAACCGTGGCGAACGAGCCTACGACATCTTCTCGCGGCTGCTGAAGGACAGCATCATCTTCATCGGCACGCCCATCGACGACGGGATCGCCAATCTCGTCATTGCGCAAATGATGTTCCTGGAAGCCGAGGATCCCGACAAGGACATTCACCTGTATATCAACAGTCCGGGGGGGTCGATTACGGCAGGGCTCGCGATTTACGACACGATGCAATTCATCAAACCGGATGTGCAGACCTTCTGCATCGGCCAGGCGGCCTCGATGGCGGCCGTGCTGCTGGCGGCCGGGGCGAAAGGGAAGCGATTTTCGCTGCCAAATTCACGAATTGTCATCCACCAGCCGCTGATGTCTGGATTGGCTGGCCAAGCGACCGATATTGATATTGCAGCCCGCGAAATCCTCCGCATGCGGGAGCGCATCAATGCCATATTGGTGCACCATACCGGGCAGGTCGAAAAGCGTATCCAGGAGGATACCGAGCGCGACTACATCATGACCGCGGATCAGGGCAAGGAATACGGTATTATTGACGATGTCATCCGCAAAAGGGCCTGATGGCGGTCGATGGGCAAAGGGCTGAGGGCTAAGGGCTTAGCATGGTGAAAAAGGCCGGAGAAACCGAGGTCCTGCGGTGCTCCTTCTGCAACAAGGACCAGAACGACGTCCG